>DATBBL010000001.1:0-5337 GCA_036271015.1 Acidimicrobiia bacterium
GCGGCGCTGGCCTCCATCACGTCCTCGGCCAGGGCGAGGATCCGCTCGCGCAGCTCGCGCGATGCGTGCAGCACGACGCCGTTCGCCAACGTCGCCGCGCGACTGCCTCCGGTGCCGACGAGCGCGAACGGCGTCACGTCGGTGTCGCCGAACACGACCTTCACGTCTTCCGCCCTGACACCGAGCTCGTCGACCGCGACCTGCGTCAACGTCGTCTCGTGGCTCTGCCCGTGCGGCTGCTGGCGGGTGACGATCCGGACGTGGCCGTCGTCCTCCAGCGAGACGTGGGCGGCCTCCTTGCCCATGATCATCGCGCCCATGTCTTCCTGGCCGGGAGCCCTCGGCCCCGGCGCGGCTTCCAGGTACGCGGCGATGCCGATCCCCAGGTACCGGCCGTCGCGGCGGGCGTCCGCCTGGCGTTGCCGGAAGCCCGGCCAGTCGACGATGCGCGCCGCCTCCTCGACCTGCTCCTGGGTGGTGACGGCGAGGAACGGCTGACCGGTGAGCATGGCGAGCGGTGGTTCGTCCCGCTGGACGTAGTTGCGGCGACGGACGTCGAGCGGATCGAGGTCCAGCTCCCGGGCGATGGTGTCGAGGAGGCGCTCGCGCAGGAAGTCACCGGTCGCCCACGGACCTCGGTACGACACGTAGGTCGCCTTGTTGCTGAACACAGCGAGGTGCTGCGCGGCGATGCCCTCGACGCGGGTCGGGCCTTGGAACGCGCCGCTGAGGGACCCGACGAAGATGGCGCCGTTGAACGGATCGCATCCGTAGGCACCCAGGTTGAGCTTGGCGTCCATACGCACGCCGAGCAGCACGCCGTCGGCGGTGACCGCGGCCTCGATGTCGGCACCTTCCTCGCGCGCCTGGCCACCCACCGCGAGGTGCTCGAGCCGATCCTCGATCCACTTGACCGGGCGGCCGAGATCGATCGACGCCGCGATCACGGCGACCTCGTCGCGCTGCACCCCGTTCTTCAGGCCGAACCCGCCCCCGACGTCGTCGGCGAGCACGCGGATCTTCTCCATCGGCACGTCGATCTGGCCCGGGAGCAGCATCCGGAGCATGTGCGGGGACTGGGTCGACGAGTGGAGGGTCAGCTGCTCGGAGGCGCGGTCGTAGGACGCGATGAGGCCGCGGGTCTCCATGGGGACGGGCTGGTGGCGGTGCACCCAGATGCTCGCCTGCACCACGCGGTCGGCCTTGGCGAACGCGCCGTCGACGTCGCCCACCGTCATCTCGCTCCGGAATGCGACGTTGTCGTCGAGCTCGTCGAACAGCGGCGGCTTGGACTCGTCGAGGGCGTCGTCGTAGCTGACAACGGGGTCGAGCCAGTCGATGTCCTCTTCGATCAGCTCGAGCGCGTCCTCGGCGATGTAGCGGTCGTCGGCCACGACCAACGCGATCGGATCGCCGACGTAACGCACCTTGTCGGTGGCGAGGGCGTAGACCGCCGGTGCGTGGAGCCCGGGCATGAGGTGCATGCCGATCGCGGCACCGGGGGCGACGGCGTGGGTGAGCCCGGTCATGTCCTCGCCGGTGTAGACGGCGACGACACCGGGGAGCTCCCGCGCCGCCGACACGTCGACCGACAGCAGCCGTCCGTGCGGCACCGTGCTGCGCTTGAACGCGGCGTGCAGCATTCCGGGGAGCGTGATGTCGTCGACGTAGCGGCCCCGCCCGGTGAGGATGCGCGGATCCTCGACTCGAAGGACTCTCGCCCCGATGGCCCGGGCCCCGACCTCCACCATGCCACTCCTCTCCGCGTTCCCTCTTCGACCTGGAGCACCTCTGATGATGGCTCCGTGCCGCTCCCCTCCGGAGGCAGCACTGTATGCCCCGAAGGCCGCGCCCGGCTCCACGCGCGTTCCGTACTGCGCGTCCGGTACTGCGAGTGTCGTCCGGGCTACCGGATGTCTACGGTCCCGACGACGGTGGCTTCGTCGATGGGGGTCAGGAGCGCGCGGGCGGTGACGCGCCATCGGCCGGTGAGCGGGATGGTGACGCCGGTGGCGATGTAGTGGCCGGGCCCGGCGCTGATGACCGGGACGTCGAGCGGGGCGATGCCTTTGGCGGGCTGGTCGAGAGTCAATTTCAGGTCGAGTGGGGTGATCAGCGCGCCGGACGGGCGGAGCGTGTTGATGTGGATGTCATTGGCCCCGACGGTTCCGGGAGCGAAGGTGAGATCGACCCAGATCGTGTCGGACTTCAGCGTGACGCCGGTCGAGCCGCCGGAGAAGGCGAGGGTCTTGAGCGCGGTGCGTCCGGGTTGTGCGTTCACCAGCAGCGCGGAGACCACGAGGATTGCGACGGCCAGCACGACTTCGAAGCCGACCATGCGCCGGAGCGTGCGCCGTTCATAGTCGTCGTCGAACATCTCGTCGGGATCGTCGTCCGAGGCATGGGGGCGGATCGGCCGCTCGAGCGTGTAGTCGTCGGCACCACCGGACACGACGGGGACCAGCTCAGCATCCGGGATCGGCGGACGGAACAAGTACTGGGTGATGGCGCGACTGCGGGTGGCGACGATGAGGAGCACCGCGAACATTGCCAGCTTGATGATGAGGAGCTGGCCGAAGTCGGTCCGTCGGAAGGCTTCGAGGCCGCCGACTTGTCGCCAGGTCTGGTACGCACCGGTGACGATGAGCGCGCAGACGCAGGTGAGCGCGACCTGGGAGAAGCGCGGAACGATGGTGTCGAGCTCGTCGAGGTCGCACTGCGCGAGCGCCGCGACGGCAAGGACGACGAGGCCCCCGACCCAGAGCGACATGGCGCTGAGGTGAAGCCAGTCGCTGATGAGCGCGAGCGGGACGAAGCTGCCGACGTCGGCGTGTCCGGCGAGGCCGACCGTGAGCACGACCCCAGCGGCGAGCACGCCCGCCGCGACGCGCCACCGTGTCGAACGACGACGCGACGTCGGATCCTGCGGAGCGCGGAGCAGGGTGCGGAGCAGCGGGAATGCGAGGACGAGCAGCAGGAGTCGCACGATGAGCACGTGTCCGAAGTGCGTATCGATGACATCACCGATGACGCTCGGTTTCCACACCGCACTGAGTCCGAGCCCCGCGCCGTACGGGCCTTCCAGCAGGAACGACGCCAGTGTCGCGACGACGAGCGCGGTCCACCCGGTCCAGACGAGCGCCCGGACGCGGCGCGACCGCACACCGCGCGGCCAGATCAGGACGACGAATGCGACACTGCCGATCAGCAACGCCAACGCGGCGAAGACGAGCCAACGTGCGACGCCATAGACGACCCCGACCGCCTTGCTCCCGCCGGTCTTGCTCAGCAGGTTTCCGGCGAGTGCTTGCACGGCGGGAGCGGTCGCGTTCGCGCCGGTACCAACCTGGAACGTGAACGAGCCCTGCACCGGGTGCGAGTCGGCGGAGATCACGCGCCAGGTCACGACGTACGCCCCTCCGGGCAAGCTGCTCCGGACCGGGACCGCGACCACCTGTGCGGAGGGTTTGGTCGTCGCGCCGGTGTCGAGGCGCCGCCCGCGACTGTCGTAGAGGCGCACGGCTCCGAGCGAGGCTTCGACCGGCTCGTCGAAGCGCAGGCTGACCTCGCGTGGTGGCTTGAGGAGGACCTGCCCCGCCGTCGGGGAGGTCTGGAGGAGGACCGCGTGGGCGAACACCGGCGTGGCGCTCGCGATGATGATGGCCGCCGCCGTGCCGATGACGAACACGAGGCGCTTGACGAGGCGCGCGCGGTGCATGCGCCTCCCTTCTGGCCGCCTACTTCTTCTTGGCCTTTCCGGTGAGCTTCAAGATGGGCGCGGGGTGCTCCGGTGCCGGCGCCCCCTTCACCGTGTCTTCGATCCAGCTGACGCTCGTCCCGTCGCTGTACGTCTGGATCGCCTTGAACTCGAGCGAGCCGGTGTTCGACGGGAGCTGCCCGGCCGAGACCGTGAACAGATCGAACTGGTTGGGCGGGATCCCTCCTGCGGTGGCGGTCCAGGTGATCTTCGAGACCGCTTCGGAGATCGTGCCGTCGTCGGTCGTCACGGGCTTCGGGAGCTTCGCGGTGACCACGGTCGCGTCCCAGCCCGGCTTCGTCTGCGCCAACGCCGACAGCAATGGCGTGTTGGTCGGGAAGTCGACTTCGAGCCCCGTCACGTTGGAGCCATTCGTCGACTCGTTCGGGGTCGAGAAGCTGAAGATCGCGTCCGACGCTCCCTTCGGCAACGACGGCGGTTGCACGACGACATGGGCCCACGCCGCGCCGGCGCCGAGCGCGACCGCCACGACGACTCCGAGCGCGGTCGCCGCCACTGCCGGGATTCGGGGACCTCGAACGTCCATCGTCGTGCTCCTGGGTGGTCGGGTCATTGGCACGACCGACGGTCACCGCATCGACGGGTACGAGCGGCGCACGCCGTCCCGGCCGCGGGCGGGCCGAAGAGCGCCAACAGCATCACTAGGTAGACGGACGTCCCGGCCGAAAAGTTCCGCCGCTCCCCTGAATCACCGGAATCCGCACCGGCCTCCCGAGACGTCGACGCCGGCACCCGCGACCATCGCGACCAGCGACGGCCGTAAGGTCGATGCCGATGGAATGGTCACGCCGCCGAGCAGCCACCGAAGCGCCGAGGGCGCATCGGGCCCGGCCCCTCGGATGGGCTGTCGGCGCCGTCGTCCTCGCCGTCATCCTCGCCGCGGGAGGAAGCGCGGCGGCCGGGACCCCGCCGCGAGCCCCGCTCGCGACCCCCACGAAGAAGGCGAAGATGGTGTGCGCCAAGGAGGCGCAACACGACATCGCCGGCGTCCTCGCCATCAAGCCCGCCGCGGTGACCAAACCGACCTGGACGAACCAGCTCTACTCCTGCACCTACCAGTACCCGACCGGCTCCTTCACCGTGTCGGTCAAACAGCTCGCCGACCGTGCCGCCACGACCCAGTACTTCAACGCACTCGGCACGTTGCTGAACCGGCTCCCCGACGACGTTCCCATGGGCGACGGCGCGTACCTCACCGCGGACGGCTCCATGGTCGTCCGCAAGGACAACAACGTCCTCGACGTGGACGCGGGGAAGCTGCCGGCGCAGTTCAGCAAGCTCCACCTCAGCCCCGCCGACGTGGCATCCAGCGTCGCGATGACGATCCTCGGCTGCTGGAAGGGATAGATCGGTGGAGCGGCCTAGTCCTTGAGCTCGACGATGATCTCGTAGAAGGTCTCGTTCCCGACGTTCACGGCAGCCTCGACGCCACCCTTCTCGGCGAAGAGCACGTTGCCGTTGGAGACGTCGCCTTCGAGCCTTTGGCCGGCGAAGTCGCTCCACGTGCCCTCACTGCCGGGCTCGAAGTCGGCCGCAACGCGGTCTCCGGCGATCTGGAT
>DATBBL010000002.1:0-3342 GCA_036271015.1 Acidimicrobiia bacterium
CGCCTCCGCGTGCACGTGGCCGCCGACCGCGGTGGGCGCGAGGTGGTCGAGCTGCACGCGGTAGCCGACACTCGTCGTGCCCTCGGCGAGCTCGCCGTCGACCGCGCGGACCGTCGCCTCCTCGGCCAGGGTCACGACGCGCGGTGTCGCCAGCACGGGCACGTCGCCGGTCTTGAGCGCGAGCGCGGTGTCGCCCTCGGTGACGACGAGGTCGACGGCAGCCGACAGACCGGGACGCAGAGGCATCGGCCTACGATAGACAACCCCCGCAGGAGGCGACTTGATCGAAGAAGCGGTACTCCAACGAACGCTCCAGTCTGCGCTGCGCCACGGCGGTGACTTCGCCGAGGTGTTCGCCGAGGATCGTCGCACCGCGACCGCGCGCCTCGACGACGGCAAGGTCGAGGAATTCGTGTCGGGCCGCGAGCGCGGCGCAGGCATCCGCGTCGTGCGCGGTGAGTCGACGGGGTTCGCCCACACCGCCGACCTCAGTGAGGCCGGGCTGCGCGCGGCAGCCGACGCGGCCGCGGCCGCGGCGCAGGGATCGGAAGGTGAGACCCGGGTCGCGGCCCTCGAACGGCGCGAGACCCGCCCGGCACACGAGGTCCTGGTGTTGCCGGAGACGGTGGCCAAGGCCCGGAAGGCCGAGGTGCTCGAGCGGGCCGATCACGCCGCCCGCTCGGTGAGCGATTCGATCCGGCAGGTCAGCGCGTCGTATGCGGACGGCCGGCGCCGGGTGCTCATCGCCAATTCCGACGGCCTGCTGGTGGAGGACGACCGGGTCCGCACCCGTTTCGGGGTCAACTGCGTGGCGGTCGGCGATACGGGCATGCAGACCGGCAGCGAGGCCCCCGGGCGCACCCTCGGGTTCGAGATCTTCGACGAGATCGATCCGGAGGAGGTGGCGCGCACCGCCGCCGAACGGGCCCTCACCATGCTGCGGGCGCGACCGGCGCCGCGGGGGAAGCTGCCCGTCGTGCTGCGCCGGGGCGCGGGCGGGGTGTTGTTCCACGAGGCGTGCGGCCACGGCCTCGAGGCCGACCTGGTCGACAAGGAAGCCTCGGTGTTCCGCGGGCACGTGGGGGATCTCGTCGCCTCGCCGCTCGTCACGGTGGTCGACGACGGCACCTACGGGAGCGAGTGGGGCACCTACGCGATCGACGACGAGGGCTCGCCCGCGCAGCGCAACGTGCTCATCGAGCACGGGGTGCTGACCGACTACATGTGGGACCTCGTTCGGGCCCGCAAGCACGGACGCGCCAGCAGCGGCAACGGCCGGCGTGAGACCTACCAGCATCTGCCGATGGTGCGCATGACCAACACGTTCCTCCTCGAGGGCGCCGACGAGCCCGACGACATCATCCGCGACACCGAGCACGGCCTCTACTGCGTCGCGCTCGGCGGCGGTCAGGTCGACACCGCCACCGGCGACTTCGTGTTCGGGATCACCGAGGCCTACATGATCGAGCACGGTGAGATCACCGAGCCGGTGCGCGCCGCCCAGCTCATCGGCAACGGGCCCGAGACCCTGCGGTTGGTCGACGCGGTCGGCAACGACTTCGACACGTGGGCCGGCACCTGCGGGAAAGACGGCCAGGGGGTCCCGGTCTCGTCGGGGCAGCCGACCCTGCGGGTGGCGGAGCTCACCGTGGGCGGCACCGCCGGTGACTGACGTCGACCTCCTGGGTCTCGCCCGACGCGTGGCCGGCGACGCCGGTCCGGGCGAGCAGGTCGAGGCCTACGTGCTGCGCACCCGCGACGTCGACGTGAAGGTGTTCGGCGGCGAGGTCGAGTCGCTGTCGGTCGCCGAGGTCGAGGGGGTGGGGGTCCGGGTGATCGCCGACGCCCGCCAGGGCTACGCGTGGGCGGGCTCGCTCGACGCCGACGTCATCGCCGAGACCGTGGCCGAGGCGCGCGACAACGCCGCCTTCGGCGCCCCCGACGAGTCCTACGCGCTCGCCGCGCCCGCCGACGCCGACGGCGTGGAACCGCCCACGCTCGACCTCTGGCGCGACGACGTGCTCCGCACCCCGACCGCCGACAAGGTGGCCGTCGCGCTCGACCTCGAGACCGCCACCCGCAACGCCGACCCGCGCGTGCGGGGGGTGGAGTCGGCCTCCTACGGCGACGCCGCGGTCGAAGCGGCGGTCGCGAACTCGCTCGGCCTCGAGGCGGCGACCCGTCGCACGGTGTGCTCGTGCTCCGCGTTCGCAATGGCGGGGGAGGGCACCGCCACCCAGACCGGCAGTGGCTTCTCGGCCGGGCACAGCTTCGCCGAGATCGACGCGCAGGTCGCGGCGCACGACGCCGCCGAGCGGGCCGTCCGCCTCCTGGGGGCGAAGCAGATCCTGTCGGCGCGCCTGCCGGTGGTGTTCGACCCGCTGGTTACCCGCTCGGTGCTCGCGTTGCTCGGCGGCGCGCTCTCGGGCGAGGCGATCGTCAAGGGCCGGTCCCTGTTCGTGGGCCGCGAGGGTGAGGAGGTCGCCGGCCCGGGCATCACCCTCGTCGACGATCCGACCCTCGCCGACGCGTTCGGCGCCGCCACCCACGACGCGGAGGGCGTCCCGACCCGCCGGGTGGAGCTCATCGCCGGGGGCCGCTTCGACGCAGTGCTGCACAACGTGTACACCGCGCGGCGGGCCGGCGGGCGTACGACCGGGTCCGCGGTGCGCGGCGGGTTCAAGTCGCCGCCCGGCGTCGGCGCGCGGGCGTTGCACCTCGTGCCCGGCGAGCTGAGCGCGGAGGACATCCTGGCGTCGGTCGGGCACGGCCTCTACGTGCAGTCGGTCAGCGGGCTCCATTCGGGCACCAACCCGGTGAGCGGTGACTTCTCGGTCGGTGCGGTCGGCCTGGTCGTACGCGACGGCTCGCTGGCCGAACCGGTCCGCGAGGTCACGATCGCGTCCACCCTGCAGCGCATGCTGCACGACATCGTGCACGTCGGCGCCGACCTCACCTGGCTGCCCGGCGGCGCCGCGGGCATGACCCTGCTGGTCGGCGACATGTCGATCAGCGGCGCCTGACCACCGCCAGAACCGGACGGGCGACGGTCAGCGGATGTCGGTGCCGAACACGATGATCACCCCGACGCCGAGCACCACGCGGTAGATCACGAACGGCAGGAACGAGTGCGACCGCACGTACCGGAGCAGGAAGGCGATCGCGAAGAACCCGCTCACCAGCGAGGCGACGATGCCCCAGAAGAAGGCGGCGCCGAAGCCGGGCGGGATCCCACCGTCACGGAACATCTCGGCGCCCTTGTAGATCGCGGCGCCGCCGGTGATCGGGATGCTCATGAGGAAGGAGAGCTTGGCCGCCGACGCCCGGTCGAAGCGGAGCCAG
>DATBBL010000003.1:0-8691 GCA_036271015.1 Acidimicrobiia bacterium
GGACGCTGCTCCCAGACCAGGCCATCGGTCATCGAGTCAGCTTATGACCGCCGTCTAGAGTGCCGCGATGGGCCTGACGACCGCCGATGAGTACCGCGCCTCGCTCCGCGACGGCCGCACCCTCTGGTACCGCGGGCGGCGGGTGCCCGACATCCTCGAGGAGCCCGACCTCCGTGTCGCGGTCGACCACGCCGCGCTCGACTACGAGATCGGGCACGATCCGCTCTATCGCGACCTTGCGGTGGCGAAGGATCCCGACACCGGGTGCGAACACAGCGCGTACTACGCGATCCCGCACTCGGCCGACGACCTGTTGGCGCGCTCGCGGTTGATCGAGACGGTCACCGGCCTCGGCGGCACGATGGTGACGCTGGTGAAGGAGATCGGCTCCGACGCATTGTTCGGCCTGCTCCGGGTGCTGGAGGGCGAGGCGCGCGAGCGGGCCGTCGCCTACTACGAGCACTGCCGCGACCACGATCTGTCGGTCGCGGTCGCGCAGACCGACGTCAAGGGTGACCGCTCCCTCCCGCCGCATGCGCAGGCCGATCCCGACCTCTACGTCCACGTCGTCGAGGAGCGCGCCGACGGCATCGTCGTCCGGGGCGCGAAGTGCCACACCAGCATCAGCGCGAACGCGCACGAGATCATCGTGCTGCCCACGCGGGCGATGGGCCCCGACGACGCCGACTACGCGGTCTCGTTCGCGACCCCGGTCGACACCCCGGGGCTCTCGCTGTACGTCTCGGCGTACGGCGCCCGCGACCACGACGCGTTCGAGTTCCCCATCTCGTCGAAGCACAAGATGCTCGAGACCCTCACCGTGTTCGACGACGTGTTCGTGCCGTGGGAGCGCGTCTTCGTGTGCCGCCAACCCGAGCTCGCGGGCGTCGTCTCCAACGCGTTCGTCGAGTTCCACCGCTTCACCGCGGTGTCGTACAAGCTCCCGCTGCTCGACGCCCTCGTCGGCACGGCGGCGCTGATCGCGGAGATGAACGGTGTGGCCCGCGCCGGCCACATCCGGGAGAAGGTCACGCAGCTGATCGTCTACGCCGAGACCGTGCGCGCCCTCACCGAGATGGCGGGGCTGCGGGCGCAGATGGGCGAGCACGACATCGCGTATCCCGACCCGCTCACCACCAACCTGGCCAAGTTCACCTTCGCCACCCGCTACCACGAGGCGTTGGAGCTGGTGCAGGACTGCTCGGGTGGCCTGCTCGTGACCGGCCCCGGCGGCGCCGACTGGGCCAACCCCGACGTCCGGGCGGTGCTCGAGAAGTTCTACCGGGCCAAGGCACCCGCCGAGGAACGGTTGCGCCTCCTCAACACGATCAGCGACCTCACCGCCCGCGACTTCGGGGGCTACCACGCCGTGCTCGCGGTCCACGCCGAGGGTTCGATCGAGGCGGAGAAGATGCAGATCTACCGCGCCTACGAGCCCGGCCGCGCGATCGCCTACGCGAAGCACCTCGCCGGGCTCGACTGACACATCCCCGTCGCTCGCGTCCGCTCACTCCGTCCCAACCGGCGAGACGGGCGGAGCCCGCTCTCGCCTGACTCACCGGCAAAAAGAATCCCTCGACCCGCCGGCAGGGCGGTCTGCGAGACTCGCCGCATGCCCGAAGTCGCCGGGGACCTCGTGCTGCGCGCACGCGGTCTGGTGAAGCAGTACAAACGCGTCCGCGCCGTCGACGGCGTCGAGCTCGACGTCGCCGCCGGCGAGCGCGTCGCGCTCCTGGGTCCGAACGGCGCGGGCAAGACGACGACGTTGATGATGCTGCTCGGGGTCGTCTCACCCGACTCCGGGTGGGTCGAGGTGTGCGGCTACCGGCTCCCGCGTCACCGGAGCCAGGCGATGGAGCGCGTGGGCTTCGCCGCCGGGTACCTGCCGCTGCCCGAGCGCCTCCGGGTGCGCGAGTTCCTCCAGCTGTTCGGCCAGCTCTACGGCATGCGCGATCCGGCGGCGAAGGTGGAGCTCGGCCTGGCCCGGTTCGACATCACCCACCTCGGGGGTGCGATGGGCAACGAGCTGTCGTCGGGGCAACGGACGCTCGTCGGCATCGTGAAGGCCACGCTGCACCAACCCCGCCTGCTGGTGCTCGACGAGCCCACCGCGTCACTCGATCCCGACGTCGCGCTGCGGGTGCGCAACGGCCTCGAGCGGCTGTGTGCCGAGGAGGGCACGGCGTTGCTCGTCACCAGCCACAACATGATCGAGGTCGAGCGCCTCTGTGAGCGGGTGGTCTTCGTGTCCGGCGGTCACGTCGTGGCCGACGGGAAGCCCGCCGAGGTGGCGGCCGCGTTCGGCCGCGACGACCTCGAGGCGGTGTTCCTGCACCTGGCCGAACGGGCTGCGGAACAGGCGGCGGAGGAACGGCTGTGAGATGGGTACGGGTCAAGGCCATCGCCCGCCGGCACTGGTACGTGCTGCTCCGCGCGCCGCAACGCTGGTTCGACGTCGTGGTGTGGCCGGTGGTCGACGCCGTCCTCTTCGGCTCGATCGGCCTCTACTTCGGCACTCAGAGCGGCGGCAACGGCGAGCAGGCGGCCGGGTTCCTGCTCGCCGGCATCATCCTGTTCCACGTCCTGTTCCAGGCCGAGATCAGCCTCTCTACCGGGTTCATGGAGGAGACGTGGTCCAGCAACCTGCTGAACCTGCTCACCACCCCGCTCCGGGAGGTGGAGTACGGCGCGGGCGTGATGCTGTTCGGCCTGGCCAAGCTGGCGATGGGCGTCACCACCGTGTCGCTGGTGGCGCTGGCGCTGTTCGCGTTCGACGTCACCAGCCTCGGTCTCGCGCTGATCCCGCTGGTCGCCATCCTGCTGGTGGTCGGGTGGGCCATCGCGCTGTTCGTGATCGGGCTCATCCTGCGCGTCGGCCAGGGTGCCGAGATCCTGGCCTGGGGTGCGATCGCGCTGATCATGCCGCTCTCGGGGATCTTCTACCCGGTGAGCGCGCTCCCGGACGCGTTGCAGCCGGTCGCGCAGGCGCTGCCCACGACGCACGTCTTCGAAGCGGCCCGGGGCGTCCTTGCCGGTGACGGGCTCTCATGGACCCAAATCGGGATCGCCGCCGCCGAGAGTGCGGTGCTCGTGGCCGGTGCGATCTGGTTCCTCGTCGCGATGCTCGCGACGTTCCGCAAGCGTGGCTACATCAGCCGCCACGTGTAGCGAGACGAAGCGGAGCCGACCGGCGACAATCCGATCCCGCCACGGTGGGCGGAGCGGAGTCGACCATCGAAGGAGCGAGACGAAGCGGAGCCGACCTCGAGGGAGCGACCAGGGAAGGGACCCCGCTTGGGGTCGCTCAGGCGACGCGCGGCGTGCGGGGCTCGACGGGGGTGCCGTTCCCCTTGGGATACCGGGCGACGCGGCCGACGGGCATGTCGACGCGGTAGCCGGCGGCGGCGCGCTCCTCTTCGGACTCGCCACCCCAGAAGCCGTACTCGCGGTGCTCACGGGCCCATTGGCGGCAGGGCTCCAGGACCACACAGTTGGCGCAGACGGCGCGGGCCTTGGCCTCGCGGACGTTGCGGGTCTCGGGCCGCTCCCCGGCCGGCGCGAAGAAGAGGTCGTTCTGACCCCGGCAGGCGGCCGTCCCGGTCCAGGTCAGTGGGCCGGTGAAGATCAGGCTCGAGACAGTTTCGGTTGCGGACACCAGGAAACCCCCGTGAGTTGCGTGGAAGGCGGGAGATTCGGGGAGCCGGTGGGGGGAACCGACTCCCCGAGTCGTCCTGCACGCACCATGTTGCCCGGTCGTTCTGAATCTGTCCAACAGTTAGACTCGATGGTATCCATCGGATCCAACGATGGGCGTCAGGAGGGTCCCATGGAGCTCCGGCATCTCGACACGCTGCTCGCCATCGCCGAGGAAGGGTCGTTCACCGCCGCCGCTGACGCGCTCGCGACCGTCCAGTCGAACGTCTCCGACCAGGTGCGCCAGCTCGAAGCCGAGCTCGGGGTACCGCTGCTCGTGCGCAGCCGCAAGGGGGCGGAGCCCACGGAGTTCGGTCTGCTCGTGCTCGACCGCGCGCGTCGTGTCAACCGCGAGCTCGAGGCGATGCGCGCCGATCTCGCGCTGCTGCAGGGGCTCGACGCGGGGTACGCGCGTCTGGGTGTGGTCGGTACCGCGAGTCGCTGGCTGGTTCCCGCGCTGGTCGCCGACCTGCGCGACCGCGCCCCGGGCGTGCGCCTCCGGGTCAACGAAGGCGCGTCGGAGCGGCTCTTCACCGAGCTGGTCGACGGCGAGCTCGCGCAGGCCGTCGTCACCGAGCCGGTCAACGACCGCCGACTCGTCGTCGAGCACCTGCTCGAGGAGGAGCTCATCGGCCTCGTCGGCCGGGATGTCGAGCTGCCGAGCGAGCCGGTACCGCTGGCGGAGTTCGCCAAGTTCCCGCTGGTGCTGCCGCCGGACCCCAACCCGCTGCGCATCGAGGTCGACCGCGCCGCCGAAGCGATCGGGATCAGCCTGACCGTACCGGTCGAGGTCGAAGGCATCCGGCTCATCGCCGACCTCGTGGTGGCCGGCAACTACGCATCGATCCTCCCCGAGACCGCGATCCCGCCCGAGCTACGGCGCGTACGGACGGTCACCATCGCCGGTCTGCCCCCGCGTCGGCTGGCGATGGTGAGCGCGCGCGACGCGCAGTTGTCGCTCGCCGACCAGGCCGTGCGCGACAGCGTGCGCGACCTGGTGGAGAAGCACATGCGTTCGCGCGAACAGCCTGTGAAGAAAGTACGGTCACGCACGAAGAGGGGGTAGGTGGATGACAGCGAACGCGCCGCACGACGACGGCCGTAAGGTCAACGTCAAGCTCATCGTGATCGGACTGTTCGTGGTCCTCCTCGTGGTGTTCGCGCTGTTGAACACGCATGACGTGGGGGTCGACTGGCTCTTCGACACCGTGAGTGCACCGATGATCCTCGTCATCGCGATCTCGGCCCTGCTGGGCTTCGCGATCGGGTTCTTCGTGCGCAGCCACCTGGCGGCGCGCAAGGACTGACGGTCAGGTCGCCGCGGGTCCGTGGGCGGGCGCGCGCGCCGGCGCGAGGACCGGCCCTCGTCCGGCGCGGGTGAAGATGCGGGCGAGCACGTATCCCACCCCGAAGACGAAGAAGCCGCCCACCGCGTCGAGGAAATAGTGGTTGGCCGTCACCACGATGACCGTCACCGTCATCGCCGGGTAGATCGCAGCGAGGACCTTCGCCCAGACGTGCTTCAACCGCGGCACGAGGGCGCACGCGCACCACAGGGCCCAGGCGCAGTGCACGCTGGGCATGGCTGCGAACTGGTTCGAGATCTTGTTCACCGCACCCGAGTTGAACGACCAGAACGCGGGATCCTTGGCCAGGGTGTCGACGAACCCGTAGTGGATCCCGAGGTGGTGCACCTGGCTGTAGCTGTCGAGGAGCCGCGGCGGGAGCAGGGGGAAGAAGGCGAAGCCGATGAGCGCGAGGCCGGTGGCGATGCCGAGGGTGTTGCGCCACCGGGGATAGTCGTCGGTCCAGCGCCGGTACAGGTAGATCATGACGCCGGCGGTCACGATGAAGTGCAGCGAGCCGTAGAAGTAGTTGCACGCGATGATGAACGCGCGTGAGCCGAGCGCCCACGCCTGGATCGCCTGCTCGTGGTTGATGCCGAGCGCCTTCTGCACGTCGATGAGGTCCTTGGCGTGCTGGTAGGCCTGGGCCTCGTTGCCATGGTGCAGGTTCCGCACGAACGAGTAGACGCCGTAGAAGATCAGGACCGCCAGCAGCTCGCCCCACCAGTAGAGGCGGTGACCGTCGCGCAGGGTCCGACCGCCGGGCAGCCGCCGGTGCAGCGGCACGACGACCGCCGCGCGAGATGGTTCGTCGGGGGCGGATGCGTCCTCTTCGACGACGCTCATGATGCGCGTCTGGCCGTCTCCGACCCTTCCGTGGGGGTGACGTCATCGTCGGCGTCGACGGGAGCGTGCTCGTGGTCGTGGCGCTGCCCGACCGCGAACGCCGGGGCGCCGAGGAGGCTGACCACCAGCGTCATGCCGTACCAGAGGAGCCCGACCCCGATCGCCTTGCCGGTGGGCACGTCGAGCGGGCGGAGCAGCAACACCAGGAGGCCCTCCCGGATGCCCAGCCCCGAGAGCGAGATCGGGAGTGCCTGCGCGGCCGCGACCGCGGGCAGGAACGCGAGCACCGCGCCGTTCGGTACCGAGACACCGAGCGCGTGGATGGCGCAGTACACGGCGGCGAGCACGGAGGCCTGGTAGGCGAGCGCGGCGACGAGCACCCGCAGGGCTTGGCGGGGCTCGCGGCGGATGCGGTCGACGCCGACATGGACCGCCCCGATGAAGCGCATCCAGTTCTGCCGCTTGGCGAAGCGCCCGGCGAGGCGGGGGCTGCCGGCGACGGCGAGGATCACGATCAGGGCGGCGACGGTGGCGCCGGCGATGACGAGCGCGACCCAGGCGTGGTCGAGACCGAAGAGCGAGGGTTCGAGCGCGAAGCCGATGCACGTGAGGAGCGGGAGCGCGACGAAGCCGCTCAGCCGCTCGATGATCACCGACGCGAAGGCGATGTCGCCGGTGCCGGTCGTCTTGGCGGCGCGGCTGACGCGCAGGACGTCGCCGCCGATGGTCGACGGCAGGACGTTGCCCACGAACTGGCCCGCGAGGTAGTGCGCCAGCAGCGTGCGCAGTGGGATGTGGGTGTCGAACACCTCGAACACCCGTTGCCAGCGCCACGCCGACAGCACGAACCCGACGAAGGTGAAGGCGAGCCCGGCGGCGAGGAACGCCAACGTGCCGAAGTGGGTGTCCTTCGGTTGGATGTCGTCGGCGGGGATCTTGGTGACGAGCACCGCCAGCAGCGCGGCGCTGACGATGATCCGGACGCCGAGCTTGGTCGCTCCCGAGAGCCTCAGGTGGCGCCGCTCGACGGGCGCGCCAGCCGTGTCGGGAGCCGCCATCCCCTCATGTTACGGGTTCGTTCACCGAGTGTTCGCTCCGCCCTAGATTGACCGAGGTGCGCGTGAGGACCGACGACGGGGTGGGCCTGTCGACCCTCGTCGTGGGGCCGGTGGAGGCGCCCGGCCTGCTCTTGGTGCACGGGATCGGGGGCGCCAAGGAAGACTTCGCGGACCACGTCGACGCGTTCGCACGCGGTCACCGGGTGGTCACGTTCGATCTCCGGGGGCATGGCGAGAGTGACCATCCCGAGAACGCCGAGGCCTATTCCCTCGACCGGCTGGCCGGCGACGTGCAGGCCGTCGTCGACGCCACCGGCCTCCACGATCTGCGGGTGCTCGGCCACTCCATGGGCGGGATGGTGGTACGGCGGTTCGTGCTGGCGGCGCCCGAGCAGGTCGCGGCGGTGGTGTTCATGGACACCTCGGCCGGGCCGCCGCCGGGCCTCGACCGCGAGGTCGTGGCCCTCGGGGTGCAGGTCGCCCGGACCCAGGGGCTCGCGGTGCTGAAGGAGCTCTCCGACGAGCTCGACCTGTTGGGCTCCCCCTCGTACCAGCGCGTGCTGGCCGAGCGTCCCGGGTTCCGGGATTACGCCGACTACAAGTGGAACGCCCAGTCGCCGGTGATGTGGGCGCAGCTGGTCGAGGAGATCGTCCGACAGCCCGACCAGCTGGCCGAGCTGGCGGCGCTGCGCGTCCCGGTGCTGGGGATCGTGGGCGACGAGGACACCACCTTCCTCCAGCCGATGCGCGACATCGTGACGACCGTGCCCGGTGCCGAGCTCGTGGTCGTGCCCGGCGCCGGCCACTCGCCGCAGTTCGAGAACCCGTCGATCTGGCGGAAGGCGATGGAGAGCTTCCTGGACCTCGTCCCGCGCTGACCGGTCCCGCGCTCTTTCATCGCATCAGTCGCCGGCGGCCTTCTCCAGGAAGCGCGTGCGCTCGACGATGACGCGGGTGATGCGGCCGGCGGCCACGAGGCCGTGGCCGTCGCTCACCGACACGCGGAAGTTGAGCCGACGGCCCTCGATGGCCTCGAGCGTCGCTTCCGCGCGCACGTGCCCACCCACCGCAGTCGGCGCGAGGTGGTCGAGCTGCACGCGGTACCCCACGCTCGTGGTGCCCTCGGCGAGCTCACCCTCGACCGCGTTCACCGTGGCTTCCTCGGCGAGGGTGACGACGCGTGGCGTCGCGAGCACGGGCACGTCGCCGGTCCTCAGCGCGAGCGCGGTGTCGTCGTCGGTGACGACCAACTCGACGGCAGCGGACAGACCGGGGCGCAACGGCATCGGCCTACGATAGACAACCCCCGCAGGAGGCGACTTGATCGAAGAATCGGTACTCCAACGCACGCTGCAGACCGCGCTCCGCCACGGTGGCGACTTCGCCGAGGTGTTCGCGGAAGATCGTCGGAGTGCTTCGGCGCGGCTCGACGACGCCAAGGTCGAAGAGTTCGTCTCCGGTCGCGAGCGCGGCGCCGGGATCCGGGTCGTGCGCGGTGACACCACTGGCTTCGCGCACACCGCCGACCTGACCGACGCCGGGCTGCAGGCTGCGGCCGAGGCCGCGGCGGTAGCGGCTCAGGCACCGAGGGCGGCACGCACGTCGCCCCGCTCGAGCGCCGTACGGTGCAGCCGCCGCACGTGGTGCGGGTGCTGCCAGAGTCGGTGGCCAAGGCCCGCAAGGCCGAGGTCCTGGAACGGGCCGACCACGCCGCCCGCTCGGTGAGCGACTCGATCCGTCAGGTGAGC
>DATBBL010000004.1:0-10774 GCA_036271015.1 Acidimicrobiia bacterium
CGCGAAGTCGGCGACCCGGGTCGTGCCGAGCACCGCCTCGAACGGGCTCCCGAGCTTGGCCATGTGCTCGACCGCCGCGTTGCGATCGGCCGCGGTGTAGCCCGTGCTCGCGCCGGCGGCCGCGGTCGGCACCACCACCACGCCGGCGAGGCGGTGGGCCACGGCCAGCGCGGCCAGACCGACTCCCGCCGCCTGGCTGGCGGCGCCGACGCCGGTGGCGGCGTGGAAGCGCAACGGATGGCCCAGGACGTCGGCCACCGCCGCGCCCGGAAGCGCGTGGCGCACGCCGAACCCCTCGGGCGCGGGCCCGATGAGGCCGTCGACGTCGGCGAGGGTCAGGCCGCCGTCGGCCAGCGCGCCCTGCACGCACTCCCAGTAGAGGTCGGGCTGCGAGCGCGCCGCGAGATCGCCCTGCTCCGACACGTAGACACCGGCGATGGCGGCGTCGCTCAACTCGGTCACCGTGCCGAAGGTACCGGGTGGACGCCGGTGGTACCGTTCCGCACCCGTGAGCAGCCTGCGCATCGACCGTCACGGCCACGTGACCGTCTTCACCCTCGACCGGCCCGAGAAGCGCAACGCGTACGACGACGCCACCATGGACGAGATGGGCGACGCCTTCGTCGCCTTCGACGCCGACCCCGAGCAGTACGTCGGGATCGTCACCGGCGCCGGCGACGCGTTCTGCTCCGGCAACGACCTCTCGTCGCCCCGCGGCGGCCGGATCCGCACCGGTCCCCGACGCTTGGCGCTCACCGACATGTTCGGTGTCGGGGCGACGACCAAGCCGGTGATCGCCGCGGTCAACGGGCTCGCGGTGGCGGGCGGCTGCGAGATCGCGCTCGCGTGCGACTTCCGCATCGCGGCCGACACCGCGTGGTTCGGCCTCTTCGAGCCCAAGCGGGGGCTCGTGCCGGGAGCGGCGATCCAGCTGCTCCCCCGGATGCTCAACTACGGCGATGCGTCGTGGATGCTGCTGACCGCGGCCCGGGTCGACGCCGACGAGGCGCTGCGCATCGGCCTGGTGCAGAAGGTCGTGCCGGCGGCCACGCTGATGGACGTCGCGCTCGAGACCGCCCAGGGGATGTGCGAGCTGTCGCAGGTCTCGCTGCAGATGATCAAGCAGACGCTCCGTCACCACCGCGACCTCGCGCTCAAGGAGTCGCTCGAGTACGGCGCGGTGCTCAGCCGGTTGCTCAACCTCGGCGCCGACGTCGACGAGGGCATCGCCGCCTTCCGCGAGAAGCGCGACACCCACTTCGGCAACCGTTGGCCCGACGCGCCCTGAGCGAACATCTCGGGGTTCAGGGTGGCATGACCCCCTGAAGTCCGAGATGTTCAGATCGGCGGGATCTGCCAGACTGCCGCCTCGTGCAGCACCTCGATCACGACGGCACGACCCTCGCCTACGAGGACACCGGCACCGGCGGCCCGCCGTTCGTGTTCGTCCACGGCTGGACGTGCAACCACACCCATTTCGCGCCCCAGGTCGAGCACTTCGGCCGGCAGCACCGCACGGTCGCGGTCGACCTGCGTGGGCACGGCGCCAGCGACGCGCCGGAGCAGGAGTACACCGTCTCCGGCTTCGCCGACGACGTGGCCTGGCTCTGCGGGCAGCTCGCCGTGGTGCGTCCGATCCTCGTCGGTCACAGCATGGGCGGCACCGTGGTCCTCGACGTGGCCGCGCGCTACCCGGAGCTCCCGCAGGCCGTCGTGATGGTCGACGCGGCGCCGATCGTGGGGTCCTCGCCGTCCGCCGCCATGGCGGCCGAGATCGCCGCCGCGCTCGCGGGCCCGGACGGCGCCGCCACCCGGGCGGGGATCATCGAGGGCACGACCGCCGGCCTGCATCGCGATCCGGCACTGCAGGCCCGGATCCGGCAGGACATGGGCGAGGTGCCCGCGCACGTCGCCAATTCCGCCGTCGCGAACATCGGCCTCTGGGACGGCGAGGCCGCGGCCCGGGCCTGCGCGGTCCCGGCGTTGCACATCGGGGCCGAGGACCCCATCAACGACGCCGCCGCGCTTCGCGCCCTCAACCCGGTCCTGCGCACCGGCCAGACCGTCGGCGCCGGTCACTTCAACCAGCTCGAGGTCCCCGAGCAGGTCAACGCGATGATCGAGCGCTTCCTCGTGACTGGTCTGTCGTGACCGCTAGGGCAGCCGCTCGACCAGCTCGTACTTCTTGACCTTCCCGGACGCGGTCCGGGGCAGGTCGTCGACGGTCACCACGATGCGCGGGATCTTCTGCGGGGCGACGCCCTCGGCGTGCAGGAACTCCCTGAGCGCGTCGTCCGACCCGCGGGCGCCCGGTCGCCGGATGACGAACGCCGCCGGCTCCTCGCCCAGGCGCGGGTGCGGGGCGGCAACCACCGCGGCGGCGGCGATCTCGGGATGGCGGCACAGGAGCGCTTCGATCTCCTGGGCCGAGAGCTTCTCGCCCCCGCGGTTGATGATGTCCTTGGTGCGGCCGGTCACCGTGATGCAGCGCTCGGCGTCGACGAACCAGAGGTCGCCACTGCGGAACCAGCCGTCGGCGTCGAATCCGTCGCGGGTGTGCTGCGGGTCCAGATAGCCGAGGGCACGCTGGGGCCCGCGCACCAGGAACTCCCCCACCGCGCCGGGCACCACGTCGGACCCGTCGGCGTCGACGACCCGCACGTCGACGCCGGGCAGGATCCGACCGTCGGTGCCGAGGCGCACCTCGGGGCCGTCGTCGCCCATGCTGGCGGAGACCGTCGGGCACTCGGTCATCCCGTAGGCCCGACGCGGCTTCATGCCCAGCTCCTCGCACCGCTGCACCAACTCGAAGGGGATCGCGCTCCCGCCGCAGTTGTACCCACACGCGAGCGGCAGTGCGGGCAGCCCGGCGGCGTCGACCGCGTCGACGAGCTCCTGGATGAAGACCGCCGCCCCGCCGGAGTACGTGACCCGGTGGCGCACGATGTCGTCGACCGCCTTCGCCGCGTCCCACCGCTCCGCCAGCAGCACCGAACACCCCGACACGATCGGGAGGAGCACCGCCATGAGGAGACCGGTGATGTGCGACACCGGCGCGGGCATGTACCCGCGGTCGCGAAAGGTGTACGGCACCGCGCGGGCGTGCCGGGTCGGCACGGTCAGCATCGCCCGGGTGCTCACGACTGCGCCCTTGGCGCCGGACGTGGTGCCCGAGGTGAAGCCGACGATCGCCGGTGCATCCGGGTCGATCGGGCTCGTCGGTGCCGGCTGGCCGCGCTGCGTGTCGTCCCACGAGATCCAGCCGGTTGCGTCGCCCCGCACGACGATCCGCAGGGTCGGCGTCACCCCCGCCGCCCGCGCGGCCTCCTCGAGCATCTCGACGTGGTCGTGACCGCGGAACGCCGGTGGTCCGATCACGCACTCCGGCTGCACCGCCCGCATGATCGTGGCGAGCTCGTGCTCGCGGTAGATGGGCACGACCGGCACCGAGATCGCCCCGGCGATCCAGATCGCGTGCGCCACCGCGAGCGCCTCCCACCAGTTCGGGAGCTGCCAGACGACCACCGCACCGGACCCGATCTGGTGGGCGGCGAGGACGGCGGCGAGGCGGGTCGCGGCGTCGGCCAGCTCGGCCCAGGAGACCTCCTGGGTGTCGTCGATCACCGCGGTGGCGCGGCCGAACTCGAAGACGTTGCGCCGCAGCAGCTGCGGGACGACGACGTCGGTGTGGAACCCCGACGCGCGGTATCCGGCCTCGAGATCGCCCGGGAACGGTGCCGGCGCGAACTCCATCATCCCGCTCCGTGCGGTGTGCTCGCCGGGGTACGCGGCTCGCGACGCTCGCTCATCTGGCGGACGCTAGCGCCGGGCGGAGAGACTGCGGCGGTGGACCTCCCGGACCCCTCGATCATCACCGCGGTGCAGGACCTGTACGCGCGCTACGCCCACCGCATCGATCGTCGCGACTTCGACGGCTTCGCCGCGCTCTTCACCGAGGACGGGCGGTTCGCGCTCGGCAACGACGACGCCCGCGGGCGCGAGGCGATCCGCGACTTCATGATCGGCGTGATGAAGGCACCCGGCGGCGCCCACATCATCACCAACGTCAGCGTGCGCCCGGAGGGGAAGGACCGCTGGTCGGTCGTGGCCGACTACCTCATCACCCGGCGCACCGAGCCCGACGGGCCGTGGGGCGTCGCCGGCGCCGGTTGGTACGAGTCGGTGGCGACCTGGCAGGACGGCGAGTGGTACTTCGCCGAGCACCGGATCGTGCCCCGATGAGCGCCGACGAGGTCGTCAGCTACGGCGACCGGATCGCCGCCCTCGCCGAACAGGACCCGACGTCACCCGTGCTGCGGGTGGCCGCCATCGACGGCCGCGAGACGGTCGTCACCTGGCCCGAGCTGCACCGCCGCTCGACGCAGATCGCCCGGGCCCTCCGGGCGCGGGGCGCCGCGCCCGGCACCCGGGTCGCGGTCGGCTTGCGCAACTCGCCCGAGTTCGTGATGACCGTGCTCGCGGCGTGGAAGCTGGGCGCCATCCCCGTGCCGGTGCGCTGGGACCTCCCCGAGTGGGAGCGCGAGCGGGTGCTCGAGGTGATCGACGGCGTCTCGGTCGGCGCCGACGACCTGCCCTGGCTGGAGGCGAGCGCGGCGGACGACGCGAGGCCGCTGCCGTCGGTGGTGTCGCCGCAGACCAACGGCATCTGCAGCAGCGGCTCGACCGGCGCGCCGAAGGTCATCCTGATGGACAAGCCGGGCGTCTTCGACGAGATGGTGGGCATGCCGTTCGCGGCGTCGTGGGGACCGGTGGCGCGCCCGCAGGTCGTCCTCGTGATGGCGCCGATGTACCACACCAACGGCTTCGCCGCACTCTTCAGCCTGCTCGCCGGCGACCAGCTGGTCGTGCTCCAGAAGTTCGACGCGGCGCGGATCGTCGACCTCATCGAGGCCCATGGCGTCACCACCTTCACCGCGACCACGGTCATGCTCCAGCGCATCGCCGACCTCCCCGGCATCGACGAGCGCGACCTCTCGAGCATCGTGTGGATCCTGCAGGGGGCGGCGGTGATCTCCGAAGCGTTGGTGCGCCGGTGGATCGACCTGCTCGGCGCCGAGCGCTTCTACCAGTCGTACGGCATGACCGAAGGCATCGGCCTCTGCGCGATCCGCGGCGACGAGTGGGAGCAGCACCCGGGCAGCGTCGGTCGCGGCTACCGGGAGACCGAGATCCGCATCCTCGACCCCGAGGGCAACGAGCTGCCGCCCGGCGAGACGGGCGAGATCTACATGCGCTCCCCCAACAGCGGCATGTTCCAGTACCTCGGCGGCGCGCCGCTCCCCCCGCGCACGGTCGACGGCTTCTCCACCGGGGGCGATCTCGGCTGGCTGGAGCCCGAGGGCTACCTCCACATCGTCGACCGGCGGGTCGACATGATCATCACCGGTGGGGCCAACGTCTTCCCCGCCGAGATCGAGAGCGCGCTCATCGACCACCCCGGGATCGCCGACGTCGTCGTGATCGGATTGCAGGATCCCGAGTGGGGTCGGCGGGTGCACGCGGTGATCGAGCCGGCCGACCCGTCGTCGCCCCCGACCGTCGACGAGGTGCGCGCCTACGCCAAGGGCCGGCTGGCGGCGTACAAGGTGCCGAAGACGGTCGAATTCGTCGACGCCATCCCCCGCAGCGAGGCCACCAAGGTGAGCCGCGCCGCGCTCGTCGACGCCCGCGGCGGCTGAGCCGCTGCCACCGGTCAGGGCGCGTCGAGGAACCGGTCCACGGTGATCGGCAGGTCGCGCACCCGGATGCCCGTCGCGTGGTGCACCGCGTTGGCGATCGCGGCCGCGGTGCCGACGATGCCGACCTCGCCCACACCCTTGGCACCGAGCGGGCCGAGCTCGGGCTCGTCCTCGTCGAGCCAGTAGGCCTCGACCTCGCCGACGTCGGGGTTGACCGCCACGTGGTAGCTCGCCAGGTCGCGACGGGTGAAGTCGCCGAACTCGGGATCGAGGCGGCTCTCCTCGCACAGGGCCATTGAGAGTCCCATGGTCATGCCGCCGACGAGCTGCGACCGGGCCGTGACCGGGCTCACGATGCGCCCGGCGGCGAACACACCGAGGAGCCGGGGTACCCGGACCTCGCCGGTGTCGACGTCCACGCGGGCCTCGGCGAACTGCGCGCCGAAGGTGAACCGCGCCGCGTCGGGCAGCTGCTCGATGCTCGCCCCGGTGTGCGCCTCCGCGCTCAACCCCTCCGGCGGGACGCGGCCGTCGTGCGCCGCGATGCGGGCCCGGAGGGCGTCGGCCGCCTCGACGATCGCCCACGTCCACGACGCCGTGCCCATGGATCCGCCGGCGATCATCGCCTCGCCGAAGTTCGTGTCGCCGATGCGCACCTCGATGTCGGTCGTCGGCGCCGCGAGCGCCTCCGCGGCCGCGATCAGGAGCGCGGTGCGGGCGCCGGTGCCGATGTCGGCGGCGTCGATCTCGACGGTGTACCGACGATGGTCGTCGATCGTGATGCGGGCGCGTGAGGGCGCGGCGCGGGCGGGGTAGACGCTGGCCGCCACGCCGGTACCGACCCACCAGCGCCCCCTGCGCTCGTGTCGCGGGGTCGGGTCGCGCCCGTCCCACCCGAAGCGCGCCGCGCCGTCCCGCAGGCACGCCACGAGGTTCCGGCTGGAGAAGGGAAGGCCGCTCTCGGGATCGACCGTCGGTTCGTTGCGGATCCGGAGCTCGACGGGGTCGATGCCGAGCTCCGTCGCCAGCTCGTCGATCGCCGACTCGAGGGCGAACATGCCGGGGCACTCCCCCGGCGCGCGCATCCACGCCGGCGTCGGCACGTCCAGGCGCACGAGCCGGTGCGTCGTCCGGCGGTTGGGTGCCGCGTACATGTGGCGGGTGGCGACCGCGGTCTGCTCGGCGAACTCCTTGATGCGCGACGTCTGCTCGACCACGTCGTGGCTGATGGCGAGGAGCCGCCCGTCGGGGTCGGCGCCGAGGCGGACGCGCTGGATCGACGGGGTCCGGTGGCCCACCACCGCGGGCATCTGGCGCCGGGCGAGCACGCAGCGCACCGGCCGGTCGACGGCGCGGGCGGCGAGCGCGGCGACGACCGAGTGGGCGCGCGTCGTGCCCTTGGAGCCGAACCCGCCACCGACGTGCTGGGCGATCACCCGCACCTGGCCGGGGTCGAGACCCAACGCGCCGGCGATCCCGGCCCGCCCCCGCCACGGGCCCTGGGTCGAGTCGACCACGGTCAGGTGGTCGCCGTCCCACCAGGCCGTGCACGCGTGCGGCTCCATCGGGTGGTTGTGCTGCGCGGGCGTGGTGTAGGTCACGTCGACAGTGATCGCCGAGCGGGCGAGGCCCTCCTCGACGTCGCCGACGAACGAGTCGGTGTCGAAGTCCGGGTTCACGTGCGCCGGTGTGTAGAGGCCGGGATGCTCGGACCGGAGCTCGACGTCGTGCGGTTCCACCCGGTACTCGACCTCGATCTGCGCCGCCACCTCCTGCGCGACCTCGAGGGTGGTGGCAACCACCGCGGCGACGATCTGACCCCGGTACGACACCATCGGCGAGCGGAACAGTGCGAGCTCCGGGTCTTCGTGTCCGCTCGCGTGCGGAACGTCACCCCAGTGCAGGACCGCCAGCACGCCCGGCGTCGCGGTAGCGCGGTCGGTCGCGATCTTCACGATCTCCCCGCGGGCGACGGTCGAGGTGACCGGACAGGCGTACGCGAGCTCGGCCATCGGATGCTCCGCCGCGTAGCGTGCCCGCCCGGCGACCTTGTCGGGGCCGTCGACACGGGTCGCGCCGTGGTGAACCGCCGGCGGACGGTCGGCGATCGTGGTCACCGGGTCGCCTCCGCGAGGTCCTCGAGGACGCGGGCGACGACGTTGCGCGCCAGCGGCACCTTGAACGCGTTGCCGGGCAGCGGCGCGGCCGCTTCCAGCTCGGCGCTGATGGCGTCGACGAAGTTGGCGGCGGTGGCCGGTCGACCGCGCAGTGCCGCCTCGGCCGATGTGGCCCGCCACGGCCTCGGCGCGACGCCACCCAGCGCCACTCGGACGTCCTGCACCGCGCCGTCGGCCACGTCGAGCGCCGCCGCGACGGACACCAGCGCGAACGCGAACGACGCGCGGTCACGCACCTTGCGGTACGCCGACCGGGTCGCGAACGACGAGGGCGGCACGTCGATACGCTCGATGAGCTCGCCGTGCTGCAGGACGGTGTCGCGCTCCGGCTCGGCGCCGGGGAGGCGGTACAGCTCCGTGACCGGGACGGTGCGGACGCCGTCGACCCCGACGACGTTCACCCGGGCGTCGAGCGCGGTGAGCGCGACCGCGAGGTCCGACGGGTGGGTCGCGATGCACGCGTCGGACGTGCCGAGGATCGCCATGTCACGGTGCTCACCGGCACGCGCCGGGCACCCGGTGCCGGGCGCCCGCTTGTTGCACGGCTTGGTCACGTCCTGGAAGTAGAGGCACCGGGTGCGCTGCAACAGGTTCCCGCCCACCGTCGCCGCGTTCCGCAGCTGGCCCGACGCACCGGACAGGAGCGCCTGCGAGAGCACCGGGAATCGCTCCCGCACCAGTGGGTCGACGGCCAGGTCGCTGTTGCGGACCTGGGCACCGATGCGGAGCCCGCCGTCGGCCAAGACCTCGATGCCGGACCGCTCGAGGCCGCTGACGTCGACCAGCAGGCCGGGCCGCTCGACGCCGAGCTTCATGAGGTCGACGAGGTTCGTGCCACCGCCCAGGAAGCGGGCGTCCGGGTCGGCGGAGACCAGCGCGACCGCGCTCGCCGCGTCGGTCGCCCGCTCGTACCGGAAGGGTCTCACGGTTCGCCGCGCATCGTCAGACCGATGCCGAGGAGGGCGTCGACGATGTTCACGTACGCTCCGCAGCGGCAGAGGTTGCCGTTCATGCGCTCCCGTACCTCGGCGGCGTCGAGGTCGCCCGGCCCGGTGAAGGGTGCCGCCCCGGTCACGGCGCTCGGCCACGCGTGGCTCACCTCGTCGAGCATGGCGACGGCCGAGCAGATCTGGCCCGGCGTGCAGTACCCGCACTGCAGCGCGTCGCAGTCGACGAACGCCTGTTGCACCGGGTGGAGCTCCTCACCGGTCGCGAGGCCTTCGACGGTCCGGATCGCGGCGCCACCGGCCGACACCGCGAGGAGCAGGCAGCTGTTCATGCGCCGGCCGTCCACCAGCACGGTGCAGGCGCCGCACTGCCCGTGGTCGCACCCCTTCTTCGTGCCGGTCAGGCCGAGATGCTCGCGGAGGAGGTCGAGGACGGTCGTGCGGTTGTCGACCGTCACCTCGTGGTCGGCGCCGTTGACCTCGATGCGGACCACGGAGTCGGTGCGGGGCACCGCTCGCGGCTACCCCCCGGCGCCCATCCGCCAAACGGGCCGACCGCCTCACGATTCGGCGCGCATCACCTCGAATACGATGCCGCCGACCTCGGCGAAGAAGAAGCGGATCGATCCGTCGTCGCCCCACGGGGTGACGGCCGGTTCGGTGCACGGGATGCCACGCTCGACGCACCGCTCGTGCGCACGCTCGAGGTTGCGGGTGCCGATGGCGATGCCCCAGACCTTGGGCGCGTCGGCCTGGAAGATCTGGAACTGGCGGCTCTCGGTCGAGCCGGTGATGAACCCGCCGAAGGTGGTGGACGTCCCCCGGAACTCGCCGATGCCGTCCATGGAGAAGTTCCCGCTCGCGTCGCGGGCCGGCGACTCGACCTCCGGCGCCGGTCCGTCGGGCAGCGAGCCGAGCGGCCAGCCCGCCGGGATGTCGACGACCTCGCGCAGGAACCGGTCGACCGCGGCCGGATCAGGGGTGACGATCTTCACGTGGTTGAGGCGGTCCATGTCAGTGCGTCGTGTAGTCGATGGGACCGGCGCCCTTCACGCCGACCGCGAAGCAGAAGCACCGGATGGCCGAGTCGCTGGTCGTGCGCAGGCTGTGCACCTGGTCGGGTGGGATGTAGATGAGGTCACCGGGGACGACGTCGCGCTGCTCGCCGCCGATGGTCATGACACCCGTCCCCGTCATCATGAAGTAGAACTCGTGCGTCGGGTGCGTGTGGGGGAAGACCTCGCCCCCGACACCCACCTCGAATTCGTTGGCCAGCTCGAGGTACCCGCCGTCGGTCAGGTCCTTCATCTCCCGCGGATGGATCAGCCACCACACCGGCACGGTCCCGTTGTGCTCGACCTCGGGTTCGACCTCTTGCACGTTGCGCACGTCCACACCAACCTCCTCGACGGTGCCGGCATGATCGCACCGGCGGGCGGTCGGCCGAAAGTGCGTCGTCGGCGACCCGCACGACCGGGCCGGCTCAGCCCGCGGTCGCGGGGTTGACCGGGACCGGCGTCGCCGGCGGCGGTACCGCGGAGACGGTCTGGATCGGGGGTGACGGCGGCGCCGTCGGCGGCGGCGTGGTCGACGGTGGTCGCGGCGGCGGCGTGGTCGACGGTGGTGGTGATGGTGGTGTCGTCGACGGCGGCGGTGGTGTCGTCGTCGACGGCGGCGGTGAGTTGGTCGACGGCGGCGGCGGTGTCCCGCACGTCACCGTGACCGTCGCGGTGTCGGTGCGACCGGCGCTCCACTCCGCGAACACCGCAACCGATCCCGACGAACCCTTCAGTACAGCGGTGAGCGTTGAGATGTCGGCGGTGGCGGTGCCGGTGCCGACGAAGTTCGGTGGGCTCTCGACCGCGGCGACACTCTGGGGCGGCGCGCCGAGCACCGACACCTGGAACGAGATCGGATGGTCGGTGGCGGCGAAGTCGGAGAAGCTGGCGTT
>DATBBL010000005.1:0-7387 GCA_036271015.1 Acidimicrobiia bacterium
CAGCGTGACCGGTTCACCTTGGCCCGCCTGCGACCTCGCGAGCGCCGCGGTGATGAAGTCGGGGCCGAAATGGGGATCGGCGACCTGCGCCAGCAGGGTGACGCCCGAGCCGAGGGCGGCGGTGGCGGCCGCGAGCGCGGCCGTGCCGGCGTGGTCGGTGGCGGTGAGGACCTCGCGTTGCCGGTCGAGCGCGGACTGCACCGCGGCACGGTCGGCCGCCGCGTCGGCCCGGGCCTGTGCCGCGTGCGCCCGGGCCGCGACCAGCCGCCGCCGCGTGGCCCGGCCCCGCGCCACCATCGTGTCGAGCATCGCCTCCGGAGCCTCGGCGTAGGTCTGGGCACGGTTGAGCTCGGCCCGGTCGTCGGCGTTGACCGCGCTGAACGGGACCGTGCGGTCGAGCTGCCGGTACGTCTCGCGGGCGAGGTCGGTCAGCCGGCCATGCAGCCGCGCCAGCGCGCGCGTCGCGTGCGCGACGTCGGCCTCGGCGGAGCGCATGGCGACGTCGGCGTCGGCGAGCCGCTGCTGTGCCGTGGCGAGGTGGACCGTGAGGGTCAGGACCTCGCCGCGGGCGGCTGCGAGCGCGTCGCGTGTCGTCTGGAGGCGTCGGAGGAGCTGGCGCTGATCGTCCGAGAGACCCACGAACGCGGTGTGGGCCGCCGCGGCCTCGGCCGCGGTCGGCGCACTGACGTTGTCGGCCGGTGGGTGCGGCGTCGCCGAGTCCGGCGAGGTGGTCGTGGTGGTCGCCGGTGCCGCGGTGCTCGTGGGCGCGGTCGTGGTCGTCGACGACGCCGGCGGTTCCGCGGTCGACGGCACCGACGACGCGGGCGGCACCGACGATGGGGGGTCGGGCGTCGTGGCCGTCGTCTGGGCGACCGCGGTCGCGGTCCCGAGGGCGAGGGACACGACCGTGGTGACGAGCGCGAGCACACGATGACCACGTCCGACGGCCCACACGATCGCGAACGTATGGGAGCCGCCGGGCGGCCGTTCCGCTCGCGGGCACTGGTTCCGAGGACTTCACCCCGTGTTCGCCGATTGGTTGCCGATCGGTGGGTCGGGGCCTGATGCGGCGAGCGGTCGGCGCCGGTCGCCCGTGGGTACCTACGCTCCGGAGCGCGCCGACGGCGCGTCGGTCGCAGCGAATCGCAGCCAGGAGGTCGTGATGGCGTCAGAGCAGCCAGAGGGGAAGTCGGCGATGACGAGCGCACTGTCGAGGCTCGATGCGGTGAAGGACGTTCTCACCGTCAAGCGGGTGTTCGGCGATGCCTACGAGGTCGACGGGGTCACCGTCATCCCCGTCGCCGCGGTGCGCGGGGGCGGCGGGGGAGGGGGTGGCGAAGGCGACGCGCCCGACGCCAAGGGAACCGGCGCCGGTGGTGGCGTGGGGTTCGGGGTCAACGTACGCGCGGTCGGCACCGTCGTGATCTCCAACGGCACCGTCACCTGGATGCCGGCCGTCGACGTGACTCGTATCGTGTTCGGCGGTCAGGTGGTGGCGATCGTCGGGATCCTCGTGTTCGGGCGGATCCTCACGCACCGTCGGCGACATCGCCACTGACGGCCGCCAGCGTGGCCAGTGACGTCGCGATCCGGGCGCGCACCGCGTCGTCCTCGATGACGCCGTCGGCGTCGACGAGCGCAGACGCGACCGGGATGTGCGCGCACGCTGCTTCGACGATCTCCGCGCTGGCGTAGCCGAGCACCTTCCGGAGCGATTCGTGGGCGTCGGTCGCATCGCGCACCGACGCGTTGATCCACGCGACCGGTTTCCCCGCGATCGAGCGCGCCTGGTCGTCACCGATCATCCAGTCGAGAACGTTCTTGAACGCGCCCGGGAGCGCACCGGCATACTCGGGCGTGGAGAACATGACTCCGTCGGCGCGGTGGATCCGGGCGCGGAGGTCGGCGACGGCCGGGTGTAGAGGATCCGTGTCGTCGTCGGGGTTGAACGCCGGAAGGTCGGCGACCGCGTCGTACACGGTGGTCGCGATCCCCGCGGGCACGACGAGTTGCGCGGTGCGCATCACGGCCGAGTTCGTCGACGCCGCCCGCAGGCTGCCCGACACCAGCAGCAGTCGGACCCCCTCGGCCTCATCGGCATCAGGGACGGGCGCGCTCGCGCGCGCGGTGACGAGCGGGGGGTCCGGGAGGGTCGCCCGCCAGGATTCGAACAGCGTGATGGAGTGCTCGACCGCGGCATCGGTGCCGGCGCGGTCGCCGGTGGCGAGGAGGTCGAGGAGCAGCCCGCGCGTCGTGGCCAGGTCGAGGCGAGCCTGCGCGGCAGCCACCTCGGCCGGCACCCCCTGTGCGCGGCGCATCTCCGCGATCGGACCGAGCCACGACTCCACGACGTCGTCCAGGAAGTCGACGGTGTGGGCCCGGGCCTGGAGGGCCTGGGCGTAGGTCTCGAAGAAGAGGCGCTCGTTGGGCCACAACGACGGGTCGGCGAGCTGTTGCCACATCCGGCGGGCGATGTCGGCGGGGGAGAGCGACGGGTCGGCGTCGAGCGCGGCCATGGTCCGGCGTTGCTGCTCCTCGACCGCGCGGACGATCGCGACCAGGAGCCCCTGCTTCGATCCGAAGTGGTAGATCAGCATCCGGTGGCTGGTGCCGATGGCCCCGGCCAGGCGCCGGAGGCTCAGCTCCGCCACCCCGTGCTCCCGGACGTAGTCGATCGAGGCCTCGAGGAGCCGCTCCCGTGAGCTGGGCGCGTCGGTCACTTGACCTCCGGTGGATGCGGACGTACCATGCGGTACACGTACCACATGGTACAAGCAGTGGAAGGACGGGGCAATGCGACGACGACGGATCGAGGTCTCGGCGACGAGTGTGGCGCCCCCGAGCGCGCTGTACGCGCTCCTCATCGAGGGCACCACGTGGCCCGACTGGTCCCCGATCGAGTCGTTCGAGCTCGAGCGCCCGGGCGAGGGTGCGCCCGAGGGCGTCGGCGCGATCCGCGTGTTCCGCCGCGGGCGGACGACGGGCCGCGACCAGGTGCTCGAGCTCGTGCCCGACCGGCGCCTCCGGTACGCGTCGCTCTCCGGTCTGCCGGTGCGTGACTACGTCGGCGAGGTGGAGCTCGAGCCGGTGCCCGGTGGCACGCACATCCAGTGGCAGTCGTCGTTCTTCCCGGCCGTGCGCGGGACGGGCTGGCTCGTCGAGCGGGGCATCCGTCGGTTCCTCGCCGGCTGCGTGCGCGGCCTCGCCGACTACGCCGCGAGCCACCGCGACGCCAGCGCGGCCTGACCGTCGCGTCGCGCCCGCTACGTTCCTGTCTTCGCGTCCCGAGTTCCGTAGACGTAGTCGGCAACGAACTCGCGTTGGTCGTCCCGAGTGCGGACGCTGAACCCGGCGGACCTCAGGGTGTCGACGATCAGGTCCTTCGTCTCGAGGGAGACGTCTCCCGACTCCGCGGCGAGGAAGTCGTGGCATGAGATCACGACGTTCCGGGTCTGGTCCAACACGCGGTCCATGCCCCGGATGGCGAGACGCTCGGCGCCTTCGATGTTCATCGTGAGCAGGTCGATCCGCTCGACCGACATGCGTTGCGCGAGGTCGTCGAGCGTGATGGCCGGTACCTGGACCGGCGCGGGTGTCCGGAGCGCACCGGGGAGGGTCGTGTTGCGGTCGGGATCATCGAGATCGCTGATCGTCGCAGTGCCGGTGTGGTCGGAGACGGCAGCCGCCACCGGGACGCAGTTGGCCAGCCGATTCAGCGAGATCGCCCGGACCAATCCCTCGTACGTGAACGGGTGCGCCTCGACCGCGATCACCCTCCCGCCGGGTGCGACGGATCCGCAGAGCGCGGGCAGCTCCTCGCCCATTCCTGCGCCGACGTCCACGACGACGTCGCCGGCACGCGGCCGATACTGGAAGAACAGCAGGTCCGCGGTCAGGTCGCGCCAGAAATCCGGCCCGCGCCACCGGTAGCTGGCCGACACCGTCGTCGGGCCGCGCCAGGTTCTGATGGTCCAGTAGCGGCCCTTCCTGGTGACCCAGACCGGACGCTTGTGGTTCCGGGTGTACGCGGCGGACTCCAGCAGCGCCAGCAATCGGTAGCGACCGGGCCGGTCGAGCACCGCGCGCCATCTGGTCCGCACGGCTCGTTACCGGAGCCCTCGTCGGGTCAGCGTCCGCAGTCGTTCCCGAGCGTGGTACGCGAGGACGCGGGCGGGGCTGGGATCGCGCACGTCGCGGAGGATCGACTGCATCGGAACTGTGGTCGACGCGCCGGCTTCTCCACCGGGAGCGGGGGCGAGCTGCGCGAAGACCTCGACAGTTTCGCGATCCTGTCGGTCCATCGTGTACTCGGTGGACACGAGGTCGATCGCGGCGCGGCTGATCGCAGCGAGGTGCTCGTCCTTCTTGCTGTATCCGTCGATCACGGTCTCGACGGTTCGGGCGTACTCGATCGAGTCGCCTTCGGGTACCGGAAAGGAGCAGTCGGGAAGCAGGTACTCGTCTCCACCGCGGCCTGTGTATCCGATGACGAGGCAGCCACACGCCATGGCTTCGAGCGGCGGAAGCGGGAACCCTTCCCGGATCGGGAAGTTCAGGAAGACGGGTGTGGCGCGCAGGGCATCGGCGACCCCACGTTGATCGAGGCCGTCGAGCGGACGCAGGAGCCAGTCGGAGCTGCGCCCGCGACTGGCGAGAATGCGCAGCAGCTCGCCGACCTCGTCGGATCGCCGACGCGGCATGTACGCCAGCGCGTGGTCTCGCCAGGTGTCGCCGGGGCGGAACACCGTGGTGTCGATCCCGACGTGGATTCGGCGAACCTCCAGCTCTGGGAACGTGAACCGGAGGTAGCGCTCGCTGTCGGTCGAAACGCACACGACGCCGAGGAGCCCAGGGTGACGGAAGGGTCCGGGGATCAGCGAGGACAGGTCGGTGCCGGGTTCGGGAAGCGGAAGCCGACCGAACGTGAGATACGCCCCCTGGTTGAGCACGATCACCTGCGCATCGTGCGGAAGGTGGACGTCGAAGGCCCAGCGCTCCGGCACGACCAGCACATCCCTGTCGACGTCGAAGTCGAGCGCGTCGGCACGCACCACGGTCGCCGCGCCTTCGAACCAGTACGCGAGCGGCTTCGCGCCGTTCGGGTGTACGACCACCGCCGGCATTCCCGCTCGCTCCAGCGCGGCGACGAACTGGTAGATCTTCTCGACGCCACCCGCGGGCTGCCGCGGGGCCGGACACACGAAATGCAGCGTCATCGCCTCGCCGATTCAGGAACGGAGAATGTGGCCGGGTCGGTCCTCGGCAGCGAGGGCGACCGTCGCGCCGTCGCGCCGGATCGGCACGCCGTTCACGACGATGGCCTCGATGCCGACGGGGGCGTCGGCGACGAGGCGTTCGCCGTTGGCCGGCATGTCGTGCACCCGGCGGACCGGTCCGGGATCGAGGCGCTCGTAGTCGAGGACGACGACGTCGGCCGGCCGTCCGACCTGGAGCGCGCCGCGGTCGAGTCCCATCACGTCGGCGAGCTCCCCGGTGAGCTTGCGAATGCCCCGCTCGAGCGGCATCACCTGGCGATCGCGCACCCAGTGGGCGAGGAAATCGACCGGCATGGTCGAGTCGCAGATCTGGCTGATGTGTGCACCCGCGTCGGAGAGGCCCATGATGCAGCCGTCGCCCGCCAGCAATTCGCGGATCGCGGTGGGATCGTCGTTGGCGAAGGTGACCGCGAATCGGGTCGCGAGGTCGTCGTCGAGCGCGAGGTCGCACATCGTTGCGAACGGAGCGCGGGATGCACGCGCCGCGATCACGGCGACGGATTGCCCGATGAGCTCGGGGTGTGCGACCGTCTCGGCGACCGTGAACACGTCCCAGCGCAGTGGGATCGAGGACCCGGTGAGGTCGCGTTCGGCGCGCTCCCGCCAGGCCGGGTCGGCGTAGAGGTCGCGCCGTCGGTCGGGTGCCGCCACCAGCACCTCACCGAACGCGGGCACCGACGAGAACGGAGCGGGATCTCGCAGCGTCACCAGCTGGCTGATCGGGCGACAGGTCACCTGCGCCCACACGTCCGCACCGCGGCGACGGCCGGCGGCGTGGTCAGCCAGCTTCCGGCGATGCGACGCGCGCGTGGTCGACCCCTCGGGATAGGCGAGCACCGCCGACCAGTTGATCACGCGGCCCAGCGTGGGTTGGAAGTCGTACAACCAGTCGTAGTCGTCGCCCGGCGCGATGTGCACGATGCCGCGTCCGACCTCCGCGGTGACGCGCATGAGCGCTTCCACCTCGTGCTGTGACGCGAGGATCGAGGGGACCGGCCGGCCGTCGGCGCCGGCGATGAAGCCCGCCCGGTCGGTCGAGAACCCGAGCGCACCCCCACGGAGCGCGTCGGCGACGACCGCCCGCATGGCGTCGATCTCGGAATCGGTGGCGTGACGTTCCGACGCCTCACGTCCCATGACGTAGACGCGCACCGCGGTGTGGCCGACATATCCGCCGAAGTTGATCGCCGGTCTCCTCCGGGCGACGGCGCGGAGATACTCGGGATACGTCTCGAAGTCCCAGTCGATGCCCGCCCGCATGGTCGCGAGACGCATGTCCTCGACGGTCTCGAGCGTGCGGAGCAGCAGGTCGCGCCCCGTCTCGCGTACCGGCGCGAGGCTGAAGCCGCAGTTGCCCGCGACCACGCTGGTGACGCCCTGCCACCCTGATGGGGACAGGTCGGGGTCCCACAACGCCTGCGCGTCGTAGTGCGTGTGCACGTCGACGAACCCGGGAACGACCAGCCGCCCGGTCGCGTCGATCTCGTCCGCGCCCTGCACCCGCGTGTCGATGCGTACGATCCGGCCGTCCGCGATGCCGACGTCGGCCCGGAACCCGGCTCGGCCGGTGCCGTCGACGACCGTACCGCCGCGGACGGCGAGATCGACCTCGGCGCTCACGCGGGCGTGAGCGCCGGGACGTCGAACCCGTAGAGCCGCGCGCAGTTCGTCGCGGTGACCCGCTCCGCGGCGCGGCGCGGGAGCCCGGCCACCAGGCCGCCCAGGATCTCCCGGCTGCGCGGGAACGTCGACTCGGTGTGGGGGTAGTCGCTCCCCCACGCGGGAGTGGTCTCGCCGAGCACGTCGATCAGACGCAATGCGTTCGGGTCCTGCTGGAACGACGCGAAGACGTTGCGACGGAAGAAGTCGCTCGGGAGCATGTCGGGATCGTCGAACTGCATCCACTCCGGCCCTCGCCGGGGACGATCGGTGTACGTGTAGTCGAGACGATCGAGGAAGAACGGGATCCACCCCAGCTCGTGCTCGACCGACCCGACCTGGAGTCCCGGAAATCGCTGGAAGACCCCCGAGAAGATGAGGTCGGCGAGCGAGTGGCGGACCTGCGCGTCGGGATTCACGAACACCGACGGTGGAACATGCTTGACGTCCAG
>DATBBL010000006.1:0-15463 GCA_036271015.1 Acidimicrobiia bacterium
GGCACCATCGTGGAACCGACCTCCGGCAACACCGGCGCCGGTCTGGCCATCGTCGCCGCCCAGCGCGGCTACCGGTGCATCTTCGTGATGTCCGACAAGATGAGCGAGGAGAAGGTCTCGCTGCTGCGCGCCTACGGTGCCGACGTGGTGGTCTGCCCGACCGCGGTGCCACCCGAGCACCCCGACTCCTACTACTCGGTCGCCGACCGCCTCACCCGCGAGACGCCCGGCGCGTTCCGGCCCGACCAGTACTCCAACCCCGCGAACCCGGCCGAGCACGAGCGCTCGACCGGGCCCGAGATCTGGCGGCAGACCGACGGGCGGGTCACCCATTTCGTGGCCGGCGTCGGCACCGGCGGCACGATCACCGGCGTCGCCCGCTACCTGAAGGCGCAGAACCCGAGCGTGCAGATCGTCGCCGCCGACCCCGAAGGATCGGTGTACTCGGGTGGCTCCGGCCGGCCCTACCTCGTCGAGGGGGTGGGGGAGGACTTCTGGCCCACCACGTTCGACCCGTCGACGGTCGACCGTACGGTGATGGTGAGCGACGCGGACTCGTTCGCGGCGGCGCGGCGGGTCACCGCCGAGGAAGGGCTCCTCATCGGCGGCTCGTGCGGCACCGCGGTGCACGCGGCGCTGGTCGTCGGTCGAGAGCTGGGCCCCGACGCGGTGCTGGTCGTGCTGCTGCCCGACTCCGGCCGCAACTACCTGTCCAAGATCTTCGACGACGGATGGATGACTCGCTACGGGTTCCTGCGCAGCCCGGGGCCGACCGCGGGTGACGTGCTCGCGGCCAAGGACGGCTCGATCCCGGACCTCGTGGTGATCACCGCCGACACACCGGTGCGCGACGCGTTCGCACGCATGCGCTCGCTGGGCGTCTCGCAGCTGGTCGTCGCCACGACCACGGATCAGCCGCTGGCGGCGAAGGAGGTGTCGGGCGCGCTCTCCGAGCTGCCGCTCATGGACAAGGCGTTCCGCGATCCCTCGGTGCTCGACCGGGCGGTCCGCGAGCTCATGGAGCCCGCGCCGCCGATGCTCGGCATCGGCGAGACCGTCACCGACGTCGTCGAGCGGCTCGAGTCCTGCACCGCGGTGCTGGTGCTCGACGGCGGGCACCCGGTGGGCGTGCTCACCCGCTCCGACGTGTTGGCGTTCCTGGCCGATCGGGCACCCTCGTAAGGACTCCATGGTCGACGGCTTCGAGACACGCGCCATCCACGACGGGCAGGCTCCGGACCCCGGGTCCGGCGCGGTCGTGACCCCGATCACGCTCTCGTCGACGTTCGTCCAGCAGGAGGTCGGGAAGCACGCGGGCTACGAGTACGCCCGCAGCGGCAACCCCACCCGCCGGGCGTACGAGGACTGCCTGGCGTCGCTCGAGGGCGCCACGCACGGGTTCGCATTCGCGAGCGGCATGGCGGCCGAGGACGCGGTGCTCCGCCTGCTCGAGCCCGGCCAGCGCGTGATCATCCCCGACGACGCGTACGGCGGCACGTTCCGCCTGGTGTCGAAGGTCCTGGCGCCCGCGGGCATCGAGTGGACGGTCGCCGACCTCACCGATCTCGAGGCGCTCGACGAGGACTGGCCCGACGGCACTGCGCTCGTCTGGGTCGAGACGCCCACCAACCCCGCGCTCACGGTCGTCGACATCCTGGGCGTGTGCGCGGTCGCTCACGAGCGCGGCGCGCGCGTGGTCGTCGACAACACGTTCGCGACCCCGTTCCTGCAGCGGCCGTTGGAGCTCGGTGCCGACGTCGTCGTGCACTCGGCCACGAAGTACCTCGGTGGTCACTCCGACGTCATCGGTGGGTTCGCGGCCACCAACGACCCCGAGATCGCCGAGCGCCTCGGGTTCCTGCAGAACGCGGTCGGCGCGGTGCCGAGCCCGTTCGACTGCTACCTGGTGCTGCGCGGGCTCAAGACGCTCGCCCTCCGCATGGAGCGGCACTGCTACAACGCGCAGGCCGTCGCCACGTTGCTGCTGGTGCACCCCGCGGTGTCGACCGTGCTCTACCCGGGCATCCCCGTCCACCCCGGACACGAGATCGCCCGCCGCCAGATGCGCGACTTCGGCGGCATGGTGAGCTTCCTGGTCTTCGGGGGCGAGGAGACCGCGCTCGAGCTCGTCTCCCGCACCCGTCTGTTCACGTTGGCGGAGTCGCTCGGCGGGGTCGAGTCGCTCATCGAGCACCCGGCGCGCATGACCCACGCGTCGGCCATCGACTCGCCGCTCGCGGTCGACCCCGGGTTGATCCGCCTCTCGGTCGGCATCGAGAGCACCGACGACCTCGTGGCCGATCTCCACCAGGCGCTCGACGCGGTCTCGAACGGCGACGCGCCCCTCCCCTGAGCGAACATCTCGGAGTTGAATGTGGCATGACCCCCTCGACCCCGAGATGTTCCCGACGAGCGGCTACTCCAGCGCGCGGCGGATGATGCGACCGAGCAGCTCGGTCTCGACGAGGAAGCCGTCGTGGCCGGAGATGGTCTGCACGATCTCGACCGCCGACGACGTCGGGATCAGCTCGCCCAGCTCCTGCTGCAGTCGCACCGGATAGAGCCAGTCCGACGACATGCCGGCGATGGTGACGTCGGCGGTGACGGTGGAGAGGGCGGCGGCGATGCCGCCTCGGTCGCGCCCGACGTCGTGGTGGTTCATCGCCTCCGACAGCACGAGATAGGTGTTGGCGTCGAAGCGCCGCACCAGCTTGTCGCCCTGGTAGTCGAGGTACGACTCGACCGCGTAGCGGCCACCGACGAACGGCTCCTCTCCCGGCTGGTGGTCGCGTCCGAACCGGGCGGCCAGCTCCAGCTCGGTCCGGTAGCTGATGTGCCCGATACCGCGGGCGACGGCGAGACCTTCGTGCGGTCCGTCGCCGGGTTCGGCGTCGTAGTAGTCGCCGCCGCGCCAGTTGGGGTCGGCGCGGATGGCGCGCATCTGCACGTGGCAGAGCGCGATCTCTTCGGCAGTGGCCTGCGCACCGACCGAGATGATCACCGCCCGCTCGACGCGTTCGCGCTGGCCGACGGCCCACTCCAGGACGCGCATGCCCCCCATCGAGCCGCCGATCACCGCGTACCACCGGTCGATGCCGAGCTGGTCGGCGAGCGCGACCTCGAGCGCGACCTGGTCGCGGATCGTCGTCACCGGGAAGCGCGACCCGTACGGTCGACCGTCCGGTGCGTCCGACGACGGCCCGGTGGTGCCCTGGCACCCGCCGAGCACGTTGGGACAGACGACGAAGAAGCGGTCGGTGTCGATCGCGCACCCGGGACCGACGGTGCCGTCCCACCACCCGACGTCGCCGTGTCCCGGTCCCGCGGGTCCAGCGGCGTGGCTGTCGAGGCTGAGCGCGTGGAGCACGAGGATCGCGTTCGACGCGTCGGGCGCCCGCTCGCCCCACGTCTCGTAGGCGACGGTCGCGGTCTCGAGCGCGCCGCCGGCCTCCAGCTTCAGGCCGTCGGCAAAGTGGGCGAACTGCCGGCGGCCGGGATCGTCGCCCGGCCGCCACGCTCCCGTGACCGGGAACGGCTCGCCGACGCTCACGACTTGGCGGCGCGGAACCCCGCCTCGAGGTCGGCGAGGATGTCGTCGAGCGACTCGATCCCGACCGACAGGCGCACGAGGTCGGGCGTGACGCCCGTGGACTCCTGCTCCAGGCCCGCGAGCTGGGAGTGCGTGGTCGTGGCCGGGTGGATCGCCAGGCTGCGCACGTCGCCCACGTTGGCGAGGTGGCTGTGCAGCTCGAGCGCGTCGACGAACTTCTGGCCCGCTTCGAGCCCACCCTCGATGCCGAAGGACACGATCGCGCCCTGGCCGTTCGGGAGGTACTTCTCGGCCCGCTCGTGCCACGGGCTCGACGGCAGTCCGGGGTACTTCACCCACTGCACCTCGTCGCGGGCTTCCAGCCACTGCGAGACTGCCAACGCGTTCTGCGAGTGACGCTCCATGCGCAACGACAGCGTCTCGAGGCCCTGCAGGAAGAGGAAGGAGTTGAACGGCGAGATGGCCGGGCCGATGTCACGCTGGTACTGCAGCCGGCACTTCAGGATGTACTGCGCCGGCCGCAGCTCCTCGGGCAGCTGCGAGAACACGACGCCGTGGTAGCTCGGGTCGGGCTCGGTGAACCCCGGGAACCGCCCGCTGCCGGCGTAGTCGAACTTCCCGCCGTCGACGATGATGCCGCCGATCGAGGTGCCGTGGCCGCCGATGAACTTCGTCGCCGAGTGCACCACGATGTCGGCGCCCCAACGCAACGGTTGGGCCAGATACGGCGACGCCAGCGTGTTGTCGATGACCAGTGGCACGCCGGCGTCGTGGGCGACCGCGGCGACGCCCTCGAAGTCGAAGATGTCGCCCTTCGGGTTGCCGATGGTCTCGCCGTACAAGGCCTTGGTGTTCGGCCGGATGGCGGCGCGCCACGCGTCGAGGTCGTCCGGGTCGTCGATGAAGCTGACCTCGACGCCCACCTTGGGAAACGTGTAGTGGAGCTGGTTGTAGGTCCCGCCGTAGAGCGACGCCGACGACACGATGTGCCCGCCGTTCTCCGCCAGGTTCATCAGCGCCTCGAACTGCGCCGCCTGCCCGCTCGCGACCGCGAGCGCGCCCACACCACCCTCGAGCGCGGTGACGCGGTCCTCGAACACGGCCTGGGTCGGGTTCATGATTCGCGTGTAGATGAAGCCGAGCTCCTCGAGGCCGAACAGCGCCGCCGCGTGGGCGGTGTCGCGGAACACGAAGCTGGTGGTCTGGTAGATGGGGACGGCCCGCGCCCCGGTGGTCGGGTCGGGCGACGCGCCCGCGTGGACCTGCTTGGTCTCGAATCCCCAGCTGTCGGACATGGCGCGCTCCTCGGGTCGTGGCGGGACGAAGGTACGACAAGAATCCCGACTGCTCAAGTCGGTTTTCTCGGTGGGTGTGCGACCGCGGCGACGGCGCCGACGGAATACGGCGCTCGGCGCTGGGTAGATTTGTCGGGTGGCGTCGGTCGCGGAGCTTCTCGCCGACCGTTACGAACTCGAGGTGCTGCTGGGCTCGGGCGGCATGGGCGACGTGTACCGGGCCCGCGACCGCCTGCTCGAACGGCCGGTGGCGGTCAAGGTGCCCACGACCACGCTCACCCCGGCTTCGGCGGAGCGGTTCAAGCGTGAAGCCCGCGCCGCGGCGCGCCTGAACCACCCCAACGTGGTCGGCGTCTACGACTGGGGTGGCGGCACCGAGCCCTTCATCGTGATGGAGTTCGTCGAGGGCCGCAGCCTGCGGGCGGAGCTCAAGGAGCGCGGTCCGTTGCCGCCGGCCGAGGTGGCCGCCGTCGGCGCGCAGATCGCCGACGCGCTGGCCCACGCCCACCACCACGGAGTCGTCCACCGCGACGTGAAGCCGAGCAACGTGCTGCTCACGCCGGGCGGCAGCGTGAAGGTCACTGACTTCGGCATCGCGCAGTCGGCGGTCGGCGAGGCGCTCACCGAGCCCGGCGTGGTGCTCGGCACCGTCGGCTACCTCTCCCCGGAGCAGGTGGCCGGGTTGCCGGCGGACGCCCGCAGCGACGTGTACTCGCTCGGCATCGTGCTCAACGAGCTGCTCACCGGTGAGCGCCCGACGGGTGGCGAGCCCGCGCCGGCCACCGACCTGGAACGGACCATCGCCCGCGCCCGCGCCGCGGATCCGAGCGAGCGCCACCAGCTCGCGGCCGAGCTGCGCGACGAGCTGCGCGCGGTCGACCTCGCCCCTCCGGCGGCCGCGCCGCCGCCCCCGGCGGCCGCGCCGCCGCCCCCGGCGGCGATCGTCCCGCCGCCCCGCCCCGCCGGGCCGCTGACCGCGGTGGCGGTCACGGTCGACGCCGACGCCGCCGACGCCGACGCCGCCGACGCCGACAGCAAGGCCACCGCACGGGCGACCGGTGCCGGCGCCACGGCCGTGCTCCCGGCCGCGGGCGCGGCGGCGACCGCACTCACCACCCCGCCGCCCCGGACCCCGAGCCCGACGGTCAAACGCCGCCGGTTCCGGCGCAACAAGACGATCTACCCGAAGGTGGCGAAGACCCCCAAGCCGGTGAAGCCCCTGAAGCCGGCGAAGCCGAAGCGCAAGGTACGGAACCAGGTGCGGAAGCAGGCCCTGGGCCCGCCCGCGCCCCCGGGGACGCCGCCGGCCAAGGCGGAGCGCACCTGGAAGGCCCGGCACTGGGCGGTCATCCTCGCCGCCCCGCTCCTCCTCGTCGTCGGCGGCGCGATCGCCTACGCCAAGCTCACCGAGCACGCGCCCATCGTCAAGGTGCCCGACGTCGTGGACCGCGACGTGTTCTCCGCCGCGTCGATCCTCCAGGACGCCGGCTTCGAGGTGGACTCCGTGGCCGCCGACAGCTCGCGCCCGGGCGGCATGATCCTGGCCCAGGACCCCGGGAACGGGAAGAAGCTGGAGCAGGGGTCGACGGTCACGCTCACCGTGTCCCGCACCCGCGCCACCGTGCCCTACGTGCTGGGGATGTCCGAGAGTGACGCCCGGTCCGCGCTGGCGCGGAAGGGCTTCAACAACGTCACCACCACGCCCGACTACCGCAACGACGTCGACGTGGGCACGGTCATGCGCACCAATCCCGGTGCGGGTCTGCAGGCCGAGAAGGGCGCGGCGCTTGAGGTCGTCGTCGCCGCCGACCCCCACCTGGAGCTGCGCGACGTCGTGGGCGTGGACCAGCGCACGGCCACCAACCTCCTGCAGGGCGACGGGTTGGTCGTCGCGGTGCAGACCGCCAGCAGCAAGACCCGGCCGGCCGGCACGGTGCTGAAGTCGAGCCCAGGCTCCGGCACCACGGTGACGCGTGGAGACACCATCACCATCACCGTCTCGTCGGGGCCGAAGCAGGTGAACCTCGAATCCACCGTCGGCAAGAGCAGCGACGACGCCGTCTCCGACCTCGAGGACGCCGGCTTCGCGGTGCAGGTCGCGACCACGCCTGTGTCCTCGGGTCGCCAGGACGGCATGGTGCTGGCCCAGACTCCCGCGGGCGGGACCGCCGCCGAGGGCTCGACGGTCACCATCACGGTGGGGGCCAAGCGCTGAGGCGAAGTATTTCGCAACGCTAATTAGCGGTGCTAACCTCCTCGTCGTGACCCCACGCGCCGCCACCGAGAGCCCGGAGAGCCCGGAGAGCCCGGAGAGCCCGGAGGTCGCCGAGTTGGCGTCGCACCTGCGCCTGGCCGTCGCCCGCCTCTCGCGCCGCATCCGCCAGCAGGCCGCGGTCGCCGGCGAGGAGCTCACCGCGTCCACCCAGGGCGCGCTGGCCACCATCGAGCGGCTGGGCCCGATCACCCTCGGCGAGCTCGCCGCGGTCGAGCAGGTGCAGCCGCCGAGCATGACCCGCATCGTCGGCCGGCTCGAGGAGTGGGGGTACGCGACGCGCGTGGTCGACCCCGCCGACCGTCGGGTGGCGCGCGCCGTGATCACCGACGCCGGTCGCGAGCTGCTGGCGCGCAGCCGCACGCGCAAGGACGAGTACCTCGCCCGGCGCATCGCTGAGCTCAGCGATACCGAGCGCGCCCTCCTCGCCCGCGCGCTGCCGCTCATCGAACGACTGCAAGACGAGGCGCTGTGACGCGCCTGCGGGGCACGTTCGAGTCGCTGCACATCCGGAACTTCCGGCTGTTCTTCGCCGGTCAGCTGATCTCCCAGTGCGGCACCTGGATGCAGACCATCGCCCTCGGCTGGCTGGTGCTGCACCTCTCGCACAACAGCGGCTTCGCCATCGGGCTCGTCATCGCACTCCAGTTCATCCCGACGCTCCTGTTCGGCGTGTGGGGAGGAGTGATCGCGGACCGCTTCGACAAGCGTTCCGTCCTGTTCGTCACCCAGGCGGCCATGGCCGCGGTGGCCGTGCTGCTCGCGGTGGTCGACCTCACGAACGTCGTGCAGCTCTGGATGATCTACACCATCGTGTTCGTGTACGGCTTGGCGCTCGCGGTCGACAACCCGACCCGTCAGTCGTTCGTGCCCGAGCTCGTGCCGCCGCAGGATCTCCCCAACGCGGTCGCCCTCAGCAGTGCCATCTTCCAGGTCGCGCGCATCGTCGGCCCCGCCCTCGGCGGCGTGCTGATCGTCGCCGTCGGCACCGGCGTGTGCTTCGCGCTCAACGCGGTGTCGTTCGTGTTCATCGTCGCGGCACTGCTGATGATGCGCACGGGCGAGCTGCACCGTGAGGCGCCGCTGGGCCGGGAGAAGGGCCAGGTGCGCGAAGGCCTCCGCTACGTCTGGCACACCCCCGAGCTGCGGTCGACGCTCCTGCTCACGCTCATCGTCGGGACGTTCGCGATCAACTCCCCGGTCGTCCTGCCCCTCCTGGCGAAGATCACGTTCAACGGCAACGCCGAGGTCTACAGCTGGATGACCATCGCCATGGGGACCGGCGCGGTGTTCGGCGCGCTGTTCGTCGCCAGCAGAGCACACGCGCGTGGCACCCTCCTCTTCGCGACCGGTCTGGCGTTCGGCGTCTCCATGTGCGTCGCGTCCGCCGCGCCGTCGTTGGGACTGTTCATCGCGTTGCTGCTGGCCGTGGGCGCGGGCCAGATCTCCTTCCTCGCCACGTGCAACTCGCTCCTGCAGCTCCGCTCCGATCCCGTCATGCGCGGCCGGGTGATGGCGGTGTACACGATCGCGCTCCTCGGCAGCACCCCGATCGGCGGTCCGTTGGTCGGTTGGGTGAGCGAGGAGTTCGGGCCCCGGTGGGGCTTCGCCCTCGGCGGCATCGCCACCATCGTCGGCGTGTTGGCCTTCGGCACCGCGTTCGTGCGCGCCCGGCGCCGCGACGCTTCGGTCGAGATGACCGTGGTTCCCGACGAGCTGGTGCTGGGGATCGACGGCGAGTCGATCCCCGCGTCGATCAGGTGAGCTGGGTGCGGGGCAGGTCGTCGAGTCCGCCGGCGCGCAGCTCGGCCACCGCAGGGACCGGGTCGGGATCGCCGAAGAGCGCGGTGTCGGTGTAGTCGGTCGGCCGACCGGTGCCGTCGACGACCCACCACGACTCTTCGAGCGCGATGCCGTTGGGGTCGGTGAAGTAGATCGACCGGATGAAGCCGTGGTCGACCACGGTGGTCACCTCCGACCCGGCCGCGAGGAGGCGCTTGCGCAGCATCTCGAGCGCGTGCTCGTCGGGGACGTCGAAGGAGATGTGGTCGAGCTGGATGGCGCGGTCGGTGGGACCGCCCGCCGGCTTGGCGAACGTCTCGGCCCCGTCCACCTCGAAGAAGGCCACGGTGTTGCCCCGCCCCATCTCGAAGAAGTAGTGGCGCATGGGGCCGGCCATGGTCGTGGCCGCCAGGCGCATGCCGAGCACGCCCACGTAGAAGCGCACGGTCGCGTCCATGTCGGGCGTGACGAGGGCCAGGTGGTTGATGCCCTGCCAGCGAGGCGCGTCCGGCAGGTCGTCGGTGACGTTGCGTCGATCAGCAGCCATGGCATCAATGGTACGCCGCGCCCGCCCGGGTACGTTCGGGCCGGTGAGCGTGGGCGACGTCTCGTTCGACGACATCCTGCTCGTGATGGTGGTCGCGGTGGCGGATGGCGATGCTGCTGGCGGCGCGCGGCCTCCCCGCGCTCGTGCTGCGCCGCGACCTGACGCGGCGCGAGCTGGTGCCGTCGGCGCTGCTGCAGGCGACGTCGTTGTCGTTCATCGTGGTGGCGGCACAGACCGGCGTGGCCGTGCACGCGCTTCGCCCCATCAACGGTGCGTCGCTCGTGGCCGCGGGGATGCTGTCGGTGCTCCTGTTCCCGGCATTGGCGCTGCGCCTCCTGCAACGTGCGACGGAGGAAGCCGGCGAGCCCATCGAACCGGACGAGCGGGCCGTCGAGGGCATGTAGCCGCGGTTGACGGAGGGGGTGAATCGGGTATCTCGGTGGACGTCAGTCCGCGAAGGGAGCCACCAATGGGTATCTACGCCTTCCGCGTCTCGGTCGCCGTCCCCGCGTTGCCCGACCTCACCGGGTTCGACGTCGAGGCGACCGACGGCCACATCGGGAAGATCGACGAAGCGACCATGGCCGAGGGTGCGACCTGCCTCGTGGTGGACACCGGCTTCTGGATCTTCGGCAAGAAGCGCATGATCCCGGCCGGCGTGGTCCGCGCCATCGACGTCGACGAGAAGAAGGTCTTGGTCGACATGACCAAGGACGAGATCAAGGACGCGCCTGACTACGACGAAGACCGTCATCGCACCGACGAGCCCGCCTACCACGACGAAGTCGGGAAGTACTACGACCCGTGGGGTGGCACGCCGCCAATGGAGGGCACCGACCAGGCGCGGCCGGCGTAGCCGGGACCGGTCACTTGCAGCTGGCGGCGTCGAGGGTCGGCCGCGGGTCGACCTTCGTGCCGTTGGGCCCGCCCAATCGGACCTCGAAGTGCAGGTGGTCGAAGCCGTTGGCGTTGCCGGTGTGGTTCACCGACTCGATGACGTCGCCGGCCGCCACCGTGTGCTGCGTGTTCTCGAGCTCCGGAGCGTAGGCCGTGAGGTGCGTGTAGTAATAGGTGTTGCCGTCGTCGGCCTTCAGGTACAGCGAGTACCCGCCGATGTCGCCGGTGCTCCAGTACCACAGGGTCCCGTTGCGCACCGCGTACACCGGCGTGCCCTCGGGGGCGCCCATGTCGACGCCGTAGTGGAACCCGCCACCGGGCAGCGGGCCGAACCCGGTCGCGTAGGTGAACCCCACGACCGGGCAGTGCACGATCGTCGCCTTGGCCGCACCCGCGGGTGCGGCCGTGGTCGTGGTCGGCTCGGGCGCGGTGGCGATCGAAGGCGGGAGGCAGGCGGTGGCGCCGAGGGCGACGACGGCGAGGGCGACGAGCGCGAGCGCGGGCCGACGAAGGGCGCGTCGAGAAGCCATGCGTGGTGTCTCGGCATCCACGGCCCGACATTTGAGCCCGGGCCCTTCAACTACACGTCAATCGCCCCGTGCCGCAGCTCCCAGGCCCGCCCGAGCTCACGGAGGTCGAGCCGCTCGAGCGCGTCGGCCTCGCGGCGCGCCCGGGCCCGCACGGCCGACTCGGCGTCACCACCGAGGGACCGGAGCACCCACTGCCGCGCGACCGCGCCGGCGGTGCGCGACCCGGGCGGCTCGAGGTTCGGCCGTCGTGCGGGATCCACGTAGAGGGAGAGGGTCAACGAGCGCACCAGGCCCCGCTCGGGCTCGACGCCGGCGGCGCGCAGGCGCGCGATCACGTACGACGCGAGCAGCTGGATCTCGCGGACGCCGTGCCGGGTCGTGGTCGACAGGCGCAACGCGATCGGGAGGGAGGCGAGGCCGATCTTGATCGCCCTCGAAGACGGCAGTGGCGCCTTGGTCGCGACCTTCGACGACTTCGAGGCCACCGAGAACGCACGGCGGGCCAACGGCGTCGCCGCGGCGACGAAGGCCCCGAGGCTCGTCGCCGCCGGGCCCGCTCCGGTGCCGATCGGGCCCGCGGCCATCAGGTCCTCGAGCTCGGCGGCGCTGCGGACGTCGAACGGTTCGGCGAAGACCCGGTCGAGCGCGGCGTCGACCAGTGTCCGCACCCGCTGGTTCAGTTGGTCAGCCATGTGAGCACCCGTCGAAGGGGGCGTCGAGCGTACGCGCGCCGCGCCCACCCGGCATCTCAGCCGGCATCGGCCACGCCGACGGGGCAGCTCAACCCGGTGCCGCCGAGCCCGCAGTAGCCGCCCGGGTTCTTGGCCAGGTACTGCTGGTGGTAGTCCTCGGCGTAGTAGAAGGCGGGGGCGGAGCGGATCTCGGTGGTGATGTCGCCGTAGTGCCCGGCGCGCAACACCTCCTGGTAGCGATCGCGCGAGGCCTCGGCCGCCGCCTGCTGGGCGTCGGAGAACGTGTACACCGCCGAGCGGTACTGCGTGCCGACGTCGTTGCCCTGACGCATGCCCTGGGTGGGGTCGTGGTGCTCCCAGAAGACCTTGAGCAGCTCCTCGTAGCTGACGACCGCGGGGTCGAAGACCACGAGGACCGCCTCGGTGTGCCCGGTGTGCCCGCTGCACACCTCCCGGTAGGTCGGGTTGGGGGTGAAGCCCCCGGCGTAGCCGACCGCGGTGGTGAACACGCCGTCGGTCTGCCAGAACACGCGCTCCGCGCCCCAGAAGCATCCGAGCGCGAAGACCGCGGTCTCGAGTCCCTCGGGGAACGGCGGCTGGATCGGGTGGCCGTTGACGAAGTGGGTGGCGGGCACCGGCAGCCCGTCGGCCCGGCCGGCGAGTGCCTGCTCGGCAGTGGGCATCTTCGGCGTGCGCCCGAACAACGACATCAGGACCTCCTGGATTCGACTCCTTCGTCGTACGAGGAGGAGAACCATCGCGCCCGTCCCGATGTTTCCGGCGCCTACCCGTTCCCGGACTTCTCCGTCGCCTGCTGCTGCTTCGCCTTCGCCTTCGCCTTCGCCTTGTGCTTCTTCCTCTTCTTGTTCTTCTTGTGCTTCGCCTCGTCGTGGTGCTTCGCCGTGTGCTTCTTCTTCTTCTTGTCCTGGTGCTGCTCCGCCTCGAGCGGCGCGGGCGGCGCCGGCGACTCGGCCGCGGGCGGGGCGGCCGGCTCGGAGTCCCCCTCGGAGTCGGCCGTCTCCTGGTGGGTCCCGTTGGTGGCGCCGTTCGCCGCCGTCGCCTCCGACACCTCGCCGACCAGGCGCTGGACCCGCTCCCGGACGTCGCCGATCTCGGCCGCGAGCTGGTCGACCTGGCGCTCGAGGTCCCGGGGTTCGAACAGCACGCGTCCCGGGGCGCCGGGATCGGCCTCGACCGGCGCCAGCGAGTCGAGCACGTCGTCCAGGCTTCTCCCGAGTCCTGCCTGCCGTTCCATCACCTACCACGCTATTCGCGCGCGACACCCCCTTCGCGCCACGTGGGCGCGGCGTCGCGCAGCGACTCCTTCCAGGCGCGGAAACGATGGTGCACGACGCCGTCCGGGCCGAGGCCTTCACCGTCGCCGGACGCATAGAGACGGAAGGTGTAGCGCGTCGCGAGGTCGTCCGCCGCGAGCGCGAGGTAGCGGGCATCGCCGCGCGTCGCGGGCCCGGCGCGCCAGAGCAGCCACGGCCCGATGCGACGGATGTACGCGACGAAGTCGTGACCGAGATCGCGACCGAGCGCGAGGAGCTCGGGCGGCGCCTCGATCCACGCGGTGGCGGGGATCGCGCGGTCGCGTTGAGGGGTCGCGGGGAGGTCCTTCGTGTGCACCGGTGTCGCGTCGACCGGTCGATCCTCGAGCGGGGCCATGGCACCATCATGGCGTCTGCTACCCTCGTGTCACCGAGTGCGTGGTCGTGAGTTCCGCGCTCGGGTTCTCGCAAGTGGGTATGCGTCCTCTCGCGCTCCCGGTTCGTAGGGATCGGTGTTTCGGGGTTCGTCCACCCTCCCGACACCGAATCTCGAATCCCAGGAGCACAACCCGTCATGCCCAGCACCACCTTCGCCGATCTCGGCGTCCCGGCCGACCTCGTCGGCACCCTCCACGCGCACGGTCTTGTCGACGCGTTCGACATCCAGGCCATGACCGTCCCCGACGGTCTCGCCGGCCGCGACCTGTGCGGCCGCGCGCCGACCGGTTCGGGCAAGACCATCGCGTTCGGCATCCCGCTCGTCGCACGCGTCGGCAAGGCCCGAGCGCGTCGGCCGCGTGGACTCGTCCTCGTTCCCACGCGTGAGCTCGCGGCGCAGGTCTGCGGTGAGCTCGAGTGGCTCGGACGCGCGCGCAAGCTGCGCGTCGCCGCGGTCTACGGCGGCGCCGGCTTCGGCGCGCAGTTCAAGGCGTTGCGCCGCGGCGTCGACGTGCTCGTCGCGTGCCCCGGTCGGCTCACCGACCTGATCGAGCGGGGCGAGGTCGACCTCGACGAGGTCGAGCTGGTCGTGGTCGACGAGGCAGACCGCATGGCCGACATGGGGTTCCTACCCGCGGTCCAGCAGCTGCTCGACCGTACTCCGGAGACCCGCCAGACGTTGCTGTTCTCGGCGACGCTCGACGGCGCGGTCGACCGCCTCGTGCAGCGCTACCAGCGTGAACCCTCCCGCCACCTCCTTCCCGAGGCCGACCAGCGCGCCGCCACCCACCGGTTCTGGTCCGTGGACCGCGCCACGCGGGTCGACGTGACCGCCCAGGTCGTCGACGCGATCGGCCCGACCATCGTGTTCTGCCGGACCAAGCACGGTGCCGACGCGTTGGCGAAGAAGCTCGACCAACGCGGGGTGCGCAGCGCAGCGATCCATGGCAACCGCTCGCAGGGCCAGCGCGAACGCGCGCTCGCGGCGTTCGCCGACGGCAAGGTCGGTGCGCTCGTGGCCACCGACGTCGCCGCGCGCGGGATCCACGTGGACGCGGTGGCCTGCGTGGTCCACTTCGACCCGCCGGCGGACTTCAAGGACTACACGCACCGCTCGGGCCGCACCGCTCGCGCCGGCGCCGCCGGTACCGTCGTGTCGCTGGTCCTCGCCGAGCAGCGGGGGCTCGTGGCGCGGTTCCAGCGCGAGTTGGGCCAACGTCCCGGCCTCGACCGGCCTTCGATCGAGGCGCTGACGGCGGCGCCCGAGCCGGTGGTCAGCGCACCGGTCGCGACCGGCGACTGGCCGAGCGGGACCATCAAGTGGTTCGACAGCCGCAAAGGGTTCGGCTTCATCGAGCGTGAGGGTGCGAGCGACGTGTTCGTGCACTTCTCCGCCATCGAGGGCGACGGGTACCGCGGCCTCGAGGAGGGGCAGGCCGTCGAGTTCGAGGTCGGGCCGGGGCGCAAGGGTGAGCAGGCGCGACGCGTACGGGTCCTCGTCGGGAGCTGACGCACCCCGCGTACGCTGACCGCGATGGGCCGGCTGCGCATGATCCTGATCCTGCGCGGGTTGCTCGCCGCATTCTTCGCGGTGCTCGGCATCATCCTGCTCGCGAGCGGCGACACGGTGTTCGGCCTCTTCGCGATCGCGGTCGGCATCACCAACGCGGTGCTGATCGGCGTCCTCGTCCGGCGGGCGCGACCACGCGGATGACGCGGCTCGCGTCCGTCGACGGGCACGATCCCACGCGGGTCATCACCCGGCGATGCGTGGCGCTGACGGTGGACGCATTGCTGCTCGCCATCATCCCGTTGCTGACCATCACCATCGTGGGCCGCGCCACCCTCCGCCGGGGCGACTGCCCGTCGCCGCTCCCCCGCAACCGGAATTGCCTCGCGCTGAACGGCCAGGCCCTGCTCGTCAACAAGGGCGCGTTCCTCGTGTTCTTCGGCGTGCTGGTGCTGCTCTACCTCCTGCTGTTCGTCGTCGTGCAGGGGATCACCGGCGCCACACCGGGCAAGGCCCTGCTCGGGATCCGCGTGGTGCGGCCGGACGGAAGCCCCGCGGGTCCGCTGCGTTCGCTCGTCCGGGCGGTGGCGTGGGCCGTCGACGGCATCGCGCTCGTCCTGCCCGTCGCGCTGTGGAGCGCGTGGCTCACCCCCGGCCACAGCGCGACGGGCAGGAC
>DATBBL010000007.1:0-40599 GCA_036271015.1 Acidimicrobiia bacterium
CGCGTCGACGTGACCGGTCATCGCGTCGTGCAACGCGACCACTCCGTCGGGCGACAACCGGGCGACCCGTTCGACCATGCCCTTTCGACCGCCCGGCCCCCGGTTTCTCATCGGTCCCGGCCCGGCCGCGAGCTGGCCGAGGCGGCGGGTCGGCGGCACGGACGGCATCGCCCGCCGGCCGTCGCGACCCGCCGCCACCCTCCGCTCACCCGCGGCTCGGCTCCAGTCGGTGCTCGACGACGACCTCGTAGAGCGCCGGGGAGCTCGGGAACTCGCGCCATCCCTCCTGCGTCACGAGGCGGACGAACTCCTCGGTCTGGTGGGGTGCCCGGTAGTGCCCCGCCGACTCCCAGACGGCCACGTTGACGAACCGGTGCGGTGCGTCCGACGAGACGGCCCGGTGCAGCCGCAACGACACGAACCCGGGCTGGGCCCGGAAGTACCGGCTCGTCTCGGTCCACAGCTCGAGGAAGGCCTCGTCGCGGCCCTCGGGCACCACGAAGCTGTTGATCAGCGTGACCGGCCCGGCGTGCGTCGCGGCCCCGGGGGCGGTCCGGCCGTTCGGATCGGTGAAGTCCATGTCCAGTCTCCTCGTTGGTTGGTGGCTACACACCTGTGCAGTTACTACAGATGTGTATACTAAGAGCGCCGGCGTGTCAACGGCTTCCCGGCCGGCGGATCGGAGGACACCATGGCGGGGACCGGCCCCCCGGGGGCGCAGGGGACCACCCCGGTGGAGACCGGGCGGTTCCGCCAGCGCCGGCGCACCCGCGCCGCGATCGTGGACGCCACCGCCGAGCTCGTGCGCGCGGGCGTGACCCCCTCGGTCGGTGACATCGCCGAGGCGGCCGACGTGTCCCGCCGGACCGTCTACGCCTACTTCCCGACGCTCGAGCAGCTGCTCCTCGACGCGACGCTCGGGCTGCTGGCCCAGACGCCGGTCGACGACGCGATCGATTCCGCCGATGTCGGGGACGACGCCGCCGAGCGGGTCGCGGCCATGATCCGCGCCCTCGGCGCGATGTCCACCGAGACCTTGCCCCTCGGTCGCTCGCTGATCCGGCTGACGGTCGACGCGCCCCGTCCCGCGGACGGTGGCACGCCGATCCGCGGCTATCGCCGCATCGGGTGGATCGAACGCGCGCTCGAGCCGCTCCGCGAGTCGCTCGAGGATGCCGCCTTCGAGCGTCTCGTCTCCGCGCTGGCGATGGTCGTGGGGTGGGAAGCGCTCATCGTGCTGCAGGACCTCCGCGGTCTCGGCGAGGAGGAACAGCTCGACGTCTCGCTGTGGGCCGCCCGCGCGCTGATCGGCGCCGCGCTCGCCGACGCCCGGAGCGCGCCGCCCGAGTGACCGGGGCACGACATGGGCGCCCTCGTCCCGTCACTCCTCGGTGCGGCGCTCCAACCACTCGCTCGTCACGCGCATGTGCGCGCCGCGGAAGGACAGATAGTCGTCCTTCATGGCGAGCGCCTCGCACGACTCACCGCGCGCGCACTCCCCGACGCCGGGCCGCGTCTCGATGAGTGGGCCCGGACAGGTCACCCGCTGGTTGGTCACCGACATGCGCGCGAGGGTAGTGACCATGGCCGCACGATGGTTCAGCGTCGCCGTCGACTGCGAGGAGCCGCACCGGCTGGCCGGGTTCTGGTGCGAGGTCCTCGGCTACCAGATCGTCAGCTCGGCACCCGACGTCGTGGGGATCGCGCCGGGGCCGGCGTCGTTCCCCGGCATCGAGTTCGTCAAGACCGAGGGCCACCGCCGCCGGAAGAGCCCCCTGCACCTCGACCTGGCCCCGGACGACCAGGCCGCGGAGGTCGAGCGGATCCTCGCCCTCGGTGCTCGCCCGGTCGACGTGGGCCAGCCGGGCGACGCGACCTGGGTCGTGCTCGCCGACCCCGAGGACAACGCGTTCTGCGTCCTCGCGCGCCGTGCCGACACCTGGTGACCGGACGACGCGTCAGACCGTCCTCGGCCACGGCACGAGACGCCCGGCGCGCTCGTCCCACAGCTTCAGCCGGGTCGCCCGCAGACCGTCACCGAGCGACAGCCTGGGGACGGCGCGGAGGACGGCCTGCCCGTCGTGCGCCCGCTGGAGGTGGTAGTTGGGGATCCGCGGGTTGAGGTGGTGGACGTGGTGGAACCCGATGTTGCCGGTGAAGAACTGCAGCACGCGCGGGAGCGCCAGGTACGAGCTGCCGTGCAGCGCGGCGTCGGAGAAGCGCCACTCCGGCGTGCGGGTCCACGCGGTGCCCTCGAACTGGTGCTGCACGTAGAAGAGCCAGATGCCGACCCCGCCCGCCAACACCACCAACGGCAGCTCCACCAGCAGGACGGCCTGCCAACCGAGCCACCAGCAGAGCGCACCGACCGCGATCGCGGCGACCAGGTTGGTGGTCCAGACGCTGCGGCGGTCGCGCCGCGAGGCACTGCGTCCGGCCCAGCGTTGCAGCACGAACGTCGAGTAGATGGGTCCGAGCCCGAACATCACGAACGGGTGGCGGAACGTCCGGTACCCGAGACGGCCGGCCGACGAGCTCGCCTCGTACTCGGCCACGCTCAGCATCGGGACGTCGCCCACCCCTCGACGGTCGAGGTCCCCCGAGGTGGCGTGATGGACGGTGTGCTCGTGACGCCAGCGCGCGTACGGCGTGAGCACGACGAGGCCGAGGACCGAGCCCACCCAGGCGTTCGCCCGGCGGCTGGAGAAGTAGGAGCCATGGGTGCAGTCGTGGAAGACGATGTAGGTGCGCACCAGGAACCCGGCGGCCGGCACCGCCAGCAGCAGCACGAGGAGGTACGACACCGGCAGCGCCAGGTACATCAGCGTCCACAGCGCGAGGAACGGGAGCAGCGACGTCGCGAGCCCGAAGAGGCTGCGGCGCAGGTCCGGACGCGCGTACCGAGAAAGCTCGCTCCGGCACGACTCCTCGTCGGTGCGGCCGTTGCCCTCGTCGGTCGCGCGCGGGCGCTCCAGGAGCCCCTCGGTCGTCGTCACCATGATGTCCGTCCCATCCCAGGTCAGTGCCGCAACGGCGGGTCGTCACGCTCGGCCTGGAGTCTGGAGCCGGACGAGAACGTCGACGATCACCAGGAACTACGGCAGCACCGGAGCACTGATGGAGTCCCGATCTCGTCGACGACGAGGAAACCGCCACCCTAACGGACCACGACCGGCACCGGGAGGCACGGCCGGTGGGCCGGCGGTGGGGGGCGTCGTGGCTCAGGCGACGGCCAGATCGAGCGCCGGGACCCTCCCCGGGTCTGCCGGGACCTCGAGCCCGCGACCGACGCCTGACCGACCACTCCCCGATCGTCAGGCGTCCACCCGGCGCGCCTCGTCCGGGCCGGGGACTCCCATCCGGTCCGGGTGCAGGATCCGCGCCATCACCTCGGCGCCCTCCACGACCCGCGGTCCGGGCCGCACGAAGTGGCTGTCGGCGTCGACCGCCCAGACCTCCGCACCGCGAGGGAGCCGACCGGTGTCGGCGAGCTGCCGGGCCAGCTCGGCGGAACGCTGCAGGTGGTAGCCGCACGGGGCGACCACGACGACGTCGGCGCCACTCGCGCTCAGCGCGCCCCACTCCATGCGCACCGAGTCGTGTCCTGCGTTCGCGAGCAACGGCACGCCGCCACCGGCGACCACGAGATCAGGGACCCAGTGACCGGCGCTGAACGGCGGGTCGGTCCACTCCAGCACGACGACGTCGCGCGGCCGCGCGTCGCGCCGCGCGATCCTGAGCGACTCGAGCCGTCGGCGCAGCGAGGCGACGAGGCGTGCCGCGTCCCCGGCCGCTCCCAGGACGTCGCCGACCGCGCTGATCGAGTCGATGACGTCCTCGAGCGACGACGGGTCGAGGGTGACGACCTGCGCCGAGCACCCGAGGTAGGCGAGCGCGTCGTCGACCCGGTCGAGGTCGACGGCGCACACCGCGCAGAGGTCCTGGGTGAGGATGACGTCGGCGTCGAGGTCGGCGAGCGCCTGCTCGTCGAGGTGGTACAGGTCCTCGCCGGCCGCCATGCGGTCCGACACCACCGCGTCGATCTCGGCCGGCGTCAAGCCGTCCGGCAGCGACGACGTTGAGACCACCCGGCGTTCCCTCGCCTCCGCGGGATGGTCGCACTCGAACGTCACCCCGACGAGATCGTCGCCCCGGCCCAGGGCGAACACGATCTCGGTCGCCGACGGCAACAGCGACACGACGCGCACGTCCGCATGGTACGGGCCGCGCCCGTCATCACGGAGGCCCGGCGGTGAGCGCCGCCAGGTAGCGGTCGCGCAGCTCGTCCTCGGTGGCGCCGACGTCGTACGACGGTGACGTGACCGGTCCCGCCCGCTCGACGGTCACGATCACGATCCCGCGGATGCGGTCGCGTGCGCGCACCGTGCCGCGTGCCTCGTAGAACCGGACGCCACGCTCGAAGACCTCGCCGTCGGTGTGCACCACTCCAGTCCCCTTGAACCGGTACCCCTTGCGCACCAGCTGGTCCACGACGTTGATCTCGACGCTCGCGTTCGCTCGCAGGTTCTCGACCGTCCCGGGCGACCGGAGATCCGCGAAGACGAGGTGATCGTCGTCCCACACCGCGGTCGTGCCCTTGGGCGACAGGTTGGGCGTCCCATCGGCGCACACGGTCGCCACGAAGCCGAGTTGCGTCTCGACCACGCGGCGCATGTCGGCGGTCAGGATTCCCATGGATCACCTCCCGCGTGTCGTTTCCCGTGCGCGGGTCTACCTCGGCGATCCGACGACGCCCGAACCGGCGGGGCGCCGAGGACGACCTCAGCGACGGCGCGGCCGCCGTCCCGCCGCGTACTCGTCCGCGACCGCGCGCGGCGCGCACGCGAGCCAGCCGTCGACAATGATTTCGCGCAGCGCGCGCGTGCCGACGGGCCGCAGCTGGATCAGGACCGCGGCGTACCCGTCGAAGTGCGGGATGGTGAAGAAGCCCCGCTTCCCCTCGGCCAGCACCGACTCCTTCTCGTGCAGGTCGGCCGTCCGCACCGCGAGGATCGGGCCCGCGGGCGGCTCCTCGTCACCGAAGCGGCGGAGGTCGGCCTTGCTGAACGGCCGCTCCCAGGCGAAGGCCTTGCCGTGCACGAACCAGGTGCGGTTGCCGTGGCGCTCCGACTCGGTGACGTCCGGCAGCTCCGACACGAAGCGAGCGACGTCATCGATCGTCGCCACCGCGCACCCTCCTGGAGGTCACGGTTCCCTTCCGCCGGCGTCCTCGCCCGACGCGCGGCTGCTGTGCTTCGCGTCGTACATCGCGGTGTCGGCATCGTGGACGAGGGCGTCAGGGGCCGCGCCGGGCCGACCCAACACCACGCCGATGCTGGCGTTGACCACGATGTCACGCCCATGGAGCGCGACGGGCGCCGCCACCGCCGCCGCGATTCGGTGCGCGATCGTGCCCGCCCGCTCTTCGTTGACGACGTCGTGGCAGACGATGACGAATTCGTCGCCGCCGAACCGGGCGACGGTGTCGTCCGTCCTCACCGCCGTGCGCAGTCGTTCGGCCACGACCCGGAGTATCTCATCGCCGGCCGCGTGTCCGTGGGTGTCGTTGAGCACCTTGAACCCGTCGAGGTCCAGGAAGAGCACCGCGACACCGCTGCCGTCCCGTTGGGCGCGGGCGAGTGCGCTCTCGATGCGATCCCGCAACAGCACGCGGTTGGGGAGGTTCGTCAGCGCATCGTGGAGTGCCCGATGGGCGAGCAACTGCTGCATGCGCTTCTGCGGCGTGATGTCGCGCTCGATCGCGGACACGCTGACCGTCTCGCCCGCAGTGTCGGGGATCGGCGAAATCGTCACGGAGACGTCGAGGAGGCTGCCGTCCTTGTGCCGCCGGACCGTCTCGTAGTGGTGCACGTGCTCGCCCGCGCCCACTCGGGCCAGGATATCGGCGAGCTCGTCGGCACGATCCGGGGGGACGACCGCGGCGATCTTCTGCCCCAACATCTCTCCGGCCGAGTACCCGTAGAGCTCCTCGGCGCCGCGATTCCAGCTCAGGACCGTGCCGTCCAGGGTGGTGGCCACGATCGCGTCGTCGGACGACTCGACGATCGCGGCCAGGAGCTGGACCGGGGTATCGCCTACCACGATGGGCGTCGACAGAGGTGCCCACTCCATGACCAGTGATCCTTCCCGCACCTTGAGATCACTCTCTGTGAGAGCAGTTTACCACTCTCCGCGGTATCGGGCCGCAACGGGGAGTGCGACGCCGGTCAGAGCCGGCCGGACTCCCGGGCGGCCGCCTCGGCCGCCTCGAGCTGCTCGGCGACGATGGCGAGACCACCGCTCCAGAACCCGGGGTCGGCGAGATCGAGACCCACGATGCGGCCCAGCTCCTCGGGCGAGCGCGAGCCGCCGGCCGCGAGCAGCTCCAGGTACTTGGGCACGAATTCGTCGCCGCGCTCCTCGTAGGCCCGGTACACCGACAGCGCGAGCAGCTGGCCGTAGGAGTAGGCGTACACGTACCCCGGGGTCCCCATGAAGTGCGGGATGTACGACCACCAGGTCCGGTACCCCTCGGTGATCTCGACGGTGTCGCCGAGCATCGCCGCCTGGGTCGACTCCCAGGCCTCGTTGAACTGCTCGATCGACAGCTCGCCCTCCTCGCGGCGCTGCGTGTGCACGCGTTCCTCGAACCGGTTCATCGCCACCTGCCGGAACACGGTCGCGATCTGCCCTTCGAGGCTCTCGGCGAGCAGCGCCAGCCGCGCCGCGGCGTCGTCGGTGGCGTCGAGGAGGCGCCCGAAGGTGACGGTCTCGCCGAACACCGACGCGGTCTCGGCGAGGGTGAGCGGGGTGGTCTGGTGGTAGATGCCCTGCCCGCGCGCGAGGTAGGCGTGCAGACCATGACCCATCTCGTGCGCGAGGGTGAGCACATCGCGCCGGCGCGCGGTCCAGTTGAGCAAGACGTACGGGTGCTGGCTCGGCACGGTGTACGCGCAGAACGCACCCGGACGCTTGCCCGGACGGATCGGCGCGTCGATCCACGACTCGTCGAAGAACCGCTCCGCGGCCGACGCCAGCTCGGGCGAGAACGACGCGTACGCGTCGAGGACCAGCCGTCGGGCCTCGCTCCAGCCGAACTCCTCGTCGGCGCTCGCGACCGACGCCATGCGGTCGTAGTCGGCCAGCTTGGGGAGCCCGAGCAACCGGGCCTTCAGCGCGTACCACCGCTGCGGGATGTCGTAGCGGGACTGCACCGCGTCGACGAGCGCCTGCACCGACTCGTCGCTCGCCTCGTTGGCGAGGTTCCGGCTGGCCAGCCAGTTGGGGTAGCTCCGCAGCCGGTCGTCGATCGACTTGTCGACGAGCAGCGTGTTGAACACGAACGCGCGGGTGCGCAGACCGGGCGCCAGCGCCACCGTGACCGCGTCGGCGGCGGCGCGCCGGACCTCGCGCTCGGGCGACATGAGCTGCGAGAGGCCCTGCTCGAGGCTCACCGAGGTGCCCTCGAGGTCGACGGTGATCGCCGAGGTGAGCTCGGAGAACAACCGCACCCACGCGCTGTTGGCGGTGAGCGACTTGTCGGCGAGCACCCGCTCCTCGGGCTCGCTGAGCAGGTGCGGGCGGTAGCGACGGGCCGACGCGAGGTAGTGGCGGCAGAAGGCGAGCCGGTCGTCGTCGAGGAGCATCTCCGCCTGCTCGTCGGGCACCGCCGCCCACTCCAGCTCAACGAAGAGGATCTCGTTGTTGATCGCGGTGCCGCGCTCCTCAGTGCGGGCCATGAGCGCGCCGGCGACCGGGTCGGCGGTGTCGACCGCGAACTTCAACCCCGCATAGGAACCGGCGCGCCCGGCCAGCTCACCGATGGTCGCCAGCTCGCGCATCAGCTCGGCCAGGCCCTCGGCATCGAGCTCCCCGATGCGGCCGCGGTACGACGCCAGCGCGTGGGCTCTCGCCTCCGCGTCGTCGAGGAGGGCGTCGGCTCCGTCGGCGCCGCCGCCGTCGACGAGCGGTTCGAGGTCCCAGGCGACGTCGGCCGCGGTGAGGTCGCTCTGCGGGGGGTGCGCGGTGGTGGAGGTCATGCCCCCACGCTACGGGCCGCGGCGCCGAGGCCCAACGCCTCCGGCAGCGGCTCGGCGTGTACGACGACCAGCTCGCGGGTGGCGCGGGTGAGCACGACGTAGAGCAGCCGCAAGCCCGACCGGTCGGGCGCGACGAGCCGCGACGGCTCGACCACGACGACGTGGTCGAACTCGAGTCCCTTGGAGTCGAGGCCGGTCAGCACCGCGATCGGCGCGTCGATGGCCTCGACGTCGTCGGCGACCGCGCCGCGGTCGGCGAGGCGGCCGGTCAGCGAGCCGTGGAGCTCCAACGGTGCGATCACCGCCACCGTGCCGCCCCGGGTCGACGCCCGGCGGGCGGCGTCGGCCGCCGCGGTCACCAGCTCGTCGCGTGTCACCGTGACGACCTCGGGGTGGGCACCGGTGCTCCGCACCGGGCGGGCGGGCTCCACGCCGGGTGCCGCCGCGGGCAGGAGCCGGTTGGCGACGTCCATGATCTCGGCCGGGGTGCGGTAGTTCACGGTGAGCGTCACGCGGTGCGGCGGGACCCGCACCGGCAGGTTGGCAATGGCGTCGTCCCAGCCGGCGACCGCGCCGGGCCGGCTGGCCTGCCCGAAGTCGCCGACCAGCGTCATCGACCCCGACGGACAGCGGCGGGCCAGCATTCGCCACTGCATCGCGCTGAGGTCCTGCGCCTCGTCGACCAGCACGTGACCGAAGGTGCGCGGCTCGCCGTCGGCATCGCCGGTGCCGGTCGGCGCATCGCTCCCGTAGCGCGCGAGCACGTCGGCCGCGTTGGTGTACCCGCCGACGCCGAGCTCGTCGACCGTGCGTCGCGCCTGCTCGAGCTCCGGGTCACGACGGGCCCGGCGACGCGAGCGCGGACGGGCGGCGCTCGGGGGCCCGAGCAGGGAGTCGGCTTCGTCGACCAGCGCGAGGTCGGCTTCGGTCCAGGCGACGTCGGCGACGTCGCCCTCGCGCGCGCGGAAGAGCAACCGCTGCTCGGCCTCGGTGAGCACGCCACCGGCCGCCGATCGGATGAGGGCGTCGAACCCGAAGAGGTCGTGCACGAGCTCGCTGCCGCTCAGGACCGGCCAGATGCGGTCGAGCGTGGCGCGGATCTCGGGCTGCCGGCGCAGCCGGGCCGACAGCTCGTCCTCCCACTCCCCCGGCGCGGCCTCCCCGCGCGCCAGCGCGGCGGCGACGGTCGGATCGGCCACGCGGGCCGCCGACCGCTCGGCGGGCAGGTCGAGCGCCGCGTCGGCATCGAGCCGGGCGCGGTCGGCCCGGTACGCGCGGACGAGCGCCCGCCGGTACTCGCGCCGGAAATGGTCGAGCACCAGCCCGGCGACATACGGACGGCGTTCGTTGTGCGAGCCGCGGCGGGCGTGGGCGCGCTCGACGATGCGACTCGAGTCGCGGCGACGCAGTCGCAGCACGTAGCCGTCGAGGACGACCACGACGTCGCGCGGCATGGGACGTTCGCGATCGCCGATCGCGGCCGCGATGACCTTGGCCATGCGGGCGTCGCCCTTGACGACGGCGGCGGCGGCGGATTCCGTGGCCCGCACCTTGAGTCGCGGCTTCAGCGCGGCGGGCGTGGCGAGGCTCACTTCGTCCTCGCCCAGCGACGGCAGCACTTCGTCGATGTAGCGCAGGAAGATGGGGCTGGGCCCGACGAGCAGCACGCCCTGCGCGGCGAGCCGCTTGCGATGCGTGTAGAGCAGGTACGCGGCGCGGTGGAGCGCCACCGCGGTCTTGCCGGTGCCGGGGCCGCCGGCGACGACGAGGATCCCGTTGAGGTCGGCGCGGATCGCTTCGTCCTGCTCCGCCTGGATGGTGGCCACGATGTCGCGCATGCGGCCCGTGCGCTCCTGGTCGAGCGCCGCGAACAGCGCGCCCTCGCCCACCACCGTGAACCCGGACTCGGCGGCGGCGTCGGCGTCGAACACCTCGTCGTCGATGCCGAGGAGCCGCCGACCCTGGGTCTGGAAGTGTCGCCGCCGGGCGACGCCCATGGGCTCCACCGCGGTGGCGCGGTAGAACGGCTCGGCCACCGGGGCCCGCCAGTCGACGATCAGCGGCGTCAGGTCGTCGTCGGTGACGGAGATGCGGCCGATGTAGTAGGGCGGCGTGTCACCGCGCTCCCCCGGCTGGAGGTCGAGACGGCCGAAGCACAGCGGCGACTCGCCGATGTCGAAGCTGGCCAGCCGGCGCCGGGTGTACGCCTCGGCGGCCTCGCGCTCGAGCCGGGCCTGGTGCGTGCCGCCGCGGGTGACGTCGGTGTATCCCTCCGCGACCTGCTCGGCCGCCCGACGCATCACCTCGAGGCGGGCGTACGCCGCATCCAGGTGGCGCTGCTCCGCCACCAGCTCGGGGTTCAGCTCGGGGTCGGTCGCGGCCGCCGCCGCGCCCGCCGCAGGGTCGGTCAAGAGACGGATCTCCGGCGTTTGGGAACTGACGAGTCTACGCCGTCGGCGGCGAAGGCGGTAGCGAAGGAGGCGGCTCAGACTCGATGGTCGACCCCGCTCCGCCGTCCCGCCCTCCGGGCACGGCTCCGCTTCGTCTCAGACTCGATGGTCGACTCCGCTCCGCCGTCCCGCCCTCCGGGCACGGCTCCGCTTCGTCTCAGATCTGCTGCGGGTGGGTGACCTGGTCGGGATCGAGCAGGACGACGCGATCGCCGAGCTCGACGCGGGCACCGGCGTAGTGGAGCCACCGGCCACCCAGATTGGGAATCAGGCCGTCGGCGTCACCGTCGAGGTGGCGCTCGACGGTCCGCACCACTCCTCCGTGCGTGACCACGAGGACGTCGCCCGTGTGCGCGGTCGCGATCGCGCGCAACGCGTCCAGCACGCGGGCGAGCACCGAGTCGTCGGGCTCGTATCCATCCGGCCGGCGGCCGGACTCGAGGTAGCCGGGCCACCCTTCGTCGATCTCGACGCGGGTGCGCCCTTCCCAGTCGCCCGCGTGCCGCTCCCGCAGCCGCTCGTCGACGACCGGCGCCAGCCCCAGGCGCACGCCCAGGAGCTGCGCGGTGTGGCGCGCCCGCTCGAGGTCGGAGGAGTAGAGCGCGCGCACGGCGCCGACCGCCTCGGCGTCGGCCGCGGCCGCCGCCTGGTCCACGCCGAGATCGCTGAGCGGCGGGTCGGCCTGGCCCTGCCACCGACCGTCGGCGTTCCACACCGACTGGCCGTGCCGGACGAGGAGGATGCGGGTCACCGCCGGAAGGTAGCGCGGTAGGTTCGGAGACCGCGCACCCATCCCGCGCGCCACACCCACCAGCGAAGGGGACGCACATGAAGGCCGCCATCTGCCTCGAACAGGACCAGCCGCTGTCCGTCGAGGAGGTCACGCCGCTCGACCCCGGGCCGACCGACGTGATCGTGCGGATCACCGCGAGCGGCGTCTGCCACTCCGACCTCTCGGTGATCAACGGCACGCTGCCCGCGGGGAAGGTGGTCCTCGGTCACGAGGGCACCGGTGTGGTCGAGAAGGTCGGCGGCGACGTCAGTCGCGTGCAGGTCGGCGACCGCGTGATCGGCTCCTTCATCCCGGCGTGCGGGGTGTGCTGGTACTGCCTGCACGACCAGTCGAACCTCTGCGCCGAGACCTACTCGGTGATGTTCGTGCCGCGGGTCCGGCGCGAGAACGGCGAGGACATCCAGGCGATGACCGGCCTCGGCACGTTCGCGGAGATGATGACGGTGTCGCAGCACTCGGTGGTCAAGGTCGAGTCCGACCTACCCGACGAGCAGCTCGCCCTGATCGGCTGCGGCGTGACCACCGGGGTGGGCGCGGCGCTGAACACCGCACGGGTCGAGCCGGGCTCGATCGTGGCGGTCATCGGGTGTGGCGGCGTCGGCCAGGCCGTGATCCAGGGCGCGCGCATCGCGGGCGCGGCGCGCATCATCGCCATCGATCCGGTGGCGATGAAGCGGGACGCCGCGTTGCAACTCGGCGCCACCGACGTCGTCGATCCGGGCGACGCCGATCCGATCGAGGCGGTGCGCGCCCTCAGCGGTGGGCGCGGCGCCGACTACGCCTTCGAGGTGATCGGCACCGCGGGCACCATCCGCCAGGCCGTCGAGACCGCGCGCCCCGGCGGCACCGCGGTGATGGTGGGCGTGCCGAAGCTGGGCACGGACGTCCCGATCCCGTCGATGTCGGTGCTCGAGGAGAAGACGATCCGCGGGTGCGTCTACGGGTCCGCGCGCGTGCGGCGCGACTTCCCGCGCATGATCAGCCTGATCGAGCAGGGCAAGCTCGACGTCGGTTCGATGGTGACCCGCACCATGCACCTGCACGAGGTCAACGACGCGATCAAGGCGATGCAGGACGGTGAGGTCATCCGGAGCGTGCTCGTCTGACCGTCAGACCGGTGGAACCGGCTCCATGAGCTCGCGTGTGGCGACGAGCCCCGCGCCGGGCGCGACCTAGCTGGCGCGGCGCAGTGAGTCGGCGTGGCGCCAGCGCGGGCGGCCCCGTCGTTCGTTCGCGCAGACCAAGACCGCGCCATGGCTGTTGCGCGCATACGAGCCCGGCACCCGACAGAACGATCCCGCGCGGACGACCGCAACCGTCTCGATGGGCGTGGTCGACTCGCGTCGGGCCGCGCGCGTCGCTCGTCGGCTCGCCAGCGTGCGGTGCCGTGCCTGCTCGCGGAGCGCCTGGGCGCGGACCCGTTCGCTCCTCAGCGTCCACGACAGCCAGGTGGCGAAGAGTCCCAGTCCGCCGAGGAAGAGCAGGTCGATCACCAGAGTGTTCATGCGACTTCTTCGGACTCCTGCGGCACGACATTGAGGGCCCGAACTGGTGACTACGTTAGGTTCGGTCGGCGTGAGCGAACTGTCGGGCACGCGGGTGATGGTCACCGGCGCCACGAGAGGTCTCGGTGCCGCGATGGCGTCCGCCCTGAGCGCCGCCGGCGCACGCGTGGTGGTCACGAGCCGCGAGCGAAACCGGGCGCGAGCGGCGGCGGAGCGACTGGGACCGGACGCGCTCGGCGTGGAGCTCGACGTCCGCGACGACGCGGCGGTCGACGCCACCATGGCCGAGGTCTGGGATCGGCTCGACGGGCTCGACGTGCTCGTCAACAACGCCGGGATCGGGATGCGCACGGTCAACCCGCGCTTCCTCACATACTCCCAACCCTTCTGGGAGGTCACGCCGGAAGGCTTTCGCGACGTGATCGACACGAAGGTGACCGGGGCGTTCCTCGTCGCCCGGGCCGCGGCCCCGCGCATGGTGGCCGCCGGCGCCGGGAGGATCGTCACCATCTCGATGAGCGAGCAGACGATGACCCGGCGCGGATTCGTCCCGTACGGCCCGTCCGGCGCCGCCGTCGAAGCGCTGTCCCGGGTGATGGCCGCCGACCTGGCCGACACGCCGGTGACCGTGAACCTGCTCCTCCCGGGCGGCGCCACCGCGACCGGCATGGTTCCGGACGACACGCCGCCCGAGACGCGAGCGCGACTCCTCGATCCCGCCATCATGGGGCCACCGATCGTCTGGCTCGCCTCGACGCGCGCCGCCGGCGTGCACGACCAGCGGATCGTGGCGACCGAGTTCGCCGCGCGCTGAGCCTTGCCGCGAGCTCAGCCCAGTGGAGGCGAGCGCCGACCGGCGAGCCGGTCGTCGAGGCCGGGAGGCGCCGGACCGACCCAGATCTCCGCCGACCGGCCGCAGACCGGGCAGCTCCGCTCGGCCGGGCGCGTCCGGGCCTTGACGGTCTCGAGCGCGACCGCGCCGTGCAGGGCACAGCGATAGGTGTAGAGCACGCCGGAAGACTCCACGCCCGCCTTGGTAGCGGACGCGGGCGCGGCGTCCAAACATGCTGGTGAGCGCCCATCGGCGGTCTGAAGGTGCTGGTCGCGCGCCGTGCCACGCCACATCGGCAAGGCGCACGGCGCGGAAGTTCGCCGGTCGGCCGACGAGTGTTCACGTCCCGTTTCTCCGGGCGCACCACCCGGAGACCGCCCACCTCCGCGCGGTAGAAGTGTCACGTGGATGGCAGCTGGAGCGACTTCTTCGTGACCATCGGGGGTGCCGCAGCCGCGCTGACCGGACTGTTGTTCGTGGCGGTGGCGCTCCGGCCGCGGGAGATTCGTCGCTCCCCGCTCATGGTCGGGCGAGCCCGGTCGGCGTTCTACTCGTTCGCCGCCGTGTTGTTCGTCGCCCTGCTCGCGCTCGCCGGCACCTCGTCGAGAGTGGTCGGCCTCGCACAGACGCTTGTCGCGCTCGCGGCGCTGGCGTTGTCGCTGCCGTTCACGCTCACCGCGTGGCGGGCCCGGACGCTCAACTACGGACGAGCCGCGGTCTACCACGCCGGGCTGGTGCTGGTGGGGATCGCCGGCATCATCCGGGCCGTGGGAGGGACCCACCGGACCAACGAAGACCTCCTCGCACTCGGAGTGCTGCTCCTGGTCGGAATCGCGCTCAGCAACTCCTGGCAGCTCGTCCTGTCGCACGAATCCGACGAGGACGCCGATCCAATGGATTGACGTGGGTGGTCGATCCGCCGCACACGCGTGCCGGTTTTGGCATAACGTGACGGTGGACAGGGGTCCGGTGATCCCTGGTTCGCGAAGGGGGGAGCCAAGTGAGGAACCTTGGTTCGCGATTGGTGACGGCCATCGTGGTCACGGGCCTGGTGAGCGCGTTCACGCTCTCCGCGGCCACCGCGTCCGCGGCCACCGCGCCGGTGGAAGGGGTCACGAGCGACTCGGTGAAGATCGGCTTCATCTACTCGAAGACCGGCGTGGCCTCGGCGACATCGGGTGATTCGGACGTGGGCTGCAAGGCACGCGTCGGCCGTGAGAACGCCAACGGCGGCGTGGGCGGCCGCAAGCTCGATGTCCAGTACGTCGACGACCAGTCGTCGGGTGCGAACCTCACCTCGGCGCAGAACCTCGTGCAGAACCAGCACGTGTTCATGGTCATCAACGACTCGGCGTTCGCGTTCCTCACCTATCGGTGGCTGCTCGATCACAACGTGCCGCTGATCGGCGGGGGTTTCGACGGGACCTACTACGGCGCGCCGGGCAACGAGAAGGTCATCTCGGCGTTCGGCAACGCGGCGCCGGTGGAGGGAGTCAGCTACGACGTCGGACCGAAGATCGCCAAGGCGCTCGGGGCCACGAAGATGGCGTCGCTGGGCTACGGGGTCTCGCCGTCGTCCACCGCGGCCGCCAAGTCGAATGGCAAGTACGCGGCGCCGGCCGCCGGCCTCAAGTCGGTGTACACCAACACGACGGTCGACTTCGGGAGCACCGATGTCAGTCCCCTGGTGCTCGGCATCAAGAACTCCGGTGCCGATTCCGCCTTCTACGCGATGAACGGGAACACGAACCTGGCGATCGCGCAGGGTCTCGTGCAGAACGGCGTGAAGATGAAGGCGGAGCTCATGGCGACCGGGTACGGCCAGCAGCTCCTCGACCAGCCGGTCGCGAAGTCCACCGGACCGGAGGTCATCTTCACGCAGGGCTGGGCCCCCGTCGAGGCGAAGACCAAGGCCACGCAGCAGCTCCAGGCTGACCTCAAGAAGTACGCCGGATACACCGGGGTCCCCGACTTCGGGATCTACACGGGCTACCTCGACTGCGACCTGGCCATCCTCGGGCTGAAGCAGCAGGGCAAGGATCCGAACCAGAGCACGTACACCGACGACCTGCGCAAGCTCGGTCACTTCAACGCCGGCGGCGGCCTCGGCTGCGCCGACACGGACATCAGCGCCGCGGGCTACGGCAAGCCGAACCCGACGATCTGCACGTGGGCGATGCACCTCCAGAACGGCAAGTTCGTCGTCCTGAAGCCCAAGGGCGCGAAGACGCCCTACTGGACCGGAAAGCTGATCGGAGCCTCCGTCACGGCACCCACCACCCCACCCGCGACGTAGCGGCGCCCTGCGCGGGACGAGGAGGGAGCCCGTGGATCAATCCGAGGCGTCGAAGGCGCTCATGTGGCGCATCACCGAGGAGATCTGGAACCAGAACCATCCCGAGTTGATCGACGAGCTGATCGCCGAGGATCTCATCGACCATCTCGAGCTCCCCGGCGTCGAGGCGACCGGGCGCGCACGGTATCGAGCGAGCGTCGAGCTCACGCGCGCCGCGTTTCCGGACTTCCAGAACCCGCTCGACTTCGTGTTGGGCGACGGCGCGTTCGCGGTCTCGTACGGCCGCGCGACGGGCACGCACACCGGCGAGTACATGGGGATCCCGCCGACCGGACGCGCCTTCGACATCCCGATGTTCGGCATCCTTCGATTCGAGGACGGGCGCGCCGTCGAACGGTGGGGCCACTTGGACACCATGGCGATGATGCAGCAACTCGGACTCACCGGGTAGCTCCCCGCCCGACCGTCCGCGACGGGTGCCGTCAGTCGCGGGGTTCGGCCGCGAGGCGGGGGCGGAGCGCGCTCGGGGCGATGAACGTGGGACCGCCGCAGATCGGGCACCGCACCGCCCACTCGTCGTCCTCGGTGGTGCCCTCACGAATCACGCCGTGGTCGGAGCAGCAGTAGTCGATGAACACGTGCTGGCGCCTCCTTGGGCCGTGACTGATCACCCGCGCCGAAGAATGGCCGAGCGAACGGTGGTACTCGCGGAGATCACCATTGGATGGCCGACCGAGGGCCGCGTCACGAAACCTTCGCCTGGTGGACACCTGGATGTTGATCCGGCGCGTGGTCGGTCCTGGCGCCGGCGACGCCGCGCATCTATATTTGCCGCGCACGGGACTGATCGGACGAATGGGAGGACGGGGATGGCTGACCGGAGGTGGTTCAAGGGCAGGGCGGCGCGGGAGCTCGACCGGTGGTACCGCGACGGCGACGTCGGGCAGAACCTCATATACGCCCGCGACGTGTTGCGGGACGTCGGCGCGTTCGAAGCGATCGTGCGCCGGCTCAACGACGAAGGCCGCTGGAGCACCGACGAGATCTATTCATATCCGCGGCAGGGGGCCCTGGTCGGGCCCGAGTTCGAGGCCGTCGCCCGCCAGGGGTACTTGGAGGCGATTGCGCTGGCCCGACGGCACGATCCCCCCGTGCCGATCGTGACCTACTGGATGAACGGCGTGGAAAACGAGACGTTCGAGATGCACGTCGCCGATGACACCGCGCAGGTTGCCGTGACCATTGTGATCCCGAACGACCCCATAGTTTTCGACCGCGAGGGCCCCGAGAGCTGGATCGTGACCGTCGAGGGCGACACCGAGGTCAAGGTCACGCAGACGAGCGGGCCCCCGGACCAACCGCAGCCGTCGACGACCGATTCTGACTGACGTCATCGTGCAAGCGCTTGCTCGGCCTGCGCGCTGAGGCGCCGCATTCCGAGCTCGCGCGTGTCGTGCACGACGCCGCTGAGGACTGCGCGAGCCCTGCGGTCATCGCCGGGACGGGCACGGGCTTGCAGGAACCGGGCCTGCCAGTACCGGGTTCGGGGTACCAGCGCGCGTCCCCGGATGCCCTCCTCCAACTCCAGCGCGCGCTCGAAGTGGGCCTCGGCGTCGTCCCAGCGTCCGAGCGTCGTGCTGAGCATGCCCCGGTAGCGGTCGGCGGCGCCGACCGATGCCAGGCCGATCACCGTGACGAGCAACCGACCCGCGAACGGCTCGAGCAGCTCGGAGAGCAGCTCCGCCCGTGAGCTCGACGCTCCGACGGCGGCGACCTCCGAGAGCAGGCCGAGGATGGCACCCCAGGCATTCTCGGCTTCGCTCCGACGGATGTCATCGGCGGTCAGCAGGTCGACGGTGTGCAGCGCGGCGGTCTCGTCGGCGGAGTCGAGCTGCGCGACCGCGAGCAGCGCGGGGACATAGAGGCTCTGGGAGCTCACCGTCGACATCTGCTCGAGCGGTCCGACGACGTCGGCAAGGGTGCCCTGCTCGCGCGCCAGGTAGTACGCCTGTGAGTCGTGGATACCGGCGACGGCGCTGTACCCCCGTGCGTAGCGTCGCATGTCGCGCCAGTAGGCCCGGACGTCGTCGAAGCGTCCTTCCAGCAACGCTTGTGTGGCCCGCCACTGGGCTTCGTAGACCAGGGCCGGGAGCCATCGCCGCTCTTGGCCGGTACGGGCGAGGTCGGCGATCGTCGCGGTGAGCGACTCGGCGTCGCCGAGCTCGAGCTGCACGCGGGCGAGGACGCGCAGCCCATGGGTGGTGGCCCGGGCTCCGCTCCCACCCCCGGCCCGGCCGAGCGCGACGAGCTCCTCGCCGAGCGCGCGCCGCTCGGTCATTCGTGCCGTTGACTCGAGACTGATCGCTCGCGCGAAGAGCGCCTGGGTCAGGGTCGGTGCCTCGCCTGCCTCGCGCGCCAACTGGACCGCTCGATCGGCGAGTGCACGACCGTCCCGGCCCTGGAGTTGGTAGGCGGAGTACTTGAACGCCTCGATCGCCTTGAGCCGGGCCAGGAGGGCGCGATCATCGTCGCCGAGTCTGTGCTGCGCCTCGTCGAGCAGAGTGGCGACCTGATCCGGGTACATGGTCGACGACATCGGCTCGAGAAACACCGCGACGGCCCGTCCGAACTGCTGTGGCGATCCGCTCGCGCGTGCCGCGTCGACGGCATGCAATGCGGCGTCGAGAGCCGCGGTCTCGTCGACGCAGGTGAGCGCCTCGGCCAGGCTGATGAGGAGCTCCACCCGCGGCGCCGGGTCGTCCGGTGCGTATTCGTCGTGGAGTTCGAGGGCCTGTTCGAAGTAGGTCGCCGCGTCCTCGAACGCCAGGTGCGCGGCTGCATCGTGGCCCGCGGCCGTCGCGTACTCGAGGGCTTTGGGACCCATCCCGAGTGCCGCCGCCTGCGTGAAGTGCTCCGCCAGCGTCGCCGGGGCCGCGCTGCGCTCGGACCCGACCTGCTGCTCCATGGCCGTGCCGACGCGGGCGTGGAGCTGCGCCTTCTGCGCCGTTCCCAGCTCTCGGTACAGCGCCTGACGGATGAGGGCATGCGAGAAGCAGTACGACCCTCGGCGACCGGTTGGCTCGTCGACGAGTCCGGCGTGCCTGGCCTGATCGAGCGACTCGAGGACGTCGCCGACCGGCCACTGGCCCGCCCGTGCGAGCAGCGGCGCGCCGAACTCGGACCCGACGACGGATGCCAGCTTCAGGACGTCGTTCACCGGTTCGGGGAGGCGACGCACGCGGCGCGCCACCACATCGCGCACTCGCTGGGGAAGGCCGAGCGCGCCGAGGTCCACCTCTCGTGCGTCGTTCGGTCCGGGGACGAGCGCGACGTCGGTCTCGATCAAGCTCCGCAGGAGCTCGGTGAGAAAGAACGGGTTGCCGCCGGCCTCGCGATGCAGAGCTCTGGTGAGCGCGGGAGCGACGTCGTGACCGGCCAGGTTCGACAGCAGCGTCGCTGCTTCCGCTTCCGAGATCCCCTCGAGTGACACCTGGTCGGTGAACGGCTCGCGTCGCAGGTCCGCCACGTGATCGGCGATCACCTGACCGTCGGCGAGCTCGACGTCGCGGTAGCACACGACGACGAGCAGCGGCGCGTCCGCCGCCGAGCGGACGACATGTCGCAGGAGCAGCAACGTCGGCTGATCGGACCAGTGCAGATCATCGATGACCAGCAGGGCCGGCGCCGCGGCCGCGATCCCCGTCAGCAGCAACGTGATCGCCTCGAACAACCGGTAGCGCTGCGCCTCCGGGTCGCTCACCGCTGACCACGACCCGTCCCCAGTGCGGCCGAGCAGCGCGGGGAACAGTCGCGTCAGGTCCTGCTCGAGACCGTGCAGGCGCTCGTGCAGAACCGCAAGTGAGTACGCGGCCACGTACGGCCGCAATGCCTCGACGAACGGCTGGTACGGGACGACCGCGTCCGGTTCACAGCGTCCGTAGAGCACCACCCCGTCCTGTGCGTACGCGAGTCGCGCCAACTCACCGACGAGACGGGTCTTGCCGATGCCGGGCTCACCGGCCACGAGCGCGACCCGCCGAACACCGTTCTTCGCGCGCTCCCAGGCGCGCTCGAGGGAGTCGAGCTCGACCCGACGTCCGGCGAGCTCCTCCGTGCCTGGTGCGAAGGATGGAGTAGCCCCGCGTGCGCGGCTCGGGAACGCGTCGACCGACCGGAGCGAGGGGAACTCGGATCTCAATCCCGCGATGGTCAACTGGTACACGCGCTCCGGTCGCGCGAGGTCGCGGAGCCGATGCAGCCCGAGATCGACAAGTTCGAGACCGTCGGGAAGGCTCTCACGCACCAGCGTGGCGCTCGCGCTCGTCAGCACGACCTGGCCCCCGTGCGCCACCGCGGCGACGCGGGCGGCACGATTCACCGCCGAACCGAAGTAATCGCCGTCTCGCATCTCGGCGTTCCCGGTGTGGAGGCCCATCCGGACCCGCAGTGGCTCGGGCATCGTCCACACTTCGGCCATCAGCCGCCGTTGCGCGTCGACGGCGGCGGCGGTGGCTTCCGGCGCGGTGGCGAACACCGCGTGCAACCCGTCGCCCGTTGTCTTGACGACCCGGCCGCCATGGGTGCCGACCACGTCGCGCAAGATCACGTCGTGACGCGACAGCGCGACCTTCATCGCCTCGGGATGCTCTTCCCACAGGCGCGTCGAACCCTCGAGATCGGTGAACAAGAATGTGGCCGTCGCCGACGGCAAATCCGTCACCCGACCCCCTCGCTTCCCCTCGGCCCGACGACCAGTAAACCAGGCGGCGGGACGAGCGTCACCTGACTTCCGTGCTGCGGCAATGCGGTTTCCGGGCGCGCGTCTCCCTCTTGCACCGCGGCCCGCGCTGCACTAGCCCTTCTCTGTGCCGGAGGCCGCACCGCGACCCACGACGAGAGGACGGGCATGGGAATTCTCGACAAGGTGAAGGGGTTGGTCGGCAGCAACAAGGAGAAGGTCGAGGAGGGGATCGACAGGGCGGCCGACGTCGCGAAGGGCAAGCTTCCCGACGAGCACGACGCGAAGGTCGACAAGGCGGCCGACACCCTGAAGGGCCAGATCGACAAGCTCGACGGCTGACCCGACCGGGCCGCGCCCCATCCGGCTTGACGTCACCACCTCGAACGGACACGCTCGGACGCGACCGTCGCGAGCGACCGGAGGTGCGAGATGTACGCAGCAATCGCAACCGTCTCCATCAGCGACTACGAGAAGGCACGGCGCGTGCTGCACGACGACGTGCTCCCGACGGTCAGCGAGATCCCAGGCTTCGTCTCGGGTCACTGGTTCGCCCCGGTCGACGGCAAAGGCATGGAGATCCTGATCTTCGAGACCGAGGACGAAGCGCGCTCGATGGCGGCGCAGATGCCTCCCGGCCGCGAGGTGAACGAGTACGTGACCGTGGACTCGGTCGAGGTCCGCGAAGTCGCCGGGAGCGTGCATCAGCTCGACGACGTCCCGCTCCAGATGACGTCGGAGACGTAGCCCACCGTCGGAGCACCCGCGTCAGTGCCCGGCCGCCTGCCCACCGTCGATGTGCAGGATCTCGCCGGTGACGAAGGTGGCCCGCTCGAGATACAGGATGCCGTCGACGACGTCGCTGATCTCGCCCACCCGGCCGAGGGGGTGGAGCGCCGCCAGGCCCTCGTACGACGCGGCGTCGTGCACGGGGGTCTCGATGACACCGGGGGCGACCGCGTTGACGCGCACGCCACGCGCCGCATACTCCACCGCCAGGGATCGGGTCACGGCCGCGAGCCCACCCTTGGTGAGCGCGGCGAGGGCGGACGGTCGCGTGCTGTCCACGTCCTCGACCAGGCTGGCGGTGATGTTGACGACGTGGCCGCCCCCCTGCGCGACCATCTGCGCGATCACGCGCTGGGTGATGTGGAAGAACCCGGCCAGGTTCACGGCGGTGATGGCGGAGAAGTCGGCCGGTGTGTACTCCGCGAACGGCTTGCCGATGTAGATCCCGGCCAGGTTGATCAGACTGTCGATCCGACCGAACCGATCGAGCGCCTGCTCCACGACCCGCGATGCAGTCTCGGCGAGGGTGATGTCACCGACCACCGCGAGGAGGTCGGGGTCGTCCCACGTGGGCATCGAACGCGAGGTGCCCACGACCGCGTAGCCGTGGTCGCGGAACGCGGCGGCCACGCCGGCGCCGATGCCGCCCGAGGCGCCGGTGATGAGCGCGACCTTCTTCGCCGCCGGTGCGGCGGTCATGCGACGAGGTAGGTCTCGTAGATCACGCCGCCCGCCCGCCGGGCGGCGACGCTGATGAAGACGCCTTTGTTCAGCCAGTCGAGATGGGGGGCGGCGGTCTCGATCTGCGTCGTCGTACGGAAGGTGTACTCGCGGGCGTCGACCTCCTCGCCCCGTGCGAGTCGCGCGAGCACGTCGGCGCGGCCGTGCCGGACACCTCGGGATTGGACGTAGAGCAGATCGCCGCCGTCGGTCCGCAGCGTGTAGCGGACGTCTCCGAGTGCCGTGCCGTCGGCCAGGACGATCTGCCAGTCCGCGCTCGCGCCCGGCACGAGCTCCCCGTTGAGCTCAGGACCGGTGAACGTGCCGCCCGTGAGCGCCACGATGCGGCGACGGCCGGCGGCGGTCTCGCCGAGATCCAGCGGTTCGGCGACGGTCGCCGACAATCGGTACACCTGGGTCAGCCGGGGCTGAGGAAGCTGATCGCTCATGTCGCGCAGCTCGCCGCGGGTTACGCGTTGCTCATCGTGTCGTGGACGAACGTGCTGATCCGAGCGGCCAGCTCGTCGGGCTGATCGAGCATCACGAAGGTGCTGGCTCCGTCGATCACTTCCAAGCGGGCGTCGGGGAAGTCCGCTCGGAGTCGGCGCGCATGGTCGAGCGGGAACAGCTTGTCGGCAGCCCCCCAGGCCAACAGCACCGGCCTGGAGAACGAGCGCAGGTCGTCGACCGCGTCGAGGGTGACCGACGGTTCCAGCGACTGCGTGAATCGCAGCGCGTCCTTGCGCGTCGCCGGACTGTCGGCGAACGCTCCGAAGATGGCTCGCGCCCGTTCGCCGGTCGGCGGGCGGGTGGCGCACACCCCCTTCAGGAACACGCTCCGACCCGGGCCCGATGCGAAGAACCGCAGCAGCGCGGACCCCGTGGCCGGCGACCGACGCATGAGCGACACCATGGTGTCGAAACCCTTCGGTGGAAAGTGCTCATAGCTGTCACAGTTGGTGAGCACCAGGCGTCCGATGCGTTGCAGGCCGGGGTGCCCGGTCCCGAGCGCGGCCAGGCAGAGCCCGCCCCCGGTGTCGTTCCCGACCAGCGTCACGTCTCGCAGGTCCAGGGCTTCGAGCAGCTCGGGGATGCGTCGGGCGGTCGCCCGAGCCGACAGATCGGCGGCCGGCGCGGGATCGGCGTGCGCGCCGAGCGGCCAGGTCGGAACGATGCGTCGCATCCCGTCGAGGCGTTCGACCACGACGTCCCACAGGGGACCGGCGACCCACACGCCGTGGACGAAGACGACGGTCGGGCCATCACCGGTCACGTGACAGCGGACGATCGCCCCGTCGAGGTCGATGGCCGGTTCGGTCACGGACATCCCTCCAGCGTGCCCGCCCGGGCGTTCTCCCACTCCCGCGGCTGGACGACCGCTCGGTGGCTCAGCGCCGAGCCTTCGACGTGTTCAGGGTCACCGCGGCGCGAACGAGAGCCTTCAGGGCCTTCTCGTTGATCTTCTCCCCCTCGTGGAAGTCGATGGCGCGCCTCGTGTTGCCGTCGAGACTGGAGTTGAAGAGGCCCGACGGGTCCTTCAGGGCCGCCCCTTTGGCGAAGGTCATCTTCACGACGCTCTTGTACGTCTCGCCGGTGCAGATCATCCCGTCGTGCTCCCAGACCGGAACCCCTCTCCACTTCCACTCCTCGACCACATCGGGATCGGCTTCCTTGACCAGGGTGCGGAGCCGGCTGAGCATCGCGCCCCGCCAGTCCCCGAGCTCCTCGATCCGCGCGTCGATCAGCTGAGCAGGAGATGCGCTCGACCGCGACCCGGACTTCTTCATGGCCGTCTCGCCTCCTGAGCCTCGAGCTGAATCTCGAGGCGCCGATGCACGGGGCGTCAGCGCCACGTGGGCGACTCTACCGACCGACGCGGTGAGCAAGGACGGAGACGACGCGGCGTCCGGGGCGGCTCTGGTGATGACCGATCTCGGCCTCGGCGAAGCCGGCGCTCCGGCACCGTTCGGCGAACATGCGCGCCTGGTCGTCGGTCCAGCCGTGACTCGCCTGGCCGCGTGCTCCCGGTTCCACGCACCGTTCGATGGCGAGGAGACGACCCGACGGACGGAGCACCCGGAGGGCCTCGTCGAGACCGGCGTCGAGGTCTCGCCAGTGGTGCACGGTCGCGAGCGACCACAGCACGGTGGCCGAATCGTGGGGCAGCGGTAGCGCTTCCGCGGAGCCGGCCAGGTAGCGCACCGCCGATGAGGTGCGAGGACGCGTCAAGGGGCGGGCGACGCGCAACATCACCGGCGCGGGATCGACACCGACGACCGACGCCGCCGATGCCGCAGCACGCCGGACCGCGACCCCGGGTCCGCAGCCGACATCGACGACATGGTCGCCCGGGCCGGCTCCGGTCAGCCGGATGGCGAGGTCGGCGTCAGCGGCGCGTCCGACGGTGAAGGTCAGGGCGGCGAGGAGCCCGCCGACTCCGGCGAAGCCCGGGTAGTGCGCGTGGTGGTTCGGGGTCGGCATCGTTCGCTCGACGGGGTTCGAAGTGGTCATGCGACGACCTTGACACTTGAACCGCGGTTCAAGTCAAGTAGGAACATGGACGACGGAATGCTGACCATCGGCGAGGTCGCGCGACGCGCCGGCGTGGCGACGTCGACGGTGCGGTTCTACGAACGGCGGGGCCTCCTCACCGCCGACGCCCGTCGGTCGGGACAGCGCCGATATCACGACGAGAGCCTGCGCCGACTCGTGTTCATCGGCATGCTCCAGGACGCCGGCCTGTCACTCGACGACATCGCCGGTGTGCTCGGCGCCACGCACGTCGCCGACTGGAAGGCGATCGCCCGCCGGCGCCTCGGGGTCCTCGACGCCGAGATCACGCGGCTGCAACGAGCCCGCGACTACCTCGAGGGGGCCCTGCTCTGCCGCTACGACCATCCGGCGACCGAGTGCCGGATCATGGGTCAGGAGATCGATCGGCGCCTCGCCACCGCGGACGTGCACCCGACCTGACGCGTGCCGTCGTGCTACCCGATGCCGTAGAGCGCGAGCGCGCTCTCGGAGGTGATCTGGCGCTTCTGCTCGAGGTCGAGGCCCTCGAGCGCCTCGGCGAGCTCCTCGGTGACGCCCGGGAACTTCGCGTCCGGGTGCGGGTAGTCGCTCGCCCAGATGATGCGGTCGGCGCCGACGAGCGGTGATCGCGCGGTCATCGCCAGCATCGCCTCGTCGGGGTCGAAGCTGATCCAGCACTGGCGGCGGAAGTACTCCGAGGGCAGCATCGACAGGTTCTCGACCTCCCACTGGTACTTGCGGCAGTGGTGGTCGAGGCGCTCCAGCCACGGGACGAGCCAACCGCCGTTCGCCTCCAGGAACATGAACTTCGCGTCGGGGAACCGCTCGCACACTCCCCCCGCGGTGATGAACGCGATGCTCGCCATCACGTCGAACGGGTTCGCGATCCCCTGGGTGAAGACCTGCAGCGGGATCGCGTCGGAGGGCGCGTCGGGGTCGAAGTCGTCGGCGTACCGGCCGTTGGCGAGCATGGGCCGCGCCAGCCGCAGTCCCTTCGACGCGCCCGGAAGGTCGGCGGCGAAGAACGGGTGCAGCGCGACGGGCACGCCGGTGTCGGACGCCGCCTGCCAGATCGGGTCGTAGACCGCGTCGTTGAATGGCCGCCAGTCGATCGCGGGGTTCGGCCGCATGAACACCGACACCATGCCGGGGAGCGTCGCGACCCGGCGGATCTCGGCCGCGACGCGCGCGACGTCGTCTTCTTCGTGCATGGGCGGTACCGCGCCCGCGCCGAAGAGCCGGCCCTCGCCCTCCGACACGTGGTCCGAGCACCAGTCGTTGTACGCGCGGGCTTGTACTTCGGCGAAGTCGATGTCGTGCTCGCTCTGCAGGGCGAGCAGCATCGTCGGGTACAGGACGGCGAGGTCGATGTGGTCCTGGTCCATGTCCTGCAGGCGCGCCTTGGCGTTCCATGCCGCGGGACGGGTCTCCGTGTAGCGCATCTCGCCCCGGAACGCGCGCGCCCGGTCCTCGTCGCTCGCGCCGGCCACACCCGCGGCCGACATGCCGTTCGCCGGCGTTCGGTTCCCGTTGTAGAGGAGCCACTCCTCGTCGTCGGCGTCGGTCTCGATGTGCCAGATCCGGTCCCGGAACTCGGCGGGCGCGTAGTCGGGCATCGCGGTCGGGTGTTCGAGGATGTGCCCGTCCGAGTCGACGTAACGAAGGCCGTCGGTGGTCGCCATCCACGTTCCTCCCTGTCGTCGCCCCGCCTGAGTACACCATCCGGCCCGCGGAGCGTCAACGCGACGACGCCGGGGTGACTACCGAACGGCGTGTTCTTCGAGTGAACTGTTCGGTTTCCAAAATCGCCGTCGACTGCTGGATGAACGTGAAGAACCGAGACCTCAACCTGATCCTCGCGGCCCTGTTCGAGCTCCGGCTCACCTGCCTCGAGAACCAGCGGACATGGAATGCCATCGGAGACCTGGCCGAGCTCCTCGGCGGTGACCGGTCGGCCATGTTCTTCGGGGCCCCGGCCCCCGAACGGTCCAAATGAGCGCAGATCGCTGATTCGGGGCGCGGTCGCCCCGGCGGCCGGGAGTCGACCGGGTGGCGCCGCTACTCGGTGTCGACGCGGAGGTACGTCTCGGCGAGCGTGCCCTCGGGGAGCCCACCGAGCTGTGCGTTGGCGGCGTTCCACCCCCGGATGCGGGCGTCGAGGCCCTCGACGTCGGTCATCTGGGTCACGTGGCACCGCAGGGCGTCGAGCTTGCGATCGAACGTCTCGGTGATGTCGACGAACACGTCGGCGGTGCCGGCGGTGGCGAGGTACATCTCCGGCACCGTCCACGGCGCCAACCCCTCCCCCATGAGCTCCGGGTGCGCGAACTCGTTGCGGGCGTCGGGGTACACCGCGTCCATCGTGGCCTCGCCGGCGGCGAGGTGGTCGGGATGGCTGGCGTACATCCGCTCGAAGTTCCGGGCCGGTGACTGGCCGACGACCCGCTGCGGTCGGACCCGGCGGATCACCCGGCTGATGTCGCGCCGGAGCTCGATGCTCGGGACCATGCGCCCGTCGGGGTACCCGAGGAAGGTGACGTCGGTGACGCCCACGACCTTCGCCGCCGCCCGCTGCTCGGCCTGGCGGATCTCCGCCATGGTCGAGCGCGGCACCGAGGCGTCGAACCCGCCCGCCTCGCCGTTCGTGCAGATGCAGTAGGCGACCTCGACGCCGGCGTCGGTCCACCGCGCCACGGATCCGGCACTCCCGAAGTCGACGTCGTCCGGGTGCGCGGTGACGATGAGGATGCGTTCGACCATGTCGTCCGACGGCATCGTTGGAAGCTACCCGCTCGCGTGGGCGCCCGAGCCCGGTCAGTTGACGGTCGGGCCGGTGTCGAGCGGGTAGTTCGCCGAGACCGCGAGATCACCGCCCTGGCGGCGCAGCACCGCCCGCCACAGCCCGGAGGGATCGGCGGTGAGCAGGTCGTCGGGCAGCGCGTCGACCACGAACCAGCCCCCGAGCTCGAGCTCCCCGTCGAGCTGCTGCGGCCCCCAGCCCGAGTAGCCGGCGAAGACCCGCACCGCTTCGAGGTCGCCGCGCACGTCGGCGGGGGTGCGACCCAGGTCGACGGTGCCGACCCGCCCGAGCAGGGGCTGCCACGCGTCCGAGTCCTCGGCCCGGCCGACCTGGGCGAGACCGATGACCGCCTCGTGCTGTTGCACCGGACCGCCCACGAAGGCGACCGCGGGCGGCGCGGCGACGTCGGCCCAGTCGGGCAGCGCCTCGCTGATCCGGGCGTCGGTCGGCTGGTTGAGCACGAGCCCGACGGCACCGTCGTCGGTGTGCTCGATCACGAACACCACCGAGCGGAAGAAGTTGGGGTCCTCGAGCGTCGGCACCGACACGAGCAGGCGGCGGGCGGTCGGCGGCATCGTGCGGCCCGTCGCTCAGATCCCGGGGCGCACCGCCACGACGCCGAGGCATCGGGCGGCGGCGGCGGTCGGCGGGAGCACGGCGGCGAGGTTACTTTCGCTCCGTCGGCGTCGGGCGGCCCGTCCGGGCACGGGAGGACCGCCCGTACGATCATTGGGTGGTCGTGGTGCCGAGCCGAGGACCGGAGAAGGGTGGTGCCGTGGGGTGCTGGCGGGCGGTGGTGGTGGACGGTCCGAACGGCGGGTGCAGGTGACCGACTCGGTCGACCTGACCGCGGCGCACGCGCACACCCGGCGCCGGATCGTGCTCCGGCTGCTCCTGCTCGCGGTCACCGGGATCGCGTTGTACCTGGTGCTGCCCGGTCTGATCGCGATGTTCGGATCGCTGCCCCAGCTGGAGGCGGTGTTCCCGGCCTGGTTCGTCCCCATCTTCGTCCTGGAGGCCGCCGCGTTCGGCTGCATCTGGGCGTTGATGCGCATCGCGCTGCACACCGACAACTGGTTCGACATCGCGTGCGCGCAACTCACCGGGAACGCGTTGAGCCACGCGCTACCGGGTGGCGCGGCGACGGGTGGTGCGACCATGTTCCAGATGCTCACGCGCGCCGGCTTCGACGGCGCGACCACCAGCACCGCGCTCACGGCCGTCGGCCTGCTCTCGACCGCCACGTTGTTCGCGCTTCCTGTCCTCGCCCTCCCCGCAATGGTGCTCGGGTTGGCGGTGAGGTCGGAGCTGTTGCAGGGCGCGCTCCTCGGCGGCGCCCTCGGCATCTTCCTCCTCACCGGCGCGTCGATCCTGCTGATCTCGGATCGCGTGGTGCGCAACGTCGGTCGGCTCCTCGACTGGTTCGTGCGGCGCGTGCTCCGCCGGCCGACACCGGATCCGAGCCTCTCGCAGCGCCTCGTCGAAGCGCGTGACTTCGTGCGCACCGCGCTCGCGGAGAACTGGAAGCAGGCCGTGCCCGCCGCGCTGGGCAACCAGCTGTTCGACTTCCTGGCGCTCTACGTGAGCCTGCTCGCGGTCGGCTCGCGCGTCGATCCGGTGCTGGTGCTGCTCGCGTTCGTCGCCGGGAGCGCGTTGGCCATGATCCCCATCACGCCCGGCGGCCTCGGGTTCGTCGAAGCGGGGCTGACCGGTGTGCTCGCCCTGGCCGGGGTCACCCCGGAGCACGCGGTGCTGGCGACTCTGCTCTACCGGCTGTTCTCGTACTGGCTCCCGCTGCCCGCCGGGCTCGTCGCGTCGATCCTCTTCCGCCGGCGCCACCGCACGACCGCCGCCTCGGCCTGAAGCGGCGAGCGCCGCCTCACACCTGGGGGAACGTCCAACGACCGACGTGGGTGAAGCTGTCGCGCCCGGCCCACCCGGCGGCGCGCCAGGCCTTCACCACCGAGGGCGCGACGCGAACGAGGTCGCCGTACTCCTGCGTGTCGTACGACCAGTCGTACTTGGCGTCATAGGCCCGGACGATCCCGGACGCGGTCGGGGCCGCGGTCGCGGTTCCCTCGACGATCACGACGTCGGTCCCGCTCTCGAGATGGACGGTGACGCGCGGATCGGCGTCGAGCGCCCGTCTGATCGTCGGGCTCCCGATGCTCAGGTGCAAGACGGCCTCGCGCCACACGCCCCACACCGGACGCGCCGCGGGGTACGCGGTCGTGCCGGCGACCACCCAGTACGTCGGCGCGGCCTCCAGCTCGCCGTCCACCCACGACCACGCCAGTGGCTCGTGCTCGCTCACCTCGCCGTACATCCGCAGGTCGTCACGACGTGGTTCCACGGTCCTCCTGTCGCGCCGCGCGGCTCAGCCGGCCGCGAACCAGTTCCCGTGCAGACCGTTGGGCACCCGCTGGGGGATGTGCACACGCGCCCGCGGCGGCCCGGGGAACGTCTCCGCATCCCACACGTACAGCCACGAGTGACCGTCGTCGAGGGAGGTCCCGAAGGTCAGGTACCAGCCGTCGAGCTCGTCGGTGCCACCCGGGCGGGGCGCGAACACGACCTCGCCGATCACCGCGCCGGTGTCGAACGCGTCCCACGCCCCGGTCTCGAGGTCGACGCGGCAGAGCACGTCGTGCTCACCGGAGGTGCGCGCGGAACCGGACGCCGCACCGACGGTGACGTACCGGTGCCGCCGCCCCACACGCCGGTCGTCGACGCGCGGGAACTCGCTGATCCCGTCGTGCAGCACCGTGCGCTCCAAGGTGCCGGCGGCGGGGTCGAGCACCGCGCGGGTGTAGGCCCCGGACACCGGCGTGTGCGGGTCGAGGAACCCGAGCGTGTTGAACGCGGGGAAGTCGACCACGATGGTGCCGCCGTCCTCGTACGCGTTGGCGAGGTGCCACACCCAGAAGGTCTCGGACTCGATCCACCTGATGTCGCCCTCACCGACGCGGGGCACCACCGCGACCCGCATCCCGAGGTCCGGCTTCCACTGCAGCAGCGGTCCCCCCGCGCTCATCGCGGCCAGGTCGAACACCGCCGGCCCGAGGAAGAGCACGAGGGAATGCTCGGTGATGGCGCAGTCGTGGACCATGTAGCCACGGTCGACCGGTTGGATCGGTCGTGCGGGGCGGGGCACCCGGCCGTCGGCGCCGACCACCGCCCAGCTCAGGAACGGCTCCTCGACGTCGTAGCGGAAGAGCACCATGTCGCCGGTCCGAGGGTCGACCTTGGGGTGCGCGCACATCCCGGCGGGCAGCCCGCCGGCGAAGTCGTAGCGCCCGACGGTCTCGAGCGCGTCGGTGACCTCGTAGGGCGGGGTGCCCTCCTCCAACGCGAGGTAGCGGCCCGCGTGCCGGACGATGTTGATGAAGGCGTCGAGCTTGATCGGCCAGCCCGGGTCCGGGTCGGGCCCCAGGACCGACGGGTCGACGAACGCGGGCGTCATCAACCCACCGAAGAGGGCCTTGCCCGCGCGCTCCTCCGCCGCGAGCCCGCGCGTCTCCACCCACCGGTTCCGGTAGCGCGGGCGGCCCCCGTCGAGCCAGACGCCGTGCAGCATCCCGTCACCCTCCATCGGGTACGTGTAGCTGCCGAGCGGCGGGAACTTCGGGTTCGGGCCGTTGCGGACGTACGCACCGGTGAGCTCCGCCGGCAGGGTGCCCTCCACGGTCAGGTCGCCGGCGTCGATCTCCCGGTGGACGGGTGCGAACCGGCCGGAGAGGTACGGGTTGGTCCTCGGATCGACGAGCTCGAGGGGGGACATCCTGCCGCGGCCTCCGGATCGGTCACGTCGTGCTGGTCGCCGCGAAACTATGTCCAGGCGCGATGTCGAGATCGGGATCCCGGCTCCGACGGGTGGGTGAGGTGGCCACCACGGTCACCGAGACACCGACACCCGAGACACCAGGAGTGACCTCATGAAGTACATGCTGATGATCTACGGCAACGAGGAGCTGTGGGGCTCCTTCCCGGAGGAGGAGCTGGAGCAGGTCGTCGCCGAGACCAACGCGCTCCAGGCCGAGCTGAAGGCCTCGGGTGAGTTCGTCTGCGCCTACGGCGTGGGCGACCAGGTCCTGGCCAAGTCGGTCACCATCACCGGCGGCGTGCCCGCGGTGACCGACGGTCCGTACCTCGAGGCCAAGGAGTACCTGGGGAGCTTCGACATCATCGACGTCGACAGCCTGGAGCGGGCGCTGGAGATCGCGGCCCGGGTGCCGTTCGCCCGCTTCGGCCAGGTCGAGGTGCGCCCGCTGATGCACGAGGCGCCCGACAACGCATGACCGCCCCGCCCGCCACCGAGGACCTGCTGCGCACCCTCGCGCCGCAGGTCCTCGGCGCGTTGGTGCGCCGGTACGGCCACTTCGATGCCGCCGAGGACGCGGTCCAGGAGGCGCTCCTCGCCGCGGTGCAGCAGTGGCCGGCCGAGGGGCGACCCGACAACCCGGCGGCGTGGCTGTCGACGGTGGCGACGCGACGGATGATCGACCAGCTGCGCGGGGACGACGCCCGGCGGCGACGCGAGGACGACGTCGCCCCCCGGCTCCGTCCCGACCCCGACGTGATCGTGCCCGCGGGCGACGACATGCTCACGCTGCTCTTCCTGTGCTGCCACCCCGTCCTCTCGCCACCCTCGCAGCTGGCGCTGACCCTCCGCGCGGTCGGCGGTCTGACCACCACGGAGATCGCGCACGCGTTCCTCGTGCCCGAGACGACGATGGCCCAGCGCATCAGCCGAGCGAAGCAATCGATCAAAGCGGCGGGCGCCACCTTCCGGCTCCCGCCGCTCGAGGAGCGCGCCGCCCGGCTCGGCGTCGTGCTGCACGTCCTCTACCTCGTCTTCAACGAGGGGTACGCGACCTCGGCCGGTGACGACCTGCAACGCGCCGATCTCACGAACGAAGCGATTCGCCTCACCCGTCTCCTGCACGAGATGCTGCCCGACGACGGCGAGGTCACCGGCCTCCTCGCGCTGATGCTCCTGACCGACGCCCGCCGAGGCCAGCGCAGCCGAGCCGACGGCGCGCTGGTGCCCCTCGACGAGCAGGACCGGTCGCAGTGGGACCACGCGCTGGTCGCGGAGGGCGTCGCGCTGATCGCATCGACGCTCGGTCAGGTTCCGCTCGGGTCCTACCAGCTGCAAGCCGCCATCGCGGCGGTGCACGTCGAGGCACCGAGCGCGGAGGACACCGACTGGGCGCAGATCCTCGCGCTCTACGAGGTCCTCGACCAGGTTGCTCCCAACCCGATGGCGACGCTCAACCGCGCGGTGGCGGTGGCGGAGGTGCACGGTCCGGCGGCAGGGCTCGATGTCGTCGCCACCCTCGAAGACGATGCGCGCGTCGCAGGCCACCACCGGCTGTTCGCGGTGCGCGCCCACCTGCTCGAGCGCGCCGGCGACGTCGATGCGGCACGCGCCGCCTACCGCGAAGCGGCGCGGCGCACGACCAGCCGCCCGGAGCAGCGCCACCTCGAGGCGAGGGCGGCGCGCCTCAGCTGACGCGGATCAGGTCCACTGCGCCAGCTCGATGACCACGTTCGCCGGCCCCACGAGGAACACGAGCTTCCGCTCGTGGAAGTCCATGGGCTGGTTGCGGGTGGGGAACCCGGCGGCGTCGAACGCGGCGACGGTGGCGTCGAGGTCGTCGACCCGGAAGCAGAGGTGGTTGAAGCCGGTGCCGGCGAGTTCGCCCGAGCTCCGGTCGACCAGGTGCTCCGGACGGTGGAAGCGCAGCAGTTGCACCTCCTGGTGCGGCTCGGCGCCGGGAACCGACAGGGTCACGTGCTCGGCCTCCATGCCGGGGATCCCCATGTACGCGTCCATCGTGGCGCCCGAGATGCGGACCGACTTCGTGACCTCGAAGCCCAGCACCGCGAAGAACTGCACGGCCTCGTCGACGTCGAAGACCGCGATGGTGGCGTGGTCGAACGTGGCGTCCATCAGCGCGACTCGCCGTTCACGCCCGCTGGTCGAGCTGCACGTAGTTGCCCTCCGGATCGCGCAGGAACGCGCTGCGCACCCGGCCGCCGGGCGGTTCGCCGTACATGACGGTGTCGGCCCCGGGACCCTCACCCCCCATCACGACGGTGACGTCGGCCGCACGCACCCGCGCCAACATCTCGTCGAGGTCGTCGACCCAGAACGCGAAGTGGTGGCAGCCCATCTGGAACAGCTCGGCCGGCTGGCCTTTGATGTCGTTCGTGATCTGCTGGTCGAGCACGATGAAGCTCGCGTGCGGGCCGTCGAGCCAGCGCAGGTAGACCGCCCGGCGCTGCGCCGGGTCCTGCCCCGGGCCCTGGGGGAACTCCTCGACGTTGTCGGCCGTCACGCGCAGGCCGAGGACGTCGCGGTAGAACCCGAGCGCGACCTCCATGTCCCGGACGCCGACCGCGATGTGCGACACCGCCTCGATGGTCATGGCGCGGACACTACTGCGGCGGCGTACGCCAGGAGGCGGTCGGCGAGCTCCTGCGGGCGCGCGAGCGCGGGGAGGTGCCCGCCGCCCATCTCGTCCGGCACGATGCCGAGGCGCTCGCGCACCACCCGGCGCTGGAAGTCGGCGGGGAAGAACCGGTCGTCGCGGCAGAGGAGGAAGCGGGTCGGCACGTCCGGCCACGCCGCGAGCGGCCACGGGAGGTCGAAGACGGCTTCCGACTGGGCGCGGACGTGCGCGGCCGACTCGGCCGCGACGTCGATCGGCACGTCGTGCAGGAACGTCACCACCGGGTCGTCGGACGCGTCGGCACCGACTGCGTGCCCGGTGTTGGTCCACCACGCCGCGCCGGTCTCGCCCGGGCTCGGCACCATCGCCGCCACCAGCACCAGCAGGTCGACCGGCACCCGCTCGCACACCACGGGCGCGACCATCCCGGCCAGCGACTGCGCGACGAGCACGAGATCGCGCCGGTCGCCGATGGCCGCCACCACCGCGTCGACGTAGTCGAGCAGTCCGGCGGTGTCGTCGTCACACGGAAAGGTGGGGGTCACCACATCGTGGCCGCGGTCGCGCAGCTGCGGCGCGACGAGGTGCCAGTACCAGGGGTCCGACCCGGCACCGTGGAGGAGCACGAAGGTCGCCATCGCGCGCGCCTACGAGGTGGGCGCGACGAGCTTGAACACCGCGCCGGTGGAGTCGGCCGCGGTGGCGAGGCGCCCGTACGGCGTCTCCTCGGCGCCCATGAGCACCTCACCGCCGAGGGCCACGACCTCGGACAGCGCGACGTCGGTGTCGGCGACGCCGAAGTACACCGACCACCCCGCGGGGACGCCGTCCGGGAGGAAGGCCGCGGCGTCCATCACCCCCGCGAGCTGCTCCTGGCCGACGTCGAACGTCGTGTACCGGAATTCGGGGGAGTCGCTCTCGACGCGCGTCGTCCAGCGGAACACGTCGCGATAGAAGTCGATGCTGGCCTCGTAGTCGCGGGTGTGCAGCTCGAACCACGCCGGCGCACCCGGTTCGCCGATGACGCCGAAGCCGCGGTGCTCGCCCGGCTGCCACATCCCGATCACCGCGCCGCCCACGTCGACGACGACCGCCATGCGACCCAGCGTCATGACGTCCATCGCCGGCACCATCACCTGGCCGCCGTGCTCGACGGCCCGGGCGACCGTCGCCTCGGCGTCGTCGGTCGCGAGGTAGACGGACCAGAGGTCGGGGACGCCGGCGCTGCCGTCGTTGCGCATGCACCCGGCGACGTGGATGCCCCCCGAGAGGAAGTTCACGTACCCGCCGTAGTCCTCCCCCGGGTCCTCGACCGTCCACCCGAAGAGGCGGCCGTAGAACTCACGGCTCCGGTCGGGATCCGTGGTGAGCAGGTCGACCCAACAGGGCGCCCCGACGGGGGCGTGGTCGCGCTCGGGCACGGCGGCTCCTTCGATCGAGTCCCCATGGGCCGGGAACGCTCAGCGGTTGGACCGCCCCGGCGCCACGAACTCATCGGTGGGTCACCCCGCGGGCTCGAGGATCACGACGGGAATGGTCCGGTCGGTCTTCTCCTCGTAGTCCCCGAAGCCCGGGTAGTCCTGCTTGTTCCACTCCCAGAGCCGGTCCCGCTCCTCCGGGTCGGCGACCCGCGCCCGGACCCGCCGGGTCTCGGTGCCGAGCTCCACGGTGGCGTCGGGGTGGGCGACGAGGTTGTGGTACCAGGCCGGATTGACCGGGGCACCCGCGAACGACGCGAACACGATCAGGTCGTCGCCCTGGCTGCGGTAGAGCACCGGCGACTCGCGCTCCTGGCCGGTCTTGGCGCCGGTCGTGTGGAGGATGAGGAGCGGCGCGTTCCCGAACGACTCGACCTGGCCGCGGTTGGCCCGGAACTCCTCGATGATCTTCTCGTTCCAGTCATTGGCCACGGCGCGCTCCTCTTGGACGGACAACGGGGGATTGCACCCTACGCGTGCGGCGTCAGCTCGCGAGGTCCCACAGCCACCGATAGAAGTCCGTACGTTCCGGATCGGGTTCGACCCCGTACGCGTCGAGGAGGAGGCCTTCCCATCCGGGCCCGTAGTTCCACTCGGTGCTCCACGTCGCCACCGCCAGGTCGGCCCAGCGGTCGGCGACGCCGAGCCGCCCAAGATCGACGTGCCCGACGCATGTGCCATCGGCATCGAGCACCGTGTTGGGTGCGCACGCGTCCCCGTGACACACCACGAGCCGGTCGTCCGGGGGCGCGTCGCGCTCGACAACCGCCGCGGCACGGACGATGCGGTCGTCGACCGACCACGAGAACGGGCAGTCGTCGACGGGGAACGCGTCATGCAGCGCGCGCAACCCGCGGCCGAGCCCGGTGACGGCGACCTCGGGGCGAGCGATCCACTCCGGTGCGACTGCGGACGCACCCGACAAGGCCGAGGTCACCATCCACGACCCACCGTGGTCCCGACCGACGTCGAGGACGCGCGGCACCGCTGTGTGGCGCGCCGCCCAGTCCAGTCGCTCGGCTTCGACGGTGAGGTCCGGTGCATCGCCACCGGGCGACCACTTCACGAACACGCGTCCGTCGCCGGCACCGACCTCGAACGTCAGGCCACCGAGCTCGTTCTCCCACACCGCTCGCACCGGTCGACCGGCGGCGATCGTCAGGACCACCTCGGGAACCACGACATCGGTCGGCGGCGGCCCGGCGATGTGTTCGAAGTCAGGCATCGAGACGGGCGCGGACCTGGAGGAACCACGGGATGCGTCGGGCTCGCGGCATGCGCCTGCGCCCGTCACTCGGCGTCATGGAGGCAGTCTCGTGTGCGGCGGAAATTCCAGCCATGTGTTCGCGCCGCGCTCGTAGGCTCCGATCATGGACCATGAGGAAGCACGGCGCTGGGCCGAGCAGTGGGTGGACGACTGGAACCGTCACGACGTGGAAGCGGTGCTCACGCACTTCGCCGACGACGTCGAGTTCTGCTCGCCGGTGGCGGCGACCGTCATGGGCGACCCGTCGGGCACGGTGCGGGGCAAAGCCGCGCTGCGCGAGTACTGGACCACCGCGCTGCGGAGCCACGGCGATCTCCACTTCGAGCTCGACGACGTGCACCTCGGCGTCGACTGCATCTCGATCCAGTACCGCAACCAGGCCGGCGGGCACGTCACCGAGATGGCGGTGTTCGGTGCCGACGGCAAGGTCGCGCGGGGGTGGGGTCTCTACGACGCCGGCTGATCGTGCGCGTCGTTCGCCGCATGCGGTGAATTGCGCGCACGATCAGGGGGACTCGGCGGCCCGCTTGATCGCCGCGAGGGTCGCGGGGATGCCCGTCTGCGCCCGCTCGAGGCGATCGGCGATCTGCGCCGGTGCGTCGTCGCCGAAGCGCTCACCGAACAGCTCCATGCCGCTCGGCAGGAACTCCCACGACTCGGTGAGCTCGGTGCCGCCGTCGACGGGCGCGAAGGAGTAGCCCCAGCGCGCGATCGTGCCGTGTACGACGAAGGCGAACTCGCGTCCGGGGTCGGCGGCCACGACCTCGGAGCGGGTCTCCCAGGTGCGGTCGGGGAGCTCGTTGCGGCCGGTGAACCAGGCGCCGACGCGTGGGCCCTCGCCCTCGTCCCACCAGCAGGCCGTGCAGACCGGGCTCCACTCCCCCATCCGCGTGATGTCGGAGATCATGGCGTAGAGCTCGTCGGGTGGGAGCGCGACGATGACGGAATCGGAGTGCGTGAGGCGGTCCATCGGCCCAGCTTGCCTCATCCGCCGCCGCCGACACCGACGCGAGGAGTCGCCATGGCCCGCAAGTACGCCACCGCCGATCGCGTGGAGCGCGCCGCGCTCCTCGAGTTCCTGCGGCCCCGCCACCGCGGCCTGTTGGCGACCACCCGCGGCGACGGTCGGCCCCAGTTGTCCCCGGTCACGTGCGGCGTCGATCACCACGGTCGCATCGTGATCGCGACCTACCCGCGGCGCGCCAAGACCAGGAACGCACGGGCGAACCCGATGGTGTCGATGTGCGTGCAGTCGGACGACTGGAACGGCGAGTACGTGCAGGTCGACGGGCGGGCCGACGTGCTCGACATGCCCGAGGCGCTCGACGGCCTGGTCGACTACTTCCGCGGCATCTCGGGGGAGCATCCGGACTGGGACGAGTACCGCGACGCGATGCGGGTGCAGGACAAGTCGTTGATCCGCATCACGATCGAACGCTGGGGGCCGATCGCCACCGGCGGCTTCCCACCCGACGTCGACGATCGTTAGTCAGCCGGTCGCGTTGGCGACCACCAGCTCGACCTCGAAGCCGTCCTGGTCCTCGAGGTAGGCGACCTCGGCGCCACCGGCGATCCGGTGCAACCCGTCGGTCGGCATCTCCGACCAGCCGTGCCCGGCCGCGCTGCGCGTGAGCTCGTCCAGCGTCCCGAGATCGCGCACCCGGAAGGCCAGGTGGTTGAGGCCGGGCCGGAAGCGGCTGTACAGCATGCCGGGCACCATGTCGGGCGACTGCTCGAGCGCGATGGTGAAGCCGTCGGCGTGACGGAACACGAGCACCCCCTCGGCGGCGCGGTCGAGGTCGAGCTCATAGCCGAGGCCGCCGAGCAACCAGCTCCACGACCGCTTGGCGCGGCCGAGGTCGGGGACCCACAACGTCAGGTGGTGCAACATCGTCCGAAGATAAGAGATGGAGCGGAGCGGTGCCCGGAGGGCGGGACGGCGCAGCGGAATCGACCCGAAGACAAGAGATGGAGCGGAGCCGTGCCCGGAGGGCGGGACGGCGCAGCGGAATCGACCCGAAAAGAAGCGATGGAGCGGAAGTCGCGATGAGTTCACCGGCAATTCGCGATCGGAGTGGGTAGGCAGGAGCGCAGGAGAGCACCCCCCGAGCGAAGGAGCACGCCATGGGAAGGCCCGTCGTCCACTTCGAGGTCATGGCCAAGGACGCCGATGCGATCCGGTCCTTCTACACCGACCTGTTCGACTGGAAGATCGACGCCGACAACCCACTGAACTACGGCATGGTGTCGCCCGACGACAACCCGCCCGGTGGCGCCGGGACCAGCGGCATCGCCGGCGGCATCGGCCAGATGCCCGACGGCCACGACGGGTACGCGACCTTCTACGTCGACGTGGACGACGTCGAGACCGCGCTCAGCCGGGCCGAGAGCCTCGGCGGCAGCCGGCTCATGGGGCCCGAGACCGTGATGGAAGGCCTCACCATCGGGCTCTTCGCCGACCCCGAGGGGCACGTCGTCGGCCTCGCCGCCCAGGGGTGATCCCGACGGGCGGTTGACATGTGACCATTTGGTCACGTATCCTGGCGGCGTGGACGCGGTGTTCAAGGCCCTCGCCGACCCCACCCGGAGAAGCCTCCTCGACGAGCTCTTCCGGGAGGACGGCCAGACCCTCACCGAGCTCGAGGCGCGGCTCCCGATGTCGCGCTTCGGGGTGATGAAGCACCTGAAGCAGCTGGAGGAGTCCGGGCTCGTCGTCACCAGGCGCCGGGGCCGGGAGAAGCTGCACTTCTTGAACCCCGTCCCGATCCGGCTCGTCCACGACCGGTGGGTGAGCAAGTACGCCGAACCGTGGGCCGCCGGGCTCAGCGGGCTCAAGCAGGAATTGGAGCGTCCGATGGAGAAGGTGTTCGAGATCTACATCAAGACGACCCCCGACCGGCTGTGGTCGGCCATCACCGACCCCGAGGTCCGGGCCCGCTACAACTTCGGCGCCGGCGCGTACTCCGACTGGACCCCCGGCGCAGCCGTGGAGCTGCGGGTCGAGGAACCCGCGCTCCTGCTCGGGGAGGGCGAGGTGCTCGACGCCGACCCGCCCCGACGGCTCGTGCACACCATGCTCGCCCACTTCAGCCCGGAGGCGGAAGCCGAGGGCACCTCGCGGGTGACGTGGGAGATCGAACCGGTCGGCGACTCGTGCCGGCTCGTCGTGACCCACGACCAGATGCGGGAGGGCGCCAACGATCAGATCTACGGTGGGTGGCCGATGATCCTGTCGGGCCTCAAGACGTGGCTCGAGTCCGGCGAGCTGCTCACGACCCCGGGATCGTTGATGTACACCTGACCCGGCAACGGAGGTCACGATGGGTGACGACGCGCAGCCGCACTATGCCCGGCCGGGCTGGTTCACCCAGCACGTGTTCAACCCCACCGTGGCCCTCCTCACCCGGGCCGGGATCAGCGTCTGGGGATCACGCGAGCTGCGGGTGCGGGGCCGCACCAGTGGCGAATGGCGCACGACGCCCGTGAACCTCCTCACCATCGAGACCACGAACTACCTCGTCGCACCCCGGGGCGAGACCCAGTGGGTGAAGAACCTGCGGGTGGCCGGCACCGGCGAGCTCCGGGTCGGCCGCCGCACCGACGGCTTCCGCGCCACCGAGATCGCCGATGCCGACAAGGTGCCGATCCTGCGGGCGTACCTGAAGCGCTGGAAGGCCGAGGTGGGCGTGTTCTTCGACGGCGTGAGCGCGACCTCGAGCGAGGCCGAGCTCCAGCGCATCGCCCCCCACCACCCGGTGTTCCGGATCGAGACGACGCCCCGATGACCGGCGAACCGGGGGACGTCGGGCATCATTGCGGGACGCACCGGCGTCGCGCCGGCGGCGCGGGTCGCGAGGGGAATCGATGAGCACGGAAGTCGCAGTCACCGACGGCGCGACCAC
>DATBBL010000008.1:0-16615 GCA_036271015.1 Acidimicrobiia bacterium
TCCGCCTTACCTTCGACGCGGGCGAGGGCCTGCAGCCGTTGGCGGGCAAAACGCTCGGCCATGACCGGAAGGAAGTTCACCGCGGTGGCGCGGGTCGCGAACTGGTCGTAGCTGGACGTGAGGAACCGTTCGACGGTCTCGATGCCGAACACGCCCTCGAACTGCTCGGCGAGCCTGACCGCGGCGGACTTCAACGCGAGCTGCTGATCGATCGTGAGCAGGTGGTCGGTCATGGCACCTCCGGGGATTCGTGGGGAACGACGAGATCGGTCGCCGGGGTGTGGGGGAACAGGAACACACCGAGCGCGACGGCGAGCAACGCACCGAGCACCTGCATCACGATGAACATCGGGACGCTGCTCGGTGCGATGCCGGCGAACGTGTTGCTCAGCATGCGGCCGATCGTGACCGCGGGGTTGGCAAAGCTCGTCGACGACGTGAACCAATAGGCCGCGGCGATGTAGCCGCCGACCGCGAACGCGGCGGCCGACGCGCGACCGGCGCGCACGACGCCGAGGATCACGAGCAGGAGCCCGAACGCCGCGACGAGCTCGCCCAGCCAGAGGCCACTGCTCGAACGCGTGTGGGTCGAGATGTCGATCGCGGGCAGGTCGAACATGAGGTTGGCCACGACCGCGCCGAGGCACGCGCCCAGCGTCTGCACCACGACGTAGATGCCGGCGTCGGGCGTCGTGGTCCCGCCGAGGATGCGATCCGCCATCGTGACGACGGGGTTGAAATGACCGCCGGACACCGGCCCGAGCGCCAGGATCAACGCGATGAGCCCGGCCCCGGTCGCGATCGAGTTCTCGAGCAGCTCCAGTCCGATGTTCGCCGGCGAAAGTCGTTGGGCGTAGATGCCGGAGCCGACGACGATCGCCACCAGGAAGGCCGTGCCGACGAACTCCGCCGTCGCCCGGCGGGCGAGATCACGATCCATGTCCGAGCTCAGCAGCAGCGGTCGGCGGATTCCGGCGCCGACGCGCAGCACGTGGCGTCGTCGGCGGGCGCGACGGTCCGCAGCTCGCCCGGCGCCATCTCCACGTCGGACAACACGGTGTAGATCTCCCACGGCTCGCGGTCGGGGCCATCGACCCACACCTTGTCCTGCAGCGCGTAGCAACACGCGACCTCGTCCTCGGTCGCGGTCTCCATGCCTGCTGCCGCGAGGCGCGATCGGGCCGCGCCGACGTGGTCGGTGCTCTCGACCTCGACACCGAGGTGGTTGAGGGAACCGGGCTCGCCGTGACCCTCGATGAGGACCAGCTTCAACGGAGGCTCGGCGATGGCGAAGTTCGCGTAGCCCGGGCGCAGCTTGGCCGGCTCGGTGGCGAAGAGCTTGGAGTAGAAGGCGACCGCGTCGTCGAGGTTGGACACGTTGAGGGCGAGCTGCACACGACTCATGCCGACTCCGATGGAAGAGGGTGCCTGATACATTGGCCCCTGTCGATACATCGATGATCACAGATCAATCGAAGGTTGTCAATATGGACTCGTGCTGCCCCTCGTTGCTGGCGGCCCCGCTGGCGCACGACGACGCCGAGGATCTCGCGGCGGTGTTCGCGGCGATGGCCGACCCGGTGCGGTTGCGCCTCCTGAGCCTGGTGGCCGATGCCGGAGAGGTGTGCTCGTGCAACCTGCTCGAGCCACTCGGGAAGTCGCAGCCCACGATCTCCCATCACACGAAGGTGCTGGCGGACGCCGGGCTGATCCGGGGTGAGAAGCGCGGCCGCTGGGTGTGGTGGCAGATCGTGCCGGAGCGGCTCGACGCCGTGCGGAACTCGCTCGCGGTGAAGGTGTAGCTCAGCCGGGGAGACGCGCCGCCAGCGCGTCGTCGATCTCCGAGTGCAGGTCGGGGATGTCGGCGACCAGCTTGGCGAAGTCGGCGCCGAACATCGCAAACAGCTTCGTGGGTGACGTCGCGGTGACGGTCGCGGTCCGTCGGCGCGTCTTGAAGATGGCAGCCTCGCCGAAGAAGTCACCGGGCCCGAACCCGGCGAGCACCTCACCCTGGCGCGTGACGGTCGCGCTCCCGGACTCGATCACGAAGAAGAAGTACCCGGCGCCGCCCTCGGTGCTGAGGTGGTCGCCGACGTCGGCGGTGCGCTCCTCGAGCTTGGCGGCGACCGCAGCGCGTTGGTCGTCGGTCAGCGACGCGAACAACGGCACGGCGGTGAGGCGGGCAGGGTCGACGGACATCACGGGCTCCCGGTGCAGATCGGCGAGGCGGATGCTACGACCATGCCGCGGAGCCGTCGTCTCCGTTCACCCGATGTTCACCACCTGCTCGCCCGCTGGTCAGCTCACCGCGGCGAGTGCCTGCTCGTACGCGGCCTTCGCCCGAGGGGTCCCGAGGTCGGGTGACGAGAAGGTGGAAGTGACCACGCCGTCGTTGTCGAGCACGAACGTGGCGCGGTTCGCACACCCGAGGGCGTCGTTGAACACGCCGTACTCCTTCGCGACCGCGCCGTGGGGCCAGAAGTCGGAGAGCACCGGGAACGTGAAGCCCTGCTCCTCGGCCCAGACGCGTTGCGAGTGGCGCGAGTCGCAGGAGATGGCCAGCACCTGCGCGCCACTGCGCTCGAACGCCGAGGGATCGTCGCGGATCTCGCACAGCTCGCCCTGGCAGACCCCGGTGAAGGTGAACGGGTAGAACACGATGACCACGGGCTTCCCCCGCAGCGCGGAGAGCGTCACGTCGTCGCCGTTCTGGTCCTTGAGGGTGAAATCGGGTGCGAGCTCACCGACTGCCGGCATGGGTCCTCCTGCGTCGACTCGGGGTTGCCGACACTACCGGGCGCCGGGGGCTCGGCGACGGCGAAGCCGAGGCGGTCGCCCGCGCTGTACCCCGCTATTGCGACGTGTCGATGCAGTAGACGCGGCTGTCGTATCGGAAGAACGAGGAGCGAGCCGCGCAACCGTCAGGGTTCGTCGCGGTGCCGACGATCTTTCCCGCATGTGCCTGATCGCACGAGGCGCGGCTGTAGCCACCAGACCACTGCACACAGGTTCCGGTGAGCACGACGGGGGTCGCGCCGCGGGGACGCCGACGTTGAACAGGACGAGCGCGGCCGCGACCGCCATCATCGCCGCAACCCACCATGAGACGCGTCTCGGTCGTGGAGGCGAACTCCCGTCGGAGCCTTCGGTCGCAACCGAAGCCTCGACCGGGTCAACTCGGCTTGACGTGACGGCGCGATCGCGCACCGGGCCGCGCACGCCTTCTGGGTGATGGCGTCAGGGCTGGTGGGCGGCCTGATGATCGCCCTTATCGTGATGCGCGCCCCCTAGCACGCAGCCCTGACCGCAATGTCGACACAATGAGCCACACCCGACCAGTCGAGGAGCGCCAGTGAGAGCATTCGGATGGGCAGTGCTGACGATGCTCGGCGTCGCCACGTTGGCGTCGTGCGGTGGGGGCAGCAGCTCAGCGAGCGACACGACCAAGCCGACGACGGCGACCCTCGTGCCGGGAAGCGCGAAGATCGTGACCTTCGACGTGCCTGCATCCGCCAGGTGTGGAGGCAAGCCGAACGTCACCACACGAGTCGCGTACGCGACGTCCGGCGCGAAGGCCGTGAAGCTGCTCGTGGACGGTGGTGCTGCGCTCGGCGCAGACGGCGCACCCCTGACCGTCGCCGCCCCCTCCGGTCAGCTCGACGTCGCGGTGCACTGCGATCCCTTGCCGCACACGTTCGTGCTCGTAGCAATCGATTCGTCGGGACACCAGACGACGAAGCAGGCGAGGCTCACGACGCAGACGTGACTGCAGTCGTCTCGGTCAGGGAGTGACCAATCGGCACGTGACGCCCGTGTTGCCCCGGGAGAGATGACCGGCGGCAGGTCACGGAACCCGCTCAACCGGATGTCCGACACGTCGGCGCCGGAACACAGCGGGCTCTTCGCGCTGCTCGGCGAATCCTGGAAGCCCACCAGACCGCGAGCGGCCGCGTAGCTCGGCGCGCTGAGGTCGATGACGTCGTACACATAGTGGACGCCGGCGAAGAGGGAGACGTCTGCGGCGCGGGCCACGTTCGGGTTCCGCTTGCTCACGACCGCCGGCCCGATGCTGAGCGACCCCGCGGGGCCGAGGCGAGCACTGGAATGGAGACATGCACCCGGGTGGCGGACTCGACGCTCACGATTCCTGGTGCCAGGTTCGAAGTTGTCGCGGTGCTCCTGATACTCGTCTTCATCCTCTTGCGCCTGCGCTGACTGCACCGGGCGCCCCGGCGCGGCGCGGTTCAGTCGAGCGTGTCGGCGATGGATGCTGCGGCGCCAGTGGCGCGACTGCGGACGATGCTCATCAGAGGTGTCACCGACACGTACCCCTCCTGCACGAGCGCGACGTCGGTGCCGGGTGCGGGATCGCCCCGCCCGGTGATCTCGATCTTGAGATCACCGGACGTCACGTCCGCGGAGGCCACCCACACCTCGCCGGACGGAGCCAGCTCGGCCTCGCGGATGCCGAGCACTTCGTCGAACGGGCGGTTCGGGACGTTGATGTTCAGGATGCGCGGGTCTCCGTCGGGTTTGGCAACCCACTCGACCGCGGCGGCCGCAAACCGCGCCGCCGTGGTCCACTCGTACTCCTGGGTCTGGCTCCAGTCGATCGATACCGCGAGGCCCGGGACGCCGTACCCGGCCGCGGTGAGCGTGGCGCCGACCGTGCCCGAGTGCAGCACGAGATGGCCGGTGTTCGCGCCGGGGTTGATGCCGGAGGCCACGAGGTCGGGGAGGTCGCCGAAGGCGCCGAGGCAGGCGGCGAACACCGCGGTGGCCGGCGGCGCGTCGATCGCGTGCACCGGCAGGTCCGGGAGCTCGTCCCACACCCTGCGTTCCACCGGCGGGGGCCCGCCGCCGTGCAGCCGACCGATCGAGGCGCCGGCGCCGCTGCGGTCGTCGATCGGGGCGACGACCAGCACGTCGTGCCCGTCGTCGACGAGCGCAGCCGCGAGCGCGTGGATGCCGGGCGAGTCGACGCCGTCGTCGTTCGTCACCAGGATCCGCATGGGACCACGGTAGCGGCGGCCGCGTGGGGGACGGCCGTCCGGGAACCGACCGCCCGGTGAACGAACGGTGAAGCTTCGGCGCGCCGAGTCGCGAGCTCAGCCGGGTGGCGGGTGGTACGTCGCCGAGCGCACCTCGCCGTCGTCGAGCTCCAGCGCCCACACCGAACCCTTCTCGATGCGGTCGGTCTGGAGATCGACGCCGAGCTCGGCGAAGTGCAGCAGGAGGTTGCAGAGCACGTCGCCGTGCGTGCAGAGCACGGCGTTCTCGCCGGCGACCTTTTCCACCAGCCGCAGAGAATCCGGGAGCGACGCGCCCTCGCGCAGCGCGTCCGAGGGCTCCACCGGGACGCCGCGGCCCTCGGCGAGCGGCTCGACGGTCTGTCGACAACGCACGTACGGGCTCGACAGCACGCGGGTGATCCCGTCGCCCGCCAGTCGCTTGGCCAGCGCGCGGGCCTGTGCCTTGCCCGGCTTCGACAACGGGCGCAGCTCGTCGTCGTCCGTCCACGCCTTCCGGCTTCCCGCCTTGGCGTGGCGGACGAGGTACACGGTCACCCCGGGACCTCTACCTTCTGCAACAGGTTGCGGTCGTGTGCGTACGTCAGGAACTCGGTGGCCTCCGGAATTGTGTACCACCGGAGCTCGTCGACCTCGTCGTTGGGGACGAAGGCGCCTGTTCCGTCGCCGTTCGCAGGGGGCGCCATGAGCCAGTAGTGCACGACCTTGTCCCGCCCCTTCGAGTCCCGGTAGCGCGTCTGGCCGGCGGGCGCCCCGAGCTCGCACCGGAGGCCCGTCTCCTCCTCGACCTCGCGCAACGCGGTCTCCTCGTCACGCTCGCCCGGATCGCCCTTGCCCTTCGGCAGGCTCCAGTCGTCGTAGCGGGGCCGGTGTACGAGCAGCACCTCGAGCTCACCGCCGGGGCCGCGGCGGTGCACGATGCCACCGGCCGCGCGGATGGTCGAGGTGCGGCTCACATCCACTGGCGCAACGCGCGCCGCTTGGCCTGCTTCCAGGTCGCCGGCCACTCGGCACGCGAGGCGTCGGCCGCGAGGTCCTCACGGGCGGCGAGCTCGCCGGCGACGAAGGCGGACTCGACCCGACCGCCGCCGTCAGCGGCGTGGGTGCGCAGCCACTGCCCGGCGACCACCGCGTCCTGGTGCTCCCCCAGCACCTCCTGCACCTGCTCCACCGCGGCGGCGAACTGCTTGGCGGGCTTGCCGATCGCGGGCGCGACTGCCTCCGCCGCGTACCGGCACCGCTTCGCGCGGATGCGGACCGCGTGGAGCTCCTCGTCCGGCGGGTCGTCGTCGAGGTCCTCCACCGCCGTGCGCAGCTTCTTCCACGGCTTGCGCACGAGATCGCCCAGCTCGAGGTCGAGCTCGGCGGGATCGCCGGACGACGGGATGGTGCGCGCGGCGGCGAGGAGGCGGTCGATGAGCCGGGCGTAGCGCGGCGACCGCATCGCGTCGAGCAACTCGACACGCGCTCTGACCCGGTGCTCGCGCAGACCGTCGAGCAACAACTTGCCTGCGTGACGGTCGGACGGGCGCAGATCGGCGACCCGGCCTTCGAGGCGGTCGAGGAGCACGTCGTCGTCGCGCACGGTGCCGAGGAGACCACCCAACCACTTCAGCTCCGCTCGCAGTGAGGTGTCCCACTCCGGGTCGACGACCTGGTGGAAGGTCTTCAGGTCGGACCGGAGCCTCCGGGTGGCAACGCGGGCCTGGTGCACCGCTTCGAGGTCCTCGCCCATCCGTACCCCCGGATCGTTGGCGAGCAGCCGCTTCGTCGAGGTCGCGACCGCGGCGCGGAGCACGTCGCGGGGCGTGGAGGCGAAGTCGACCTTCGGCGGTGCGACGAGATCCGGCGGGTCGAGGGCGCGGGGGCCCAGGGCCCGCACGATCTTGGGGATCTGCTCCGGCTCGCCGGCGCCGGCGGCACGGAGCCGGTCGGCGATCCTCGCGACGAGCTCGGCGGGTGCGGCGTCGCGGAACTCCACCTCGAGCTCCCGGAAGCGCGCGGCCAGCCGGGCGCCGTCGAGCACCGACACCTCGTCGTCGACGAGCTCCGCGAGCTGCTTGCCTTCGCGATCGCGCAGCACGACGCGCTGGCGCGCGGTGTTCAGGCGCGCGGCCAGCTCGAGCGGCGCGTCGCGCACCAGCGCGTGCACGAGGTCGACGGCCGCGTCGGGAGGCTCACCCGGTTCTCCACCGAGGTGGATCTCGGAACGGACCAGCGCGACGTCGGACGAGACCGGCAGCTTGACCGTCCAGCCCTCGTCGTTGCGGAAGCGGAGGCTGGCGCCGGCCCGCGCCAGCCGCAGGTCAGGGGAGTCGAAGTACGCCGCCTGCAGCTTGATGTCGTCGGCGGGGTCGGCGACGAGCTCGTCGCCGTCGAACGCCGGCATGCGGAACGACGGCCCGGGCGTGAATTTGAGCTCCCGCTCGCGCGGTGCGTCCTTCGCCACGATCGGATCAGATGCCGTGCGCCCGGGCCACAGCCAGCTCCTGGAGCGCGCGGTGCGTGGAGATGCCCACCGTCGTCGGGACCTTGGTCCACGAGCCGTCGGCGCCGAGCTCCCAGGCGAGCACGTCGTCGGCCAGGTTGAGGTCGAGCATCTCCGCCAGCCGGGCCCGCAGCCGGGGATCGGTGACGGGGGTGAGCGACTCGACGCGGTGGTCGAGGTTCCGCGGCATCAGATCAGCCGAACCGATGAGGTACTCGGCGGTTTCGGGGTCGGCGCCGAAGCGGTAGACCCGGGAGTGCTCGAGGAAGCGACCCACGATCGACCGCACCCGGATGGTGTCGGACAGCCCCGGCACCTGGGGCCGCAGGCAGCAGATGCCCCGCACCACGAGATCGACCTCGGTGCCCTGCTGCGACGCGTCGTAGAGCGTGTCGATGAGCGCCGGGTCGACCAGGCTGTTCATCTTCATGGTGATGCGCCCGGCCGCGCCCAACGCCGCCTGCTGCTCGATGCGGTCGGCGATCGCGTGCCGCAGATGCGCGGGCGCGACCAGCAGCTTCCGGTACGTGCCCTGGTGGCTGTAGCCGGTGAGGTGGTTGAAGAGATCGGTGAGGTCGGCGCCGAGGTCGGGGTCGGCCGACAGCAGACCGAGGTCCTCGTAGAGGTCGGCGGTCTTGGGGTTGTAGTTGCCGGTGCCGACGTGGCAGTAGCGGCGGATCCCGTCGGCTTCCTGGCGGACCACGAGCATGACCTTGGCGTGCGTCTTGAGCCCGACGAGGCCGTACACCACATGGACGCCCGCCTCCTCCAGCACGCGGGCACGGGCGATGTTGGCCTGCTCGTCGAACCGGGCCTTGAGCTCCACCAGCGCGACCACCTGCTTGCCCTGCTCGGCGGCCTTCACCAACGACCCGACGAGCGCGCTCTCGGCGCCCGCGGTCCGGTAGATGGTCTGCTTGATCGCCAGCACCTGCGGGTCGCTCGCGGCCTGCTCCACGAACCGCTCGACCGACGTGGAGAACGAGTCGTACGGGTGGTGCACCAGGACGTCGGTGGACCGCAGCAGGCGGAAGAAGTCGGGCGGGGGATCGCTGCCCTGGAGGAGCAGCGGGGTCTGCGGCACCCACGGCTCCTCCTTGAGATCGGGCCGGTCGAGGCCGTAGATCGACCAGAGGCCACCGAGGTCGAGCGGCCCGTCGATCACGTTGACGTCTTCGTTGGACAGCTCGAGCTCCCGGCAGAGCAGCTCGAGCACCTCGGCGGTCATCTTGGTGTCGACCTCGAGCCGCACCGTGCGCCCGAACTTGCTGCGCCGGCGCAGCACCGACTCCATCGCCTCGAGCAGGTCCTCGGCTTCGTCCTCGAGCTCGAAGTCCGCGTCGCGGGTGACCCGGAACGGGTGGTGTGCGAGCACCTCCATGCCCGGGAAGAGGAGGTCGAGCTTGGCCGCGATGAGCTGCTCCAGCAGCACGAAGCGCGCGCCGTCGGACAACGCCACGAACCGCGGGAGCAACGGGGGCACCTTCACCCGGGCGAACCGCTCGTCGCCGCTCGACGGGTCACGCACGGTGACGGCCAGGTTGAGCGAGAGGTTCGAGATGTAGGGGAACGGGTGGGCGGGGTCGACCGCGAGCGGGGTCAGCACCGGGAAGATCGACTCGGCGAAGAGGTCGTCGAGGTGCGCGCGGTCGTCGGCCGACAGCTCGTCCCAGTCGAGGAAGCGGATCCCGGCCTCGTCGAGGGCGGGCGCGACCTCGGCGCCGAACACCGCGGCCGCCCGGCCGACGAGCTCGTTCACCCGCTCCCGGATGGCCCGGAGCTGGCCGACCAGGTCGAGCCCATCGGGCGTCGTGCTCCGCAGGCCGGCGTCGAGCTGCTCCATGAGGCCCGAGACCCGGACCTCGAAGAACTCGTCGAGGTTCTGGCTGAAGATGGCGAGGAACTTGGCCCGCTCGAGCAGCGGCAGGTGCGGGTCCTCGGCCAGGGCGAGCACGCGGTCGTTGAAGTCGAGCCACGAGAGCTCGCGGTTCAGGAACCGGTCGGACGGATCCGCCAGTGGAGGTTGACGCTGCGCGAGTGCGATGTCCGGCCCGGCCACCGGACAATGGTACTCCCGGTGCGGGGGCGGCCGACGGGGCCGATCCGGGCCGGAGCGAGGGGTAACGTCCAGGGGGGACATGAGCACTGACCCTCGCTTCGCCGAGCCGACACCCTTCGCACGGCTGGTCTATGCGCAGGCGACCGGCGCGTGCGGCGACGCGTGCATCCTCGTGTCGATGGCGGGCTCGATCTTCTTCTCGAGCCCCACCAGCGCGGCGCGGGGCAAGGTGCTGCTGTTCCTCCTCATCACCATGACGCCGTTCGTGATCGTCGCGCCGGTGCTCGGGCCCGCGCTCGACCGCATGAAAGGGGGGCGCCGCCTCTTCCTGATCCTGTCGGCCGCGGGTCGGGCGCTGCTGTGCCTCGCGCTGGCGATGTACATCAGCAAACCCGCGCCCGAGGGCCTGCTCGTGTATCCGCTCGCGTTCGGCGTGCTCGTCCTCCAGAAGGGGAGTGCGATCGCCAAGAGCGCGCTCGTGCCGGCCCTGGTGAAGGACGAAGCCGAGCTCGTCACCGCCAACTCGCGGCTGGCGCTCATCAACGCGATTGCCGTGTTCGTCGGGGCCGCGCCCGCGTTCGTGGTCTACAAGCTCTTCGGCGCCGACTGGTCGCTGCGCTTCGCGGCGGTCGTGTTCGTCGTCGCGACGATCCTGGCGATCCAGATACCGCGCACGCGATTGCGCGCGCCCGCCGATGAGCGGCTGCAGAAGCTGGAACGGGATGAGATGCACACGCCGAGCATCCTGCTGGGTGCGAGCGCCATGGCCGTGTTGCGGGCCTGCGTCGGATTCCTGGCGTTCTTCACCGCGTTCTCGCTCAAGCACGATCTCTTCGCACTGGGCCTGGCCGGCACCGCGGCCTATGTCGGGAACTTCGTCGGTGTGCTCGGCGCGCCGGCGCTCCGTCGCGCGGTTCGCGAAGAGGTGATCCTCGCGTCGTCGCTCGTGGTCCCCGCGGCCTTCGCGCTGCTCGGTGCGCTGGTCGCCGGCGCGGCCGGCTTCGTGCTCGCCGCGTTCACCCTGGGGATCGGGGCCGCGGCCGGGCGGCTCGGGTTCGACAGCCTGTTGCAACGCGACGGTCCCGATGCCGTTCGCGGCCGGGCGTTCGCCAAGTTCGAGACCCGCTTCCAGCTGGTCTGGGTGATCGGCGGCATCTTCGCGATCATCCCGTTCGCCAAGCAGATGGGCCTGTTCCTCCTCGCCATCGTCTTGGGCTTCGCGGCCGTGTCGTACGTCGCCGCCCTGCGCGCCGCCCGCGGCCGGGTCATGCGCACCAAGCTGCTGCCGGAGGCGGTCGACCGCACCATCTCGCGCTCGCGCGAGCAGGCCGTCGACCGCGTGAAGCGACGCTTCCGCAAGCCGGCGCGGCCGACCGGTGACCCACCCGCGGCGGAGCCGTAGACCGCTACTGGCCCCATCCGGAGGTCGCGCCCTGCACCATGCCGAAGGGCCCCACCGGCCAGCGGAAGCAGTCGACCATCAGCATGTCGACCTGCTCGCGGGTGGCGATCCCTTCGTCGACGCAGCGGTTCGCCTCCTGGATCATCGCTCCGTAGACGCGATTGGCGACGAACCCCCACGTGCCGCTGGGTGAGTCGGTGATCACCACCGGGTGCTTCCCACACGCGCTCGCGACGTCGACCACCGTCTGCACGGTGGTGTCGCTGGTGCTCTCGGCGCGCACGATCTCGGCCAGGCGCATCACCGCGGGCGGCGACGCCCAGTGCCACCCGATCACGAGCTCGGGGCGCCCGGTCACCGACGCGAGCTGGCTGATCGGGAACCCTGACGTGTTCGATGCCAGGATCGTGGCCGCGGGCGCGGCGGCGTCGAGGTCGCGGAACACCTGTTGCTTGAGCTCGAGCTTCTCCGGCACCGCTTCCACGACGAGGTCGACGTCGGCGGCGTCGTCGAACGCCGCGGTGAACGACAGGCGGGCGAGCGCGGCGTCGGCGTCCTCACGCGTCAGCTTCCCGCGCTCGACCCCGCGCTCGAAGCCGTAGCGACCGGTGGTGACGTGCTCGAGCCCGCGCTCGAGTGCACCGGCGTCGACGTCGTAACAGACGGTCTCGTACCCCGCGGTGGCCGTCACCTGGGCGATCCCCGCGCCCATGACCCCCGCCCCCAAGACGCCTACCTTCATGGCTCCGCTCCCACTCCGCTCCGGCATCCGCCACCGCTCCGTTCGCTCCGCGAAATCGTCGGTAGTCGGTACCGGTCGGCGATGGTCGATGGCGTCAGTTTGGGTCGGGCAGGTCGATGCGGGCCAGCCAGAGCCCGGGCGCGTCGAGCTCGCTCGCGGTGGGCAGCATCGACTGCTCCTCCCACAGGCGGTTCAGCCCCTCGATACCGGCCCGTTCGACCACGCCCTCGACGAACGCCTGTCCCCGCTCGTAGTGCGCGCGCTCGAGCTTCAGCCCGAGCAGTCCCTCGATGAACCGCTCGGCCTCGCCGCGCTCGACGCGGTGGCGCTGCATCGCCTCGTGGATCTGGTCGAACGTGGGGATCAGTCGCCGGCCGATCTGCGTGAGCACGTAGTCGGCGTAGCCCTCGACGACGCTGGTGAGCCGCTGCAGCTCCTCCCGGGGCGCGACCTGACGCGGCGACTGCATCGCGCCCAGCACCCGCTCCGGGTTCTCGGTCATCCGCTGCATCGCTTCGGGGTCCTGCGGGTCGATCATCCCGAACTCCGCTTCGAACGCCGACGGGTCGATCTCGTAGCTCGAGACGTAGTCGACCGCGAGGCGGACGAGCCGGCCGCGCACCCACGGGACCGATCGAGCCGCCGCGTGCACGGTCTCGTGCAGCGCGACGTAGAAGCGCAGGTCGTCGCGCGGGAGGGACCACGCCTCCTCGAACGCGTCGATGTTGGGCACGACGAAGCACAGCGTGGGGGCGTCGCCGCCGGGGGAGTCACCGACCGGCGCCGGACCGGTGGGCAGCGGCAGGTCGTAGCGGCCGAGCGCGTGCTGCGCGAGGTATCCGATCATCGAGCCCGCCTGCACGCCCAGCAACGCGGGCGCGAGCAGCCCCATCATGTTGCCCATCCCGGCCAGGCCCGCCAGCCCCGGCATCCCGGGGAAGCCGCCCGCGCCGGTGACGTCGTCGGCGTCGTCGTCGTCGTCGCCGACCTGCTGCATCGCCTCGCCCAGCGTCGCGGCCATGGCCTCGAGCACGGGTCGGAGCGCGACGAGGTGGAGATCGACCCAGCCTTTCGCGCCGACGGTCGCGAGCGCGGTGGCGAACGTCGCGGTGAGACCGGTCTCGCCCACCACCAGCGTCTGCGCCGCGTGCGCGAGCTCCTCGAACTGCTCGCGGTCGCGCGCCGACACCGGCGCTTCCGGCTGGCCCTCGAGCGCGACCCACTCCGCCGTCTGGCTCGCGATCTCCCAGTTGACCGGGCCGGTCGACTGCAGCAGGCGCATCACCTGGCCGAGGTCGATCTGCGAGAAGTCGATCTTGGACGGGTCGAAGTCGCCGCCCGCGCCACCGAAGAGGAAGCCCGGAAAGCCGGGAATGGGGGAGTTCTCGGGCTCCTCGGGCTCTTCGGGTTGAGACGAGTCGGCCACGCGGTCAGTGTATGGGTGTGCATTCCGTCGCCGTCACCGGCGCTTCCGGCCTGGTCGGACGCCACCTTCTCCCCGTGCTCGCCGCCCATCCGGACGTCGATCGGGTGCTCGGACTCGACGTGCGCGAACCGGATCGGCGCCCTCGCAACGTCGAGTTCGCCCGTGTCGACATCGCCGGGACCGAGCTCAAACCGCTGCTCGAGGGCATCGACGTGGTGGTGCACCTCGCGGGAGTGGTCGACCCCGTGCCCGACGTCGGGCTGATGGCGAGGGTGAACGTCGAGGGCACCCGGCACGTGCTCGACGCCGCCGCGTCGGTGGGCGCCCGCCGGATCGTGCGCATCTCGAGCGCCACCGTCTACGGCGCCTGGGCCAACAACCCGGTCCCGTTGACGGAGGAGGCGTCCCTTCGCCCGAACCCGCACTTCTCGCCCGCGGTGCAGGGCGCCGAGGTCGAGCGCCTCCTCGGCGAGTGGCGCGCCGACCACCCCGACGTCACCGTGACCACGCTCCGATCGGCGCCGGTGGTGGGCCCGGGGGCGGAGCGACTGCCCGCCCGCATCCTGCTGGGCCGTCCGCCCTTGCGGGTCCGCGGCGCGGCGATGCCGGTGCAGGTCGTGCACGTCGACGACCTCGCGGCCGCGCTCGCGCTCGCGGCCACGCGCGATCTCCCGGGCGTCTACAACGTGGCGGCCGACGGCTGGCTCGACGCGTCCGACGCGCGGGAGATGATCCCGCGTTCCGCGGTCCCCGCGCTCCCGGCGGAAGCGCTCGAGCGCATGCTCGACCGTACCTGGGAGCTGGGGCTCGGCGACGTGCCGCCGGGGGTCGTGCCCTACCTCACCCATCCGTGGGTCATCGCCAACGACAAGCTCAAGGCCGCGGGGTGGGTCCCCACGCACACGAACGTCGACGCGATCAACGAAGCGGTGGCCAGCCTCCCGCCCGGCGACACGCGTCCCGTCCTCGTGTTCGTCGGCGCGACTGCGCTCGCGTCCACGGTGGTCGTCGTCGCCTACCGGCGCGGGCGTCGCCGCCGGAAGCGCTCCAGCTGAGGCGCCTCGCGATTCATTGCTGGTGCGGCGACCTCCACGGTGTTCCAGCCGGCAATGAACGGTCCACAGGGTTGCGCGCTAACCGCGCAGTGCGGCGACGAACCGAGCGAGCTCGTCGTCGGTGTTGTAGTAGTGGACCGACGCGCGCGCGACCGCTTCGAGCCCACGCGCTTCGAAGTCGTACCGGGCGAAGTCGATGGTCGACACCGAGATGTTGATGCCCTCCCTCCGCAGCCGTGCCGACAGCTCGTGCACGTCGACGCCGCCGATGGTGAACGTGACGATGCCGCACCGCTCGATGCCCTCGTCGTGCAGCGTGAGCTCGGGGACCTCGACGAGCTGCGCGCGCAACGAGGTCGCGAGCGACTCGATCCGGGCCGCGATGGCGTCGACGCCCAGCGCGAGCGCGTAGTCGACCGCTGCGCCCAACCCGAGCCGGTTGGCGACGCTGTGCTCCCAGCTCTCGAACCGGCGGGCGTCGTCGCGCATCTCGACCTCGTCGCCGGGCGCCCACCGAGCCGCGTGCACGTCGAGGAACGGCGGCTCGAGGCCGGCGAGCCGGGATCGCCGCACGTAGAGGAACCCGGTGCCGCGCGGCGCCCGGAGGTACTTGCGCCCGGTTGCCGACAGGAAGTCGCAGCCCAGGGTGTCGACGTCGACCGGGAGCTGCCCGACGGCCTGGCAGGCGTCGAGGAGGTAGGGCACGCCGGCCTCCCGCGCCAGTGCGCCCACCGCGGCGGCGGGGTTCACGAGCCCGCTCTGCGTCGGGATCCACGAGATCGCGACCAGCCGGACCCGGTCGTCGAGCAGGTCCCGCAGCGCGTCGACCGACAGCTGGCCCGACTCGTCGTCGGGGACGACCACCACTTCCGCCCCGGTGCTCCGCGCCGTCTGCAGCATGCCGATCACGTTGCTCGCATACTCCGCGCGTGACGTCAGGATCCGATCCCCGGTGGTGAACGACCTCGCCAGCGCGTAGAACGCCATGTCCCACGCGCGTGTCGCGTTCTCCACCAGCGCGATCTCGTCGGTGCCGGCGCCGAGCAGGGTCGCCACCGATCCGTACACCGCGGCCGACCGGGGCGCGACGGCATCGGCCGCTGCGTACCCGCCGACGCGTGCCTCGAGCTCGAGGTGCTCCACGACGGTGTCGACGACGACGCGCGGCGGGAGTGCCGCGCCCGCGTTGTTGAGGTGCACGACGTCGCGGCAGCCGGGCGTGTCGGCCCGGACCCGGCTGACGTCGATCAATTGGCGTCGCTCAAGAAGCCGGCGTGAGGTGCGCGGCGCGCCAGTCGTCCCAGTCGTCGGTGTAGTAGCGAACCCGGGTCTTCTTGTACTCCTTGACCGACCACAGGAGCGCGTATTCGTCGACGCCGGTCTCGTCGTGAATGGCGGCGATGGTCGCCTCGCACTCCTTGGCGTTCTTGCCGTGCACCATGGTGAAGATCGAGTACGGCCAGTCGTCGTAGGTCGGGCGCCGGTAGCAGTGGCTCACGAGCGCGAACCCGGCCATCTGCGGGCCGATCTCGTCGAGCTGCGCGTCCGGGACCGCCCACACTCCCATCGCGTTCGCCTTGAACCCCGCCGACCGGTGGTTCATCACCGCGGCGAAGCGGCGCATGAGCTTCCGCTCCTTGAACGAGCGCAGCAGCTCGAGGACGGTCGTCTCGTCGCAGCCGATCATCTCGCCGTAGGCGGCGAAGGGCCGCTCGACCAGGGGGAGGTCCTCCTGCACGACGCGGATGGCCGCGATCTCGAGGTCGGACAGCTCGGGCGCGTCCATGTGCTCGCGTCGCTCGGGACGCTCGTGCTCCAGCACCTCGGCCTTGGCGTCGGCCCGGGTGGCGCCGGTCATGTCGAGCTTGACGCCGATCTTGTAGAGCTTGATCGTCGGCAAGGTGCGCGTGACACGCGAGCCCGATTCGCGGTGCAGGACGTCGATGTGCTCGTCGAGGGAGTCGCCGGGCGGAACCGCGACGGTGTACCAGAGGTTGTACTCGTGGTTGCGCTTGTAGTTGTGGCTGACCCCGGGATGCTCGCTGATCACCGCGGCGGCGTCGTCGATGTGCTCCGGATCGACCTTGGCGGCAACGAGCGCCGACGAGTAACCGAGCGCACGCGTGTCGAAGATGGCCGAGAGCTGGCGAAGGACACCGGACTCCTTCACCTTTGCAACGCGGGCCCTGACCGTCGGTTCGTCGACACCAAGGCGTTCGGCGAGCACCGCGAACGGCCGCTCGTCGAGCGGGAAGTCCCACTGGACGGCGTTCAGCAGCTCACGATCCAGATCGTCCAACGCGTCTGCTTCCGTCACCGGGACCGGCTCCTCACCTCGGATGGGTCCATGCTCGCGCGTTCGGTCGGTGCCCGGAGACTCAGCGTCCCGAGCAACTCATGGGGTGGTGGTCAT
>DATBBL010000009.1:0-2093 GCA_036271015.1 Acidimicrobiia bacterium
GCCGATGGGGCGTCCGAACGCGATGCGGTCCTTGGCGTACTGCAACGCGAGCTCGAAGTGCGCCCGCATCGCCCCCACCGATTCGGCGGCCGCCAGGACCGCGGCAACCTGGCCCTGATGGGCGACGAGCTCCTCGGTCGCCGCGCCCGGTGCACCGACCACGTCGGCGGGCGCCACGGTGACCTCGGCGAGCTCGATCGCGAACCACTTCCGGGTGACGTCCAGGCCCTCGATCGGTCGGACGGTCACGCCGAGAGCACCGACCGGGACCAGCAGCTGGGTGAGACCCGCGGGTCCTCGAGCGCTCACGAGCAGGTGCTCGCAGTCGCCGGCGTCGGCGACGACCGCGATGGTGCCGTCGAGCCGCAGCTCGTCACCGGCGTCTCTTAGCGCGCACGACACCTCCGGGCCGAACGCCCACGTCGCCCAGGCTGCGCCCCGCACGAGCTCCGCCAGCACGTCACCGTGCGACCGTGCCGTCGCGAGCGTGTGGACCACGACGCTGTGGCCCGTGAACGGTCCCGGTTGCACCCGGGCGCCGCGTTCGGCGGCGATGAGTGCCGCGTCGACCAGGCCGTTGCCCGACACCGACCCGCCGCCGGCCTCCTCGTCGGCGAGCAGACCGAACCATCCGAAGTCAGCCGCGACCTTGCGGTACGCGCGGTCGTCGTACCCCCCGCCGTCGGCCCGCGCCCGCACCGTCGCGAGCGGGCACTCCGCGTCCATGAAGCGCGCGGACGCGTCGAGCAGCATGGCCTGCTCGTCGCTGGGGGACGGCACCAATCCGACCGGCATCGCGGGCAGTCTAGAGATCTAGATTTTTTGGCGTCGAGCGTCCGGAGTTCATTGCCGGATGGACGACGTCGAGCGTGTTCGAGCCGGCAGTGAATCTCCCGAGGCGCGAATTGCCGCCACCGCCGACGCGCAGCTCGGCGCGTTCTTGCGTCGGCAGGCGCTGGATGCGGGGTTTCGGTGGAGCACGAGCGCCTGTACCCGGCCGATCGCGAGCGCCCGGCGTGCGATCATGCCGGGATGAGGATCGGACTCGGGGGCGGCGGGCCCACGATCGAACGCATCATCGAACAGGCGGCGCAGGCCGAAGCGGCCGGATTCGCCACGTTGTGGTACCCGAGCGCGGTGCTCGGCGACCCGTTGGCGCCCATCGCGGTCGCCGGTCGGGCCACGTCGTCCATCGAGCTCGGCACCGGGGTGGTGCAGACCTACAACGCCCACCCGCTGCTGACTGCGGCGAGGACCGCATCGGCCGCCGCGGTGATGGGTCGGCCGGGGCTCGTGTTGGGGCTGGGGCCGTCGCACGACCGCGCGGTCGAGGGGATGTACGGCCTGTCGTACGCGCACGTCGGGCGGCACACCGAGGAGTACACCCGTATCGTGGTGGACGCGCTGCGCGGGAGCGCCGTGAACGTCGACGGCGACGACTTCCAGGTCCACGTGTCGGCGCCGACGGCCGCACCGTTTCCGGTACCGGTGCTGTTGGGCGCGCTCGCGCCGCGGATGTTGCGCGTCGCCGGCGAGATCGCCGATGGAACCATCACCTGGATGGCCAACCGGGAGGCGCTCGAGACGCACGTCGTGCCCCGGATCCGGGCCGCGGCCGCGGCGGCCGGCCGTCCCGAACCGCGCGTCGTGGTCGGCCTCCCCGTGGCCGTGCACGACGACCTCGACGAGGCACGCAACGATGCGGCGCGGCAGTACGGGTTCTACAGCGAGTTGCCCAACTACGCCCGCATCCTGCGCATCGGCGGGCTTGAGCGCTCGGCGGATGCGTGCGTCGTCGGCGACGAGGACTCGGTCGCGGCGCAACTGACCGCGCTGGTCGACGCCGGGGCGACCGACGTGTGGGCCGCGATCTTCCCCGTGGGTGCGGACCGCAAGGCGTCGCGCGCGCGGACACGCGCGCTGCTCGAGCAGCTCGTCCACGAAGACTGACCGCAATCGGGCACACTGACGCGGTGTTGCTGGCGGAGGTGGTGACGACATCGGACGCGGTCACGTCGACGCGCGCCCGCTCGGAGAAGGTCGCGGCCCTCGCCGACCTGCTCGGGCGGCTCGCACCGGACGAGATCGAGGCC
>DATBBL010000010.1:0-2737 GCA_036271015.1 Acidimicrobiia bacterium
AAAGCCGCCCCTCCGGGGCGGGTCTCGCTCGGCGGGGCCGACTGCACGAGCGGTCACCGTCCGTCCCCGGCGCCCGCCTCGTCGGTTTTCCCATCAGGGGAACACCTGATCGGTCGACAACGTTTACTTGGAGTTCGCTCTCCCCGGCCCCCCGGGGGAGATGAGAAGAAGAGAATCGAAGAGATGGCTGCACAAGAGACTCAGGTCAAGACGAAGGGCGGCCCGGTGATCCGGGAGGTGCCGCTCGCGCGCGTCCGCAACATCGGGATCATGGCGCACATCGACGCAGGCAAGACCACCACGACCGAGCGGATCCTCTACTACACCGGCCGCACCTACAAGATCGGCGAGGTGCACGAGGGCGCGGCCGTCATGGACTGGATGGTCCAGGAGCAGGAGCGGGGCATCACCATCACGTCCGCCGCCACCACCTGCAAGTGGCGCGACACCTGGATCAACATCCTCGACACCCCCGGTCACGTCGACTTCACCGTCGAGGTGGAGCGGTCGCTGCGCGTCCTCGACGGCGCGGTGGCGGTCTTCGACGCCGTGGCCGGCGTGGAGCCCCAGACCGAGACCGTCTGGCGCCAGGCCAACAAGTACAACGTCCCCCGGATGTGCTTCGTCAACAAGATGGACCGCATCGGCGCCGACTTCTTCCGCTGCCTCGACATGATCAAGGACCGCCTCGACGCCAACGTGGCGGTCGTCCAGCTGCCCATCGGGGCCGAGAGCGAGTTCCAGGGCGTCGTCGACCTGCTGGCCATGAAGGCGCTGGTGTGGGACGACGGCATGGGCGAGAGCTTCGAGACCGTCGACATCCCCGCCTCGCTCGCCGACGACGCCGAGCACTGGCGCCACCAGCTCATCGACGTGGTCAGCCAGTACGACGAGAACGTGCTCGAGAAGTACGTGTCCGAGGAGGAGATCACCGCCGCGGACCTGCGCGCCGCCATCCGCGCCGCCACCGTCTCGGGCGACGTGGTCCCCGTGCTCTGCGGCACCGCGTTCAAGAACAAGGGCGTGCAGCCCCTGCTCGACGCGGTCGTCGACTACCTGCCGAGCCCGCTCGACATCCCCGCGGTCGCCGGCACCGACCTGAAGCTGGAGGGCGAGCTCGAGCGCCATCCCGACGACAGCGAGCCGTTCGCGGCGCTCGCGTTCAAGATCATGAGCGACCCCTACGTCGGGAAGCTCACCTACTTCCGCGTCTACTCGGGGAAGCTGGCCGCCGGCAGCGCGGTGCTGAACGCGACCAAGGACAAGAAGGAGCGGATCGGCCGTCTCCTCCAGATGCACGCCAACCACCGCGAGGACAAGGACGCCGTCTTCGCCGGCGACATCGTCGCGGCCGTCGGCCTGAAGAACACGACCACCGGCGACACGCTCTGCGACCCGGCCCACCCGATCGTGCTCGAGCGCATGGAGTTCCCCGAGCCGGTCATCTCGGTGGCGATCGAGCCCAAGACCAAGGTCGACCAGGACAAGCTGGGGAAGGCGCTCGGCTCCCTCTCCGAGGAGGACCCCACCTTCCAGGTGCGGACCGACGAGGAGACCGGCCAGACCATCATCGGCGGCATGGGCGAGCTGCACCTCGACGTGCTCGTCGACCGCATGGTGCGCGAGTTCGGCGTGGCCGCCAACGTCGGCAAGCCGCAGGTCGCGTACCGCGAGACCATCACCGTCCCGGTCGAGAAGATCGAGGAGCGCTACGTCCGCCAGACCGGCGGCAAGGGCCAGTACGGCCACGTGGTGATCTCGCTCGAGCCCACCGGCCCCGGCGGCGGCTACGAGTTCGTCGACAAGATCACCGGCGGCGTCATCCCGCGGGAGTACATCCCCGCGGTCGACGCCGGCATCCAGCAGGCGATGGAGGGCGGCGTGATCGCCGGCTACCCCCTCGTCGACGTGCGGGTCATCCTGACCTTCGGTTCGTACCACGACGTCGACTCGAGCGAGATGGCGTTCAAGATCGCCGGATCGATGGCGTTCAAGAAGGCGGCCAAGGCGGCCAAGCCGGTGCTGCTCGAACCCATCGAGAACGTCGAGGTGGTGACGCCCGAGGACTACATGGGCGACGTCATCGGCGACCTGTCCTCGCGACGGGGACGGGTCGAGGGGATGGAGCAGCGGGGCACCTCTCACGTGATCAAGGCACAAGTGCCCCTCGGAGAAATGTTCGGCTACGCTACTGACCTCCGTTCGCGCACCCAGGGTCGCGCGACATACACCATGCAATTCGACTCGTACCAGCAGGTGCCCGAGTCGATCGCCGAAGAAATCGTCAAGCGCGTACGCGGCGAATAGCTCACGAAAGCAAGGGAGTAAGGGACAGCCATGGCCAAGGCGAAGTTCGAGCGGAACAAGCCGCACCTCAACATCGGGACCATCGGGCACATCGACCACGGCAAGACCACCTTGACCGCGGCGATCACCAAGGTGATGGCCGAGAACGATCCCACCAACAACTCCTTCACCGCGTTCGATCAGATCGACAAGGCGCCGGAGGAGAAGGCGCGCGGCATCACCATCTCCATCTCGCACGTCGAGTACGAGACGCCCAACCGGCACTACGCGCACGTCGACTGCCCCGGCCACGCCGACTACATCAAGAACATGATCACCGGTGCGGCGCAGATGGACGGTGCGATCCTCGTGGTCGCGGCCACCGACGGCCCGATGCCCCAGACGCGTGAGCACGTGCTGCTCGCCCGCCAGGTCGGCGTGCCGTCGATCG
>DATBBL010000011.1:0-2066 GCA_036271015.1 Acidimicrobiia bacterium
GTGCGCCTCAGCCCCGACGACCCGCAGTCGGTGCTCATCCGCTTCTTCGACGAGGACGGCATCGACCTGTCCGAGAGCGACCAGCGCCGGGTGGAGCGCATGTACCACCGCGAGGAGTTCCGGCGGGTGACCGCGGGTGAGATCGGCGACATCGAGTTCTCGCCGCGGGCGATCGAGCACTACACCGCGGACATCGTCGAGGCGTTCGGTTTGCGACGTGACACGGCTCGTCCCATCAAGCTCGTGCTCGACCTCTCCTACGGCGCCGCCAGCTTCGTCATGCCGAACCTTTTGTCGAAGATCGGCGCCGACGTGCTGAGCATCAACCCCTTCGCCCAGACGCCGGGGATGATCTCGGTCGACCGTGTGGCGAGCGAGGCGCGCGTGGCCGAGGCGGTGCGCGGCTCGGGCGCCGACCTCGGCGCGGTGATCGACGCCGGCGGCGAACGGCTCACGCTCATCGACGACGCCGGGCACGTGCTCACCGACGACGAAGCGGTCCTCGCCTTCCTCCACCTGTCGTCGGTCCCCGACGGTGGACGCGTGGCGCTGCCCGTCACCGCCAGCGTGCACGCACAACGCGCCTGCGAGTCGCGTGGGATCGAGGTGGTGTGGAGCGGGCTCTCCAACTCCGCGCTGCAGCAGGCGGCCGCGTCGGGTGGCGTCGCCTTCGCCTCGGACCGCCGCGGCGGCTACGCCTTCCCTGCCTTCCTGCCCGCCTTCGACGCCGCCGCCGCCCTGGCGTGCCTCATTGCCCTGCTCGGGTGGGGCTCGGTCCCGCTGTCCGAGCTGGTGGCCGGTTCGCCCGCCATGCCGATCCTCCACGACGAGGTCCCGACGCGGCCGGAGCAGAAGGGCCTGATCATGCGCACGTTGATGGAGCAGTTGACCGAGGCGGGCGCCGACCTGGTCCTCGTCGACGGGATCAAGGTGCGGGCCGACGACGGCTGGGCGCTCGTGGTCCCCGACCCCGAGGACCCCGTCACGCACGTGTGGGCGGAGGCGTCCGACCTGGTGGCCTCGGAGCGCTTGGCCGCGTCCTACGTCGAGCGGATCACGCGGATGATGGCCTGAGCCGGCGCCGCGGGTGCGTTCGGCTTTCTTGTAGGGTCGCCACTCGTGAACGTCCCCGAAGACCTGCGCTATTCGGAAGAGCACGAGTGGGTGCGCGTCGAGGGCACGCGCGTGCGCATCGGCATCACGGACTACGCCCAGGACGCGCTGGGCGACATCGTGTTCGTCGACCTGCCCGACGTCGGCAGCGAGATCGACGCCGGCGGCGCGCTCGGCGAGATCGAGTCGACCAAGTCCGTCTCGGAGCTCTACGCCCCCGTGTCGGGCACCGTCACCGCGGTGAACGACGCGCTGAGCGGAGGACCCGAGGTGATCAACCAGGATCCCTACGGCGCGGGCTGGATCTGCGAGCTCGAGCTCGCGCCCGGGGCGGATCCCGCCAGCCTGCTGGACGCGGCCGCGTACGAGGCCATGACGGCCGGCTGAACCGCCGTGCCGGTGGCGCGTCGAGCCAGGAGAACCCGACTGCGGGGTGCGGTACCGTGGTCGCCGTGTTCTGTCACAACTGTGGGCACCGCAACCCCGAGGGTGTCAATTTCTGCTCCTCGTGCGGGCACCCGCTGCTGGCCGACGGCGACGACGCCACCATCACCCTGCACCCGGACGACGCGGAGACGTCGGAGGACGGCCCCGAGGTCACGCTGGTGGCCGTCCCGCACGGGTCCGGCGTCCTCGTGGTCACCCGCGGCCCCAACGTCGGGGCCCGGTACCTGCTCGGGCAGAACGTGGTCAAGGCCGGGCGCCACCCGGAGAGCGACATCTTCTTGGACGACATCACCGTGTCGCGCCGCCACGTCGAGATCCGCCCCGATGTCGACGGCACCTACACGCTGCGGGACGTGGGCTCGTTGAACGGGACCTACGTGAACCGCGAGCGGATCGACGAGGCCACCCTCGCGCCGGGCGACGAGGTCCAGATCGGGAAGTTCAAGCTCGTCTACCTGGTGGCGGGCAACGAGTGAGCAGCCGTACGTACCTCTCCATCGGGGACG
>DATBBL010000012.1:0-2130 GCA_036271015.1 Acidimicrobiia bacterium
GCGTGACCGCTACGCGGGAGGAGCTCGAGCAGGTGGTGGCGGACCTCGCGGCGCGCCTCGAGCGGGTCGAGGACGAGCGCGACATCACCCGGCTGCTGACTCTCTACGGTTTCGCCGTCGACGTCGGTGACGCCGATGCGACCGCCCGCCTCTACACCAAGGACACGGTCATCGATCTCGGACCCGGCTCGCAGTTCGAGGGCCTGGCGGGCGCTCGGCACTTGGTCCTCGACCAGCGTCATCAGGCGATCGTCGGTCGTTGCGCGCACACGGTGGGTCCGCTCGTCGTCGATGTGGACGTGGACGGCGACCACGCCTCGGCCGCGGGGTACGTGCGGGTCTACGTGAGCGATCCGGACACCGGCGAGGCGCAGTTGTGGCGCGTCAGCCATACGAGGTTCGAGCTCGTTCGCTCGGGGACGTCCTGGCGCATCGCCGCCCGTCGATCGCGCGCGCTCGGTGCGGACGACGCCGTGGAGCTGCTCCGGCCGAGCCTGAGCTCGCCGGACCTCCCGTCGGAGACCGGTCGAGAGGACAGCGGATGAGCGCGGTTCCCACGGGCCTGGGGTTGGAAGGCAAGGTCGCGGTCGTCACCGGTGGCGGCGCGGGCATCGGTCGCGGGGTGGGCAGGGCGCTCGCGGCGCGGGGTGCCGCGGTGGCGGTGGTGGGTCGTCGTGCCGCGCCGCTCGATGAGCTCTGTGCCGAGATCCGGGACGCCGGAGGGCGCGCGGTGGCGATCACGGCTGACGTCGGGGTCGCCGCCGATGTGGAGCGCTTCGTGGCGACCACCGTCGAGCAGTTCGGTCGCCTCGATGTGCTGGTGAACAACGCGCAGGGGTACCGGCACGCGTCGTTGTTCGATGCCACCGACGACGACATGGACCTCGTGTGGCGCACCGGTCCACTTGCTGCGTTCCGGGCGATGAAGGCCGCGTACCCGCACCTCAAAGAGACAGGCGGGCTGGTCGTGAACTTCGGGTCGGGAACACAGTTCGACCCCAGCGAGACCTTCCACTCGACGTACAACGCGGCCAAGGGCGCGATCGCCAACCTGACCCGCAGCGCGGCGGTGGAGTGGGGTCCCGTCGGCATCCGGGCGATCCTGGTGGTGCCGGCGGCGGAATCGGACCAGCTCGCAGCGTTCCGCGATCGTGACCCGGCGAAGTACGGGGAGATGATGGGTCGGGTGCCGCTCGGTCGCTTCGGCGACGCGGAAGAGGACATCGGTCGGCCCATCGCGTGGCTCGCCACCGACGAGGCACGGTTCCTCACCGGTTCGATCGTCATGCTCGACGGCGGCCAGATGCAGTTGCGGTGACCGGCGATCGCACCGGGTGGAGGCTGGGACGATGAGAGCAGCGGTGTTGCGAGGGGGCACGGTCGAGACACGCGAGACCGCCGATCCGGTACCGGGCCCTGGTCACGTGCTCCTGAAGGTGCTGAGCTGCGCGATCTGCGCCTCGGATCTGCACTTCATGGACAACCCGGAGGCAGTCGCCGACGACGACACGGGGATGTGGGATTACCGCGAGGACGCCGACATCGTGATGGGTCACGAGTTCCTCGGCGAGGTCATCGGCCATGGTCCCTCGGTCGACGTGGACGCGTTCCCGTTGGGTGCGCACGTCACGTCGTTGCCCGTGCTCACCACCGGGAGTACGCGGCGAATCATCGGGTGCAGTCCCGACGCGCCCGGCGGATTCGGGGAGCTCATGTTGGTGCAAGACGTGTTCGCGCGCGTCGTCCCGCCCGATGTCGCCGCAGACCGCGCCGCGCTCGTCGATGCCTTCGCGGTCGGCGAGTACTACGTGCGCAATTCCGGGATCGACTCGTCGGCGGTGCCGCTGGTGATCGGCGCCGGCGCGATCGGGCTCTCGGCCATCGCCGCCCTGGTCCGACGTGGCCTGAGCCCGATCACCGTCGCCGACTACAACCCGGCGCGCCTGGCCACCGCGCGAGAGTTCGGTGCGACCCATACGGTCGATCCGCGGGAGCGGTCGCCGTACGACCTCTGGCACGAGGTGGCGCTCGGCGACCGTGAAGCACCCGGTGTCATGGCCGACGAACAGCGTGACGAAGATGTACCGCAGTGCTTCGTGTACGAGTTCGTCGGGCTCGCCGGTGTCCTCG
>DATBBL010000013.1:0-5704 GCA_036271015.1 Acidimicrobiia bacterium
CAGGCGGCGGCTGCGCCCGAAGCCCCGGGCGCGAGCGAGCGCCGGGCGAGGAAGCCCACGCCGGCCACGAACAGAGCAATCGTGGCCCACGCGATCCAGGGTTCCCAGCGCGCCAGTCCCGCCCCGAGCACCGCGCCCAACAGGATCGCCGCGACCACGCCCACCCGTCGCAGGAGCGCGGTGCGCTCGCTGTGCTCGCCGGTGAGCCCGACCACCACCCCAACCGTCGCGAGCGTGGCGGCCGCGATCGGGATCTCGGGCACGTGCAGGAATCGGATGGCGTCGGTCTGCAACCCCATCGCGATCGCGAGCAGCGCGATGACGACGTACTTCGGCCAACCGGTCTCGATCCCCTGCCACGCCGCGACCGCCGCCCCCGCCGCGATCAGCGCGGCCTCGACCAGCAGCACGCGTTCGACGAGACGGTGGCGACCGACCTCACGACGGGTGAGCCAGCCGGCCGCGATCGCACCAACGATGAACCCGGCGACGGCGACGAGTCCGGGCCAGGGCGAGCCCGGAGAGTCGACCAGGTTGGCGCCGGCGAGGATCAGCGACGCGGTGATGTAGGCGGTGAACACGCCGAGGTGCAGCAGGCAGGCGGCGTCCATCGCCCCCGTCGCCAGCACCAGGAGCAGCACGACGCGGCTCCCGGCGCGGTCGTCGGGCGGGGGCGCGGGTGGGACGGACACGCCGGTCAGTCTGACGCAGGTTGTTCAGGCGTCGGCCGCGCTCGACCCTCCGGGCGCGAGCGGCACGGTCATCGAGCCGACCACGTCGTCCAGGCGCGTGCCGTCGCCCTCCGTGCCGACGTCGATCCGGGCCGAGCTGCCGGTCCGGGACACGCGCACAGAGATTGGGCGCGTCGGTCCGGCCACGGCCACGGCGGACTCGACGAGCGACGCGAACTCCTGCCGAAAGGGGACCGGATCGGCGAGCACGCGCAGGCGAGCCATCTCGATGTCGACGATCCGGTCGGCGAGGAGCGGCTCGATGCCGTCGAGCGCAGCCCGGAGCTCTTCCAGGAGGTCGACCGACGTCAGCGACATCTCAATGCCGAACGCGAAGAGCTGCTCTGGGAGCGACTGTCAGACGGCCGCGGTCGGGTGCGCGGCGTGTTGCTCGAGCCACTGTGACGCGGACTGCTGCCCATTGGTGAACAGCGTCGCGCGTTGCTCGGGGGTGATGCCGAAGTCGGTCGCGGTGATGCCGGTCGAATCGATGAAGATCGTCCGCGCCACCTTGTCGGGCGTGAGGTAATAGCGGTCGGCGTTGTTGAGCAGGGTCTGAAGACAGTCGATCGCTTCGTGGATCGTGTCGCCACTCGCACCGCGGGCGGGGATCGTCGTGTCGCGCGCCGACAGCTTGATGCCGATCGTCGGCCAACGCTGCGGTTGGCCGTCACCGCGGTCGAACACCTCGACCGGGAAGTTCGACAGCAGCCCGCCGTCGACCCAGATCACCGATCCCTTGGTGTAGGTCACACCGTCGTAGGTGGCCGAGGGCGCGTGCAGCCGCACCGGTTCGAAGAAGAACGGGATCGACATCGACGCGCGCACCGCGTCGACGATGCGTTGCCGGCCGGGCTCGAGCCCGTAGTTGGGGTAGTCCCACGGGAGGCGCACGACCTTGCGGCGGGTGATGTCGGCGGTGTGCACGATCAGCGAATAGCGGAACGCGTCGGGCAGCGAGCTCCCGGGGTCGTCCATCCGCAGCTGCTCGAAGGTCGTGATCCCGATTTCCTCGAGGATCCCGCCGAGCCATTCGACGAGATAGTCCCCCGAGTGGATTCCCATGTGCATGAGGAGCTCGGCGGCGTCCCCGACCGGACCGAGGGCGCGTTGCACCCACTCCTCGGCCTGGAACCTCGGGTAGTCCACCGAGTTGACGTACTGCTCGAGCAGCGTGAGCGGCTTGCCCGCGGCCTGCAGCGCGGCGACGAGCGCGGCGGTGATGGCGCCCGCGCTGGTCCCGGCGGCACGCGGGAACGCGTAGCCCTGCTCGTGCAAGGTCAGGACCGCGCCGACGAGGCCGATACCCTTCACCCCGCCACCTTCGAGGACCAGGTCGGCCTTCTTGCCCGCCGGGACGCTCACGCGCCGCGGCGCGGCGTCGAAGACCTCGGTCTGGGTGCTCGACGTCACCGTGGCTGCCTCAGCACCGCCCCCGCCTGCACCCGACGGCTGCACCGGGGTCGACTCCACGTGGGCGACAGCTCGATCTCGCGTGGCGGACCAGCGAGGTAGGGGCGCTCGTCAGGCATCGGTCAACCGATCACGAACTGCAGGCCGACCGCCGTCTCGAGCGTCGCGCTCGCCGCGTGCAGCGACACCGACCACGTCTGGTCGCCGACGATCCCGTCGACCGCCACGCCACCCCACGCTTGGAACGCTTCGACCGACGCCTTGGTGTGCGGACCGAAGTCGCCGTCGATCCCCTGCGGGGTGACGCCCCAGGCCCCGGGCGCGCCATTGGTCAGCACGGTTTGGAGGCTTTCGACCACGGCGCCCATCGAACCCTCCTGCAGGGTCGGCATCGGTCCACCGTCGGGCAGCGCCGCCCAGGTGAGGGGCCCGACGATGCCGTCGACGACCAGGCTGGCGCCCTGTTGGAACTCGCGCACGGCCTGGTCGGTCGCCGGGCCGAAGTCTCCGTCCACGACGAGCCCGAGGTTGGGGGTTCGACGCAACGCCCGCTGCAACCGGCGTACGGCGTCACTCTTGGCGCCGATCGAGATCGTGGGTTGTCCGGGATTCGCCATGTGATTCCCTCATCTCTTCCGGATGGGTTTGGTTTCCGGCAGGGGTGCAGCGAGCAGCAGTCCGAGTCGGGACGACACGTCGTCGCGGGTGCCCGGGGTCTCGGCTGCAGCCGGCATGGTTCGGTGCCTCCCGCGGGCCGCGACGGACCCGTCGGTACGGCTCGACTCGCCCTCGGCTCTGCCCCCGCAGCTCGAGGCGCGCTTCGGCGCTCTAGATCGGGTGGGTACTCACGTACGGTGACAGAGTGACCGCGGAGAGTCAAGGGGTCGGGGCGGAAATCCGATCTCGGCGCCTACGCAGCGCGGCTGAGGCGCGTGCGGGCTCGGCGCTGCAGCCGGCAGCGAACGTCACAATCGGACGACCCCGATCAGGGCGCTCGATGGGACCGGACCGAGCACCCGCGAGTCCGCCGACTGGTTGCGGTTGTCGCCCATGACGAAGTACGTCCCGGCGGGAACCGTGCATCCGTCGGCCGGACTTTCCGCCGCACAGCCCGAGGGCATGCCCCGGAAGAACGTTCGCTTCGGACGAGTCTTGACGTACCGCTCACGAATGGCGCGCCCGTCGATGCAGACGCCGCCGGGTTCGCACTCCGAGATCGTCTCGCCGGGGAGCGCGATGACCCGCTTGACATCGGCCGCGACCGCGGCGTGGCCCCACGCCTGGCGCGGGTCGAAGACGATGATCGCACCGCGGCGACAGCACTTCGCGCCCAGATCGACGTGCACCGGGTCACCGACCTTGATCGTCGGCTTCATCGAACTGGATTGCATCGTGTAGGTCCGACTGCCCGAACCCATCCCGCCCAGTAGGCCAACCGCGACGAGCGCGATCACTGGCGCGACAAAGCTCCGCACAACCCCTCCAATACCCTCCGGCATCCGAAACCGCGATGAACGCCGTCAAGTGTCACACGCCCGCCGGCGACTGCGTCGCATTCGCCTCAGCGCGTGTCGACAGCACATGTGCCACGATCGATCACGAACTCCAGGAGGCGACCATGCAGGCAGTTCGGGGCCGTGATGGAAAGCCGGCGCTGGTCGAAGTGGACGAGCCTCCCGGGTTCGACGGTGGCGAGGTGCTCGACATGGCCGTCGCCGGGATCTGCGCCTCGGACCTGAACTACCTGCGACTCGGCACCGACCGGGTCCTCGGGCACGAGCTCGCCGGCCGCCGGGCCGACGGCACACCGGTGCTGGTCGAGGGGCAGTTCGGCTGCGGCGCGTGCGAGTTCTGTCGCGAGGGTCGGAACAACCTCTGCCACCAGTCGACGACGATGGCCCTCGGCATCATGCGCGACGGCGGCATGGTCGAGCAGTTCAAGGTGCCGGCCAACAAGGTCCTGGACGTGCCGGCGGGCCTCGAGGTGTCGAACGCGTCACTCGCCGAGCCGGCCGCGGTCGCCTGGCACGGGGCGCGTCTCGGACACGCCGGTGCCGACCGCAGCGTCGCCGTCGTCGGTGGCGGTTCGATCGGACAACTGGCCGCGGTCGCCGCGCAGACCCAGGGTGCGGAGGTCGTCGTGATGGACGCCCGCTACCCCCACCAGCACGCGATCCGCGAGCGGCTCGGCATCGGCGAGCCCGTCAGTGGCGAGCGCTACGACGTCGTGGTGGAGGCGGCGGGGTCTCCCAGCGCGCTGCATCGGAGCGTGGAATTGGTGAAGCCGGGCGGAACCGTCTCGCTCCTCGGGGTGCACTCGGACGGATTCGACGTGCCGTACTCGGCGCTGCTCACCAAGGAGGTCACGCTGGTGGCCTCGATGGGCTACTGCGGGCACGCGGGCCGGCGGGAGATGCTGCTGGCGGCGGAGATGCTCGCGGCCCGACCCGAGATTCCCGACTCGCTGATCACGCACCGCTTCCCGCTCGAGGACGCGGGCGAGGCCTTCCGGGTCGCCGGCGACCGACGGTCGGGCGCGGTGAAGGTCGTCATCGAGGTGGGTTGAGCGCACGGCGTGCGTGGGTAGCGTCCGGCAGCCGAGGGAAGGAGACACTCGATGAATCGCGGTGACATCGAGGCCGAGCTGTCCACGACCGGCGCGCAGGAGCTGCTCACGTCCACCTCGGCCGCGCACCTCGCCTACACCGGGAAGGATGGGACCCCGCGGGTGATCCAGGTCGGGTTCTTCTGGACCGGCGATCAAGCCGTGGTCGCCACGGCGACGACTGCACCAAAGGTCGCCGCGTTGTCAATTCGCCCGGACGTCGCCCTCGTCATCGATGGCGGCGACACGCCCGGCCAGGCGCGAGCCCTTTCCATCCGCGGACGGGCCCGCGTCGAGATCGTCGACGGCGTCGTGCCCGAGTACCTCGCCGCGGCCAGAACGACCATGGACGCCGACGCCGCGGCGGAGTTCGAGCGGAACGTCCGCGGGATGTACGACCAGATGGCGCGCATCGCGATCACGCCGCATTGGGTGCGCTACTACGACTTCGGTGCCGGCCGGATGCCGCGATTCCTGCAGGAGCTCGCGGAGCAGCACCAGTCCTGACGCCCGGTCAGTCGAACCCGGCGGCGCGTCGGGACGCGATCACCACGGGGTTGTCGGCGGGCGCATACGCGATCTCCCAGAAGTTGCCTTCGGGATCGGCGAAGTACGCGTCCCGACCTTCGAAGAACTCCGCCTCGACGGGCGGCTTGGTGAGGACAGCTCCGGCGGCGACGACACGATCGGCGAGTTGGTCGACCTCGTCCGGCGAGTCCACGGTGATGATCACGCTGAAGCGGATGCCCCCCTGGCCGACCTCGGGACGCGCCCGACTGTCGGCGGCCAGCTTCTCCAGCGGGAACAGGGTGAGGAGGGCGCCCCGGAGCTCGAAGGCGACGAAGTCGTCGGAATCGAACGCGATCGGCCATCCCAGGGCTTGATAGAAGTCCCGCTCACGCTGGAAGTCCTGCACTCCGAGCGTGATCATGTTCGCGAAAGGCACCGCGGTGCT
>DATBBL010000014.1:0-6153 GCA_036271015.1 Acidimicrobiia bacterium
CCAGTTCGTCGTCGTAGAGACGGTCGATCTCGGCGAGCTCGTCGGCGGAGTACACGTGCTTGGTGAGGTTTCGGTACTTCCCGCTCGAACGCGTCTTGTCGCGTTCCGCGTGCCAGAAGTCGATGTAACGCGTCGAGACGAGATCGCCGGTGGCGCGATCGCGGAACTCGACCCGGTGGGAGACGAGCGCGCCGAAGCCGTCGGCGAACTCGCTGTGCTTCAGGTCGGCACTGTCCAGGAACTGGGATTTCGTGATCCGCATCCCCGGGCGAACCGCTTTGGCGAACACCCACCGCTCGCCGCACATGTACTGGCCCATGCCACCGAGCGGGTCGCCGCCGCGCATCGCCTCCGTCTGCTCCGGCGTCCACTCGACCGCCACGGGTGCGCCCGCCGCCGACGCGAACATCGGCGACCCGATGACGCCGCGCCAGCTCGTCGTCGCCGCGTAGTCGGGGTCGCAGTAGAGCGGGTTGTCGTCGCCGTAGCCGAGCGCGTAGTGGCGGATGGTGTCGGCGGTGACGACGTCGATGTGCGGCTTCTGGCGGCTGCGCTGCGGAATGCCGATGCGGGCGCGCACCTCCTCGATCGTCTCCTCGTCGAGCGCGCGGGTCCGTCGGTGTTCGCGTTGCTCGGTCATGACCGACCCTCGTTCCATCGGGCGACGAGACCGCGAGCGATCACCATCCGCTGGATCTCGTTGGTGCCCTCCCCGATGATCATCAGTGGCGCGTCCCGGTAGTACCGCTCGACGGGGAAGTCCGTCGTATAGCCGTATCCACCGTGGATGCGCATCGCCTCCGTCGCCACCTCGAGCGCGGTTTCGGAGGCGAACAGCTTGGCCATGCCGGCCTCGACATCGGCGCGGTCACCACGCTCGAACTTGTCGGCGGCGGAGTAGACCAGCAAGCGGGAGGCCTCGACCTTCGTCGCCATGTCGGCCAGCTTGAAGGCGATGGCCTGGTGCTCGATGATCGGGACTCCGAACGTCTCCCGCTGCTGCGCGTAGTTCATCGACGCATCGAGCGCGGCTCGGGCCACGCCGAGTGCCCGTGCCGCGACGTTGATCCGTCCGAGCTCGAGTGAGCCCAGGATGTAGTGCAGCCCCTTCCCCACGCCCGAGGGGCCGCCGAGCACCGCGCTCGCGGGGATGCGATGGTCGACGTAGGACATCTCGACGGTCTCGAGGCCCTTGTACCCCAGCTTCTCGATGTGCCGGGAGACGGTGATCCCACCCGACGTCGTGCCGGGCTCCTTCTCCACGATGAAGCAGGTGACTCCTTCGTCGGTGCGCGCCGCGAGCGCGACGATCGCGGCACGCTCACCGTTGGTGACCCACATCTTGGTGCCGTTCACGACGTACTCGTCGCCGTCGCGGACCGCCTGGCACCGGATCGCCCTGGTGTCGCTGCCGGCGTCGGGTTCGCTGAGGCTGAAGGCCGCTCGCCGCTCGCCGGTGGCCATGTCGGGGAGGAGTCGCTGCTTCTGGTCGTCCGTCCCGTGGCGGTGGACGAGGGTGGCGGCGATGGTGTGCGTGTTGAGGATGCCGGCCAACGACATCCAGCCGTACGCCAGCTCCTCGATGATGCGGGAGTACGTGCGGACGTCGACGCCGAGGCCGCCGTACTGGGCGGGGATCCGAGCGCCGAACAGCCCGAAGTCCTTCATCTGCCGGACGAGGTGCTCCGGGTAGCGGTCTGCCTTCTCGTACTCGGCTGCGCACGGCAGGACCTCGCGCTTCACCCAGTCCTGGAGCGTGCTCACGAACTGCGCGGCGACGTCCTCGTCGAGTTCGGTCATCACCCAGTCCCGTGGTTGATCGGTTGCGGCTCTCGGGCGTGCCACATCGAGACGAGGGGGGCGTGGCGTGAGTCCTCGATCGACGCCGTGACATCGATGACCTTCGTCGCACCGGTGTCCGGCGAGAACGGCGGCCACTGGCCGAGCGCCTCACAGCTCGGATCCCCGTCGCGGGCGAACGACGTCCAGGCCTGGTGGACCGCGCGCGCGAGCGATCTCGGTGGCGCGTCGCCGACGAGCTCGGGTGCCGAGTCGAGGGTGTCGCAGTCGCCGCGACGCTCCAGGTTGCGCTCGAGCTTCGTCATGCGCGCACCGGGGCGAGCGTGACGGGGAGCGCGCCCATGCGGGGCATGCCGGTGATCGGGTCTTCGTCGACGTCGGTCCGAAAGAGGCGGTTGGTGTTGGCTCCGTCGAGGTGAGGATCCTCCGCTTCACCGGGGTTGCGACCGAACCCGTGGCTCATGGCGACCACTCCGCGACGCAGATCGCCGTCGCTCTCGACGACTCCGACCACGGTGCCGTGGGGCGAGCGGATCTCGACGACGTCCCCCGAGGTGAGACCGAGCTCCGCGAGGTCGCCGGGGTGCACGAAGGCGGGGTTGTACGCCCGGCCGTGCATCAGGCCGGGGAGGTTGCGCCCGGTGGAGTTGATGACGCGGTTCTCGCGCCGCCCGATCAGCACGAACGACCGATCGGGATGCGGTCGCCCCGCTGCCGCGGGCCGTGGCGCGCGGACCGCGTCCAGCTCCGCGAGCAGCGTCTCGTTGCCGACGTCGAGACGAGCTTCGCAGCCCTCTTCCTTGGGCGCGACGAGCTGCTGCTGGCAGCGTTCGAACACGTGGCCGTGACGGTGTCGTTTGACCTCGTCGAGCTCGACGTTCGAACCTCGGCACATGAGCTCGAAGAGGTCGTCGGTCGTCGGCTCGTGCTCCATGTCGAGCTCGAATTGCTCGATGGGTGCTTCGAGGTGGCCTCGGGGTGAGCCGAAGACGTTCGTCCACTTCATCGCGAGACCGAGGCGTTGCCCGATCCGGTAGAAGAGCTGCCAGTCCTCGATCAGGTCCGACCCGTCGGGCGGGTCGACGATGCCCGGCGTGTACTGCGCATACGGCTCGGAGAACCCGTAGCCGATGTGGTGGTACTTGATCCCCTCGGTGACCTGCGTCATGGCCGGCGTCTCGAGCGTCATCTTCGTCGCCGCGACGTAATCGGCGGCACGTGCCGTCGCCGAGTACCAGACGTCGGTGGTGACGAAGAGGTCGAGGTCGGCGAGCGCTTCCTGAGTCCGGCGTTGATCGGGCCACGCCATCATGGGACTCCCGCCGACGTTGAGGAGCGCGCGGATCTGTCCGCGCCCCGGGGCCAGGATCTCCTCCGCGAGCGCGCCGGTCGGGAGGCCGGCGATCGTCTGCCCGAGTCCTCGGGTCCGGAGCCGGTTGCCGAATCCCCATGCGGGCACGGGAGCGAACGCCTGCGCTCGTGCCTTGTTCGCCGGCAGGAGCACGTTCGGCCGCTCGATCCGCTCACCCTCGCGTGCCCAGAAGCCGCGTACCGAGTTGATGCAGAGCAACAGGTACGACACGAGGCTGCCGCCGGTCATGCTGACGCCGGTGCCGCCACCGGTGCCGCCGCGCTTCGCGGCGCCGAGGATGTGGGCTGCTTCGACGAGGTCGTCGGGCGGAACATCAGCGCGAGCCGCTGCGTACTTCGCGGTGAACGGCTCGACGGCACGACGCAGACGTTCGACACCGTCGACGTGCTCACCGAGAAAGGCCTCGTCGACGAGGCCGTCGGCCAGCAGGACGTGGAGGATGCCGGCGACGAGCGTGGCGTCCTCGCCCGGACGGGGTTGGAGGTGCACGTGCGCCAGCCGGGCCGTCTCGCTGCGACGAGGATCGACCACCACGAGCTTCATCCCGCGGTCGATGGCGCGACGCAGCTGCTGCGCAGGGTTCTGAGCGAGGTACTGCTTCGAGATGATCGGGTTGGTGCCGACGAAGAGCCACGCGTCGGCCTCCTCGAAGCGGTTGCGCCCACCGAGCCAGCGGCCGTGCACCGCGTCGGCGATGATCACACCCGGCTGGTCGATCGTCGCCGCCGAGAAGAACATGCTCGACCCGATCGCTTGCAGCAGCGCGGCGGCCATCCCGCCCATGGTCGGGTAGGCGATGTTCGACGTGCCGACGTACAGCGCGATCGACTCGGGACCGTGACGGTCGATGACGTCGGCCAGACGCTCCGAGGCCTCCGCGATCAACTGGTCGCTCGAGATCACCTCGTGCGATCCGTCGGCCCGCCGCTTCAGGCTGTGGAGGAGTCGTTCGGGACTCGAGTGCATCTCCGGGAGCGCCCGCCCCTTCGGGCACGTGTAGCCACCGAACAGAGGCGCGTCGCGGTCACCGTGCACCTCCACCGCGCGGCCGTCTTCCACCGTCACGAGGATCGGGCACAACGCGGTGCAGAGGCGGCAGAAGCTCGGTTCGGTCGCGCTCATCGCTACCCCCCGATGTCGGTCACCACGGCCCGACCGAGGTACTGCGCCTGCTCGAGCTCGTCGAAGACGGCAGGCAGCTCCGAAAGTGACGCCGTACGCGATACGTGGCTCCGCACCTTCCCCACATCGGCCAGGTGCACGAGCTCGCGCATGTCCTCCACCGTGCCAACCGCCGAGTACATGATCGTCGCGCCCTTGGCGAAGAACGCGAAGGGGTTCAGCTCGATGTTGCCTTCGCTCGTCGCGGGCAACCCGACGCAGACCATGAGACCGCGCGGCCCGAGGACGTCGAAGCCGAGCCGGAAGCCGGCCATCTTCGCGGAGAACACGAGGCTGGCGTCGACACCGCCGTACTCGGCGCGCACGACGTCGAGCGCGTCGCTCGCGTCGAGCGCCATCGAGGCGCCCAGCGACTTGACGAAGTCGAGTCGCTCGGGTCCGACGTCGACGCCGACGACCTCGTAGCCGAACGCGGTCGCGATCTGCACCGCGTAGTGCCCGAGCCCACCGGCGGCGCCGATCACCGCGATCGGTCGGCCGGGGACGACCTGGTGGGCGAGCAGCTTCTTCACCGCGCCGTACGCCGTGAGCCCTCCGCACGCCAACGGCGCCTCGTGGTCGCTCAACCCGTCCGGGATCTTCACCAGGGCGGGCGCCCACACCGCGAGGTACTCGGCGAAGGTCCCCATCAACGCGCGGGTGTGCACGCAGAGCCGCGTCTGTCCGGCGAGGCAGTGGCGACACGCCCCGCACCAGTACGCGCCACCCGCGCCACCCAGCCCGAGGATCACCCGGTCACCGACGGCGACGAACTCCTCGGCGCCGGGTCCGAGCGCCTCCACGACACCGATCCCCTCGTGACCGAGCGGCGAGGTCGCGGGGAGGCCCACCCAGTCTCCGCGCGCGATGTGGAGGTCGGAGTGGCACACCCCGGCGGCATTGATCCGCACGAGCGCCTCCCCCGGCCCGGGTTCGGGCATCGGGACGTCGTCGACCCGGACCACCCCGTCTTCCAGGTGCGCAGCGAGCATGGTGTTCCTTTCGTCGGGTGATCACCCGTGTCAACGGGTGATCAGAATTCGAGTACGAACTCCCTCGGGCCGCGGATCGGACCCGGCTTCCACGTGACGGCGTCGGGATCGACGAGCCGGAACTCCGGAACTGCGGCGAAGAACTCCTCGAGCCCCACCCGGAGCTCCATCCGCGCGATGTGCGCGCCGAGGCACCGGTGGACGCCCAGCCCGAACGCGACGTGCGGATTGATGGCGCGGTCGAGCACGATCTTGTCCGCGTCCTCGTACTTGCGGTCGTCGCGGTTGGCCGACGGCAGCGACAGGAGGACCATGTCGTCGCGGGCGATCGGGCACTCGCCGACGGTCACCTCGGTGGTGACGATCCGCGCGATCGACACCGGGCTGTACGCCCGGAGGAACTCCTCGACCGCGGTGCCCAGCAACTCGGGCCGGCGGCGCAGCTCTCGTTGCGCGTCGAGGTCGCGGGCGAGGTGCCACAGCGCCATGCCGAGCGTGTTCGCCGTCGTGTCGATTCCCGCGACGAGGAGCAGCGCGGCGATGCCGAGATGCTCCTCACGGGTGAGCGGTCGGTCTTCGAGCGTCGCGTCGAGCAGGAACGACAGGAGGTCGTCGCGTGGTTCGGACCGTCGCGCCTCGAGGAGCACGCCGAGGTACGCGTACAGCTCCTGGTTCGCCTTGACCGCCCCCTTCGGATCGACCCCGGCCGTCTCCACGATCTTGACCAACCAGTCGCAGAACATGCCCTGGTCAGCAGCGGGGACACCGAGGATGCTCGCCACGATCACGGTCGGCATGGGGAAGGCGTACTCCACCATCCCCTCGCAT
>DATBBL010000015.1:0-14616 GCA_036271015.1 Acidimicrobiia bacterium
GACGCGCCCGCGCGCCGCGGTAGGTTCCCGGGCTCGCATCCCGGAGGTCTCGGTCCCGTGAAGTTCGGCTCTCTTCGCCTGCGTTCGGCACTCGTCGTCGCGCTCGCCCTGGCAGCACTCGTCGCGCTCGCTGCGCCCGTCACCGCGGCCGCGCCGCAGCAGGCGCTGCCGGGTCAGGTCTCGGTGATCGGTGGCGTGAACGATCCGAAGGACCCGAACATCGCGGTGCTCGAGTTCCTCCCCGAGACGCTCGAGGTCGCGACCGGCACCACCGTGACCTGGGAGATCGCGGGGCCGGAGCCGCACTCCGTCACCTTCGTGCCACCGGGTACCGACCCGCCGAGCGTCGACAAGGACCCGTCGTTGTTCACGCCCACTCCGGCCACCGGTCCGTACGACGGCACCACCTTGGTGAACTCCGGCGTCCTGCCCCTCGGACAGACCTCGGAGGTCCAGAAGTTCTCCATGTCGTTCGCGAACCCGGGCACGTACACGTATTACTGCGTGCTGCACCCCAACATGGTGGGCACGCTCCAGGTCACGACCGGCGCGCAGGACTCGCAACCGAAGATCACCAAGGCGGGGAACGCCGAGACCAAGAAGTACCTCGCCGAGGGTGAGGCCGCGAAGCGGAAGCTGCTGGCGGCGAAGCCGAAGCAGACCCAGAACTCCAACGGCTCGACCACCTACAACGTGGAGCTGGGCGCGTCGACCGCGCACACCGACGTGCTCGCGTTCGCGCCGACGCCGAAGAACGTCAAGGCCGGCGACCACGTCACGTTCGTGAACAACTCGTCCGCGCCGCACACCGCCAGCTTCGGCGGTCCGCTGGTGCCCACGGTGCCCATCGCGCCGAACGTCATGAGCGCGGTCCCGGGCCCGTCGCCCCAGACGCTCGCCCAGGGCGTGTACCTCAACACCGGCTGGTTGCCACCCAAGACCAAGCAGGGGCCCGCCGTCGCCGCGCGCAGCTACACGTACGACGTGCCGGCGCCCGGCAAGTACACCTACGTGTGCGTGCTCCACCTCCCGAGCGGCATGGCGGGCGAGATCGACGCGACCTGAGCCGGGCTCGGGCGTTCGCGGGCGCACGTCCGTGTTTTGGGGCAGACTGCGGACCGGTACGAGGAGGAGTGGTATGGATCGGCACGAACGCATCGACGAGCAGCTCGCGAACGTCCCCCTGTTCTCCGGGCTCTCGAAGAAGGAGCTCCGCCTGATCTCCCAGCTCGCCACCTACCTCGAGGAGCCCGAGGGCACGGTGCTGACCCAGGAGGGCAAGCCCGGTCACGAGTTCATCATCGTGCTCAGCGGTGAGATCGAGGTCCGCCAGGGCGGGAAGGTGGTGGCCGAGCGCGGCGCCGGCTCGTACGTCGGTGAGATCGCGCTGCTCGACCACCGGCCGCGGACGGCCACGGTCGTGGCCAAGACACCGGTGGCCATCGAGGTCATCGGCCAGCGGGAGTTCGCGGGCCTGCTCGCCGAGGTGCCCGAGCTGTCACAGCAGCTCCTGGCGACGGTCGCTCGGCGTCTCGCCGACCTCGACGCGAACCAAGCCTGAGCACGGTCGCGGCGGCACCCGGCTCAAGCGAGGTCCCGGTCACGCCGATCCTCTGACACCGGGGAGGGGGCATCCCGGTCGGAGGACCTGCGATGGACCGGCGCAAAGACGTCGCCGCCGAATCGGACCTGCAACGCGCGCTCGATTGCGGTGAGCTGATCCGGCTCTACCAGCCGATCGTGGAGCTCGAATCGTGGGCGCCCGTGTACGTCGAGGCGCTCCTCCGGTGGGACCACCCGGACCGCGGGCTGCTCACCCCGGACGAATTCCTCGTCGATGCGGACGACAGCGCGCTCCTCGTGCGCATCGGGTGGTCGGTCGTGATCGAAGCGGCGCGCCGCGCCGGGGAGTGGCGACTCGCGCATCCCGAACGTCCGATCACGGTGTCGGTCAACCTCTCGGCGGAGCACCTCGAGAAGCGCGAGCTGTCGGGCCGGGTCGAGCGCCTGTTGCTCGACAACCTGGTGCCGGGCCCGAATGCCATGGCCTTCGAGGTCTCGGAGCGCACCGTCCTCTCCCGCCGGATCCGGGCGCGCGACCGTCTCACCCCGCTGCGCAACCTCGGCGTGGAGATCGTGGTCGACGACTTCGGCGCGACGGCGGCTGCCACCGCGGCCGGGCCGTCCGAGCTGCGCGACACCATCGTCGAGCTGCTCGAGCCGCTCCGGGCGTTCCCGCTCGACGTGATCAAACTCGACTCGAGCGTCGTCCACCGCCTGGACGGAGGCGTATCCGACGTGGTCGCGGCGGCCCACTCGATCGACCTCCGCGTGGTCGCGCTCGGCGTGGAGGACGAGGTGGCGGTCGAGCGAGCGCGCGACGCCGGCTTCGATCTCGCACAGGGATTCTTCTTCCACCGGCCGGCACCGCCCGCGTCCGTCGACCGTCTGCTCGAGCATCGGTGAACGCCACCCGATGAGCGCGCCTCGATGAACGCGCCGGCGCCGGGCTGGGTAGCCTGGCTCCATGGCAGACCAGGCCGAGTTCGCCGAGCTCGCCATGCCGTACATGTCGGCCCTCTACTCCGCCGCGCTGCGCATGACGCGCAACCCGTCCGATGCCGAGGACCTCGTGCAGGAGACGTACCTGCGCGCCTATCGCGGGTTCGGTGGGTTCAAGGAGGGGACCAACCTCAAGGCCTGGCTCTACAAGATCCTGACCAACACCTTCATCAACTCGTACCGCGCCAAGAAGCGTCGCCCCGACGAGGTCGACCTCGACGACACCGAGGACTTCTTCCTGTACCGCCGCCTGGGCGGGCTCGAGGCGGCGGAGGCGGGCCGCACTCCCGAGGCGGAGGTGCTCGAGAGCATCCCGGACGAGGTGGTGAAGGAGGCGCTCGAGGCGCTCCCGGAGCAGTTCCGGATGGCGGTGCTGCTGGCCGACGTCGAAGGCTTCTCCTACAAGGAGATCGCCGAGATCATGGATGTGCCCATCGGCACGGTCATGAGTCGGCTGCACCGTGGAAGAAAGCAGCTCCAGGAGCGGTTGTGGGACTTCGGTCGCGAGCGCGGCTTGATCCCGACGGTGCCGTCGCCGGCACCCGAAGCCGCCGGTACTGCGGGGGGTTAGAGCACCACCATGGACTGCGACAAGGCGATCTACCGGGTCTACGGCTACCTCGACGGCGAGCTGACCGTCTGGCGGCGCTGGACCATCCGACGGCACCTCGACAAGTGCCCGCCGTGCGCGCAGGGCTTCGACTTCGAGATCGAGCTGCGCCAGGTGATCTCGTCCAAGTGCCGCGACGACGTGCCGCCGGAGCTCAAGCGGCGCATCGCCCAGGCGCTGGGCGCACCGCTGCCCCCGGAGGAGAGCGATCCGGCCGCCGGCTCCGTGTAGCGAAGGGCCGGGAAGCGCGAACTACGCTCGCGTCGTCCCGACCCGGAGGAACCGCTCGTGAACTCGGCCCGTGCCCGCGTCGTCTATGTCGTGACCCTCTCGCTGGTCGCGCTGACCACCCTGGCCGCACCGGCCGGGGCGACGACGCCCGTCCTCGCCAACCAGAAGTTCCAGTGGTTCTACTGGATCGGCTTCATCCTCGCCGCCAGCCTCGTCCTCTGGCTGCTGGCAAGCCTCGTCGGCTACTACGTCCGGGTGATCCGCCCCAAGCACCGGGGTCGCCCGTCCTCATGAGCGGGGCCCACCGCCCGTGACCCACATCCCGGCCGTCGCCGTGGCCGAGCCGCCGCCGGCCCCGCCGGTCCACGATCCGATCGACTGGGCGCTCGCGGAACGGGTCGCCCGCCGGTTCAGCGGGCGCGAGCCCCTCGCCGCCTCCTACCTGGCCGGCTCGTTGCGCGACGACTTCGATGCGGTCACGGCCCAGGCGGAGTCGCTCGTCGCCGACTACACCGGCCTGCGGCCGCCGGGCCCGGCGCGGGCGCAGGTGGTCGACCGCGCGTCGTGGGTCTCGGCCAACGTCTCGTCGATGCGCCGCCTGCTGGCGCCGCTCACCGCGCGAGTCGGCGAACGCATGGCCGGCAGCCGGGTCGCGCCCATCGGCCGCCGGGTGGCGGGCACCGAGACCGGGGTGCTCCTCGGCTACCTCGCCCAGCGGGTGCTCGGCCAGTACGACCTGCTGGTGCTCGACGACGACGCCGCGGCCGACGCCGTCTACTACGTCGGCGGCAACATCCTCTCGTTGGAGAAGCGGTTCGCGTTCCGCCCCCGCGACTTCCGCCTCTGGATCGCCATCCACGAGGTCACCCACCGGGCGCAGTTCACCGGGGTGCCCTGGATGAAGCCCTACTACCTGTCGTTGGTCGAGAGCACGTTGTCGTCGATCGATCCGGACCCCCGCCGGCTGGTGCAGGCGTTGGCCCGCGCGGCCGACGAGTTCCGCAGCGGGCGCAACCCGCTCGACGACGGCGGTCTCGTCGCGCTGCTCGCCAGCGAGGAGCAGCGCGGCGCCCTCGCCAACGTGCAGGCCCTCATGTCGTTGCTCGAGGGCCACGGCAACAGCGTGATGAACCAGCTCGGGCGCGAGCACGTCGCCGGTCAGGCGCGCATGGCGCGCGTGCTCCACGCCCGCCGGCAGAGCGCGGGGATGGCCGCCTTCCTACAGAAGTTGGTCGGCCTCGAGTCGAAGATGCGCCAGTACGAGGTGGGGGAGACCTTCATCGCCGCGGTCGAGCGCGAGGCGGGCCCCCGCGCCATCGACGCCGCGTGGCGCGGCCCGGAGTTCCTGCCCACCATCGACGAGCTCAGCCGTCCGAACGAGTGGCTCGCCCGGGTCGACGGCGCGACGTGATCCCGGCCACCGCGTCGGCGGTGGATCCACTGGCGCCGTGGCGCGAACCGTTCGCGACCGAGGTGCGCGGCCTGGTCGCGCCGGTCGTCGTGGGGTGTTCGGGTGGGGCCGACTCGGTGGCCCTCCTCGCGCTCGCGGCCGACGCCGGCCTGGCCCCGATCGCGGTGCACGTCGATCACGCGCTGCGAGCCGGAAGCGGCGGGGAAGCGGCGGCGGTCGGAGCAGTCGCGGCGCGGCTAGGTGGTGAGGTCCGGGCGGTGCGGGCGCCGGTGACCGCGGGACCCAACCTCGAGGCGCGCGCCCGGGAGGCCCGGTACGAGGCGCTCGAGCGGGCCCGGGTCGAGCTCGACGCCGCGGCGGTGCTGGTCGGCCACACCACCGACGATCAGGCCGAGACCGTCCTGCTCAACGTGCTGCGGGGTTCGGCGGGTTCCGGGCTCGCGGGGATGGCGCCCCGGCACGGGCACGTGGTCCGACCGCTGCTCGGGTACCGGCGCGAGCAGACCCGTGCGCTGTGCGAGGCACTGGGCCTGAGCGTCCTGACCGACCCGATGAACGATGACCGCGCCTTCCGTCGGGTCGCGATCCGTCACGACGTGTTGCCGATGCTGTCCGCACTGGCGGAGCGAGACCTGGTGCCGGTCCTCGCCCGGCAGGCCGACATCCTCCGTTCAGAATCGGAGTACCTCGACGCGCTGGCGACCCGCGCCTGGCCCGACGCCGACCCACCGTCGGCGCGGGCCCTGGCCGGGCTCCCCCTGCCACTGGCGCGCCGCGCGGTGCGGCAGTGGGTCGGCGCGCCGCCGCCGTCGTCGCTCGAGGTCGAGCGCGTGCTCGCGGTCGCGGCCGGTGACGGGCGCGGGACGGAGCTCGCGGGGGGGCGCGCGGTGCGTCGTCAGGCCGGACGCCTCTTCCTGGACGTCGGCTAGCTTCACGGGCCGTGGACCGGAGCGCGATCGGACGCGTCGTCGTCAGCGAGGAAGAGCTGCAGTCGCGGATCACCGAGCTGGGGAAGCAGCTGACGGTCGACTACGAGGGCCGGCCGCCGTTGCTCGTCGGGGTGCTCAAGGGTGCATTCGTCTTCATGAGCGACCTGTCGCGCGCGATCGACCTCCCGGTCGAGTTCGACTTCATGGCCGTCTCGTCGTACGGGTCGGCCACGCGATCGAGCGGCGTCGTGCGCATCCTGAAGGACCTCGACCTCGACCTCACCGACCGGCACGTCCTGATCGTCGAGGACATCGTCGACTCGGGGCTCACGCTCGCGTACCTGCGCAAGAACCTCGCGGCCCGCGCACCGGCGTCGATGGAGGTGTGCGCGCTCCTGGTGAAGGAAGGTCTCCAGCGCGTCGACCTCGATCTCAAGTACGTCGGGTTCACGATCCCACCGGCGTTCGTCGTCGGTTACGGCCTCGACGTCGGTGAGCGCTACCGCAACCTGCCGTACGTCGCCGAATACGCGGGGTCGGAACCGGTCTGACCGCGGAGATGCAGCGCAGCCGCGCCCGGAGGGCGGGACGGCGCAGCGGAATCGAGCATTGAACTGGTGACCGGGGCCCGGGAGAGGGACTCCGGAGGACCAACTAGATTGGTGCGGCTGCCGTCTCGTATTTCCGGAGTGGCCGTGCCCAAGCAGCGTCGCAGCCTCGTGATCGTCGTCGTGGTCGTCGTGGCCATCGCCGCCTTCTTCGGCTTCCGCGCGCTCACGAAGGGCGGGGGGCCGGAGCAGATCTCGCTGGACCGCTACACGCGCGACCTCGAAGCGGGCAAGGTCGCGTCCGCGACCATCCACGACAAGGACCACACCGTCACCGGCAAGCTGAAGGACGGTACCGAGTACACCGTCAATTTCCCGTCGCAGTACACCGGTCGGCTCACGCAGGACGTCGTCGATGCCCGGGTCGGCAAGTTCGACACCGACCACCAGAGCCAGAGCGCATGGCTGAGCCTCCTCTACGGGCTGCTGCCCTTCGTACTGCTCGCGCTGGTGCTCATGTGGGTGCTCGGGCAGGTGCAGGGTGGTGGCAACCGCGTCATGGGCTTCGGCAAGGCGCGCGCCAAGACGTCGTCGAAGGACCAACCGAAGGTCACGTTCGCCGACGTGGCGGGGCTCGACGAAGCGGTCGAGGAGCTCGAGGAGATCAAGGAGTTCCTGGAGTCGCCCGCGAAGTTCCAGCAGATGGGCGCCAAGATCCCGAAAGGCGTGCTGCTCTACGGGCCGCCGGGTACCGGCAAGACGCTGCTCGCCAAGGCGGTCGCCGGCGAGGCCGGTGTGCCGTTCTTCTCGATCAGCGGGTCCGACTTCGTGGAGATGTTCGTCGGTGTCGGTGCATCGCGCGTACGCGACCTCTTCGAACAGGCGAAGACGGCGGCTCCCGCGATCGTGTTCGTCGACGAGATCGACGCGGTCGGACGACACCGCGGTGCGGGGCTCGGCGGCGGACACGACGAGCGTGAGCAGACCCTCAACCAGCTGCTGGTGGAGATGGACGGCTTCGATCAGAAGCAGGGCGTGATCCTGCTCGCGTCCACCAATCGTCCCGACATCCTCGATCCCGCGCTGCTGCGCCCGGGTCGCTTCGACCGCCAGGTCGTGGTCGACCGCCCCGATCTCGAGGGGCGCAAGGCGATCCTCGCGGTGCATGGCAAGGAGAAGCCGCTCGCGCCCGGTGTCGACCTCGACGTGATCGCGCGCCGCACCCCCGGGGTCACCGGTGCCGATCTCGCCAACCTGATGAACGAGGCCGCGTTGCTCTCGGCGCGCCACAACCTCAAGCTCATCGGGCTCCCGCAGCTGGAAGAGGCCATCGACCGCGTGATGGCGGGCCCCGAGCGCAAGAGCCGGTTGATCTCGGACCGCGAGAAGCGGGTCATCGCCTACCACGAGGGCGGTCACGCGCTGGTGGCGCACGCGCTGCCCAACACCGACCCGGTGCACAAGATCTCGATCATCCCGCGCGGTCGCGCGCTCGGGTACACGCTTACGCTGCCCACCGAGGACAAGTTCCTGGTGAGCCGGAGTGAGCTGGTCGACGAGCTGGCGATGCTGCTGGGCGGGCGCACGGCCGAGGAGCTGATCTTCGCCGATCCCACCACCGGCGCCCAGAACGACATCGACCGCGCCACCACCATCGCCCGGCAGATGGTCACGGAGTACGGCATGAGCGACTCGCTCGGGCCGATGCGGTTCGGTCACCCACAGGGCGAGGTGTTCCTCGGTCGCGACTTCACCAGCACCCCCGACTACTCCGACGAGGTCGCAGCCACCATCGACGCCGAGGTGCGGACGCTGATCGACTCCGCGCACGCGGCGGCCGAGCGCGTGCTCGTCGACAACCGGGAGGTCCTCGACCGGGTGGCACGCGAGTTGATGGTGCACGAGACGTTGGAGGCCGAGCGCGTGCAGGAGCTGTTCGCCGACGTGCACATGTGGGAGGCCGGCGATGTCGCCGACCCGCGCGCGAGTGTGCGGCCGGAGGGCGCGACACCGGCTCCGAGTCGCAACAACGCGGCGGCGGCGACGCAGTCCGACGCACCGCGTCGCTCGGGAGGATCCGCGTGACCGACGCCAGCATCATCCAACCGGCTTCCGACGGCGCCGCGCCCGAGAAGCCCATCGACGTCGAACGGATCGAGCGCGCGGTGCGCGAGATCCTCGAGGCGATCGGCGAGGATCCCGACCGCGACGGTCTGGTCCGCACGCCGTTGCGCATCGCCAAGATGTACGAGGAGATCTTCGCCGGGATGCGCGAGGACCCATCGCACCATCTCACCGTCACGTTCGAGGCCGAGCACGACGAGATGGTGATGGTCCGCGACATCCCGCTGCATTCCATGTGCGAACACCACCTCATCCCATTCGCCGGGCGCGCGCATGTCGCGTACATCCCCGGCGCCGACGGCCGCATCACCGGCCTGTCGAAGATCGCGCGGCTGGTCGACGGCTTCGCGAAGCGCCCGCAGGTACAGGAGCGGTTGACGACCCAGATCGCCGACGCGCTGGTCGAGGTCCTGTCGCCGAGCGGGGTGCTCGTGCTCATCGAGGCGGAGCACTTCTGCATGTCGATGCGCGGAGTGAAGAAGCCTGGGTCCCTCACGATCACGAACGCGGTGCGGGGCCTCTTCAAGAGCAACCCCGCGACCCGGGCCGAGGCGATGAGCCTCATCACCTATCCGGGGAACCGTCTCTAACCGGCAAAACGTCCCATTCCGGACGCTCGCGCCCACCGCGGGATCCCGGTATCCTGCGGTCCGTGTTCGCCTGGTCGTCCGTCTGCGGGGAACGTCCTGCGGTGATGGGCATCGTCAACGTCACCCCCGACTCCTTCTCCGACGGCGGCCGGTACCTCGATCCGGATGCGGCCGTGGCCCACGGCATGGCCCTGGTGGCGGCGGGCGCCGACGTGCTCGACGTGGGCGGGGAGTCCACCCGACCGGGGGCCGAACCGGTCGAGGAGGCCGAGGAGCGCCGGCGCGTCCTCCCCGTCGTCCGCCGGCTCGCGGCAACCGCCGGCGTCCCGGTGAGCGTCGACACCCGGAAGGCGACCGTGGCCGCCGCCGCGCTCGAGGCGGGGGCGACCATCGTCAACGACGTCGCCGCCGGCGCCGACCCCGACATGTTCCGGGTGGTGATCGACGCCGGCGCCGGGCTGGTGGTGATGCACATGCAGGGCGACCCCCGCACCATGCAGCACGCCCCGTCGTACGACGACGTCGTGGTCGAGGTCGGCGACTTCCTGGCCGCCCGGCTCGCCCGCGCGCGTGAAGCGGGCGTCGACCCCGCGTCCCTCTGCGCCGATCCGGGGATCGGCTTCGGCAAGACCGGTGGGCACAACCTCACGTTGCTGGCGCGCCTGCGCGAGCTCGTCGACCGCCTCGACGTCCCCGTGCTCGTCGGACCCTCGCGCAAGACGTTCATCGCCAAGCTCCTGGGCGACGACCTCGCGGCGCGCGACGACGGCACGCTCGCCGCCGCGGTCTGGTGCGTCGACCACGGCGCGCCCATCGTGCGGGTACACGACGTCGGCGCGGTCGCCGACGCGCTCCGGCTCCTCGACCTGATGCACGCGATCGACGCGGAGGCGGTGGCGTGAAGGGTCGCTGGGCGCAGGGACTCGAACCGCGGGCGTTCTGCTGGATCATCAAGGAGCGGCTGGCGGCGTCCGAGCGGCCGGGCGGGTTCGCCCGCAATCACCGCAAGGTACGGCGCCAGGAAGAGCTGATCTGGTTGATCGGCCACGGCTTCACCCACATCCTCTCGATGCTCGACTCGCCGCACAACCTCCATGCGTACGAGGAAGCCGCCATCCCGTTCGCGCACGTGCCGATCGGTCGTCACGACGAATGGCCCGAGCGCTTGCCCGAGCTCTACGCCACGCTCGCGGGGTGGCTGGCGAAGCCGGACGAACGGGTGCTGATCCACCACGAGGAGTTCGGCGACCGGCTCCTGGGCGTGCTCGCCGGTTACCTCATCTACGCGGGCCTCGTCGCCGAGGGGCCGCACGCGGTCGTGGTGATCGAGAAGATCACCGGTCGCCAGCTCGGCTCGCAAGCCCGCGAGATCGTCGCGGTCACGGTCGACGAGGGGATCCTCGAGTCACCGCCGGTGTCGCGACGCAAAGCGCGGAGCTGACATGGGCACCATCCTCATCAAGGGCCTCCGCGAGCTCGGGGTGCACGGCGTGCTCCCCGAGGAGCAGACGCGACCCCAACCGTTCGAAGTCGACGTCGAGCTCGAGGTCGACTTGCTCGCCGCGGGCGAGAGCGACGCGCTCGACGACACCGTCGACTACTCGGCCGTGGCCGAGGCGGTCAGCCGGGTGGTGAAGTCGGAGCGCTACTACCTGCTCGAGCGCCTGGCGGCCCGTATCGCCGAGGTGTGCCGGGTCGACGAACGCGTCACCGGGGTCAGCGTCACCGTCCGCAAGCTGCACCCGCCGGTGCGCGCCATGGTCGACCACGTCGCGGTGTGCATCGAGCAGTGACCTCCGGCGGCGCGACGCGCCGGGCCTATCTCGGGATCGGATCGAACCTCGGTGACCGGCTGGAGCACCTGCAGCTGGCGGTCGACGATCTCGCCGCGGCCGACGGCGTCGATCTGGTGGCGGTGTCGCCGGTGTACGAGACCGAGCCCGTGGGCGGCCCCGAGCAGCCCGACTACCTGAACGCGGTCGTCGCGGTCGACACCGACCGCACCCCGCGCGCGCTGCTCGAGCTCGCGCGTGCGATCGAGGCTCACGCTCAGCGGATCCGCACCGTCCGCTGGGGTCCCCGGACGCTGGACGTCGACGTGCTGCTCGTGGGCGACGAGCGGGTCGACGAGCCCGATCTCGTCGTGCCTCACCCCCGGATGACCGAGCGGGCGTTCGTGGTGGTGCCCCTCGCCGACCTCGACCCGGGCTGGCGGGCGAGGATCCCCGCCGACGCCGCATCGGTCCGGGCGACCGGTCTACGATTGGCGCCGCCCGAGTAGACCGGCACCCGCACCGGGGCCGGAACGAAGGGGCGAGGAAACGCAGAGGTGCACGTGCAGAGTCGATCGCAACGGGCGCTCGCCCTCGTGGGTCCCGGTCGTGCCGGGACGACCGTCGCCGCCGCGCTGGTGGCGCGCGGATGGACCGCGGTCGCGGTGGCCGGCCGCAGCCCCGCCGCGGCATCGACCCGGGCGGCGGCGGACCGCCTCGGCGCGTCGAGGGTGACGGAGGTGGCCGACGCCGGCCGCGGCGCCGACCTGGTGATCGTCGCCACTCCGGATGCCGTCATCGCCGACACCGCCGCCGCGCTCGCGCCCTCCCTGGAGACCGGTGCGCTCGTGGTCCACCTCTCGGGCGCGTGCCCGCGGGACGAGCTCGACAAGTTGCACGCGGCCCGGCCCGACGTGGAGGTGGGAGCGCTGCACCCGCTCCAGTCGTTGCCGTCCCCCGAGGTCGGCCTCCAACGCCTCCCGGGCTCCTGGTGCGCGGTGGAGGGCCCGCCGTCGGTCGAGCGCCTGGCGTTGTCGCTCGGGCTCCGCCCGTTCCGGATCGCCCCCGGCGACCGGGCCCGGTACCACGCCGCCGCCACCATCGCTTCCAACCACCTGGTCGCGCTGCTGGGGCAGGCGGCGCGGGTCGCCGACGCCGCCGGGGTGCCGCCCGAGGCGCTCCTGCCGCTGATCCGCGCCTCCGTCGACAACGTCGACGCCCTGGGGCCGGCCGACGCGCTCACCGGACCGGTGGCGCGCGGCGATGGCGACACGGTCGCCCGCCACCTCGAGGCGCTGGCCCCCGGCGACGCGCTCACCTACCGGGTGCTCGCGCGCGAGGCGCTCGCGCTCAGCGGACGCGACGATCCCGCACTGCGCGAGCTCCTCGATGGTGACCAACGATGATCACGGTCACCACCATCGACGAAATCCGCGCCGCGTGCGACGCCGCACGTGCCGCCGGTCGCACCGTCGGCTTCGTCCCGACCATGGGCTTCTTCCACGAGGGGCACCGGTCGTTGATGCGCGCGGCGCGGGCCGACACCGACTTCGTGGTGGTGAGCCTGTTCGTGAACCCGACGCAGTTCGGGCCCACCGAGGATCTCGCCGGCTACCCGCGCGACCCCGACGGCGACGCCGCGGTCGCGGCGGGGGAAGGCGTCGACCTCCTCTTCACTCCCGGGGTCGACGAGATGTATCCGGGCGGCGCCCGCACGACGGTGCACGTCGCCGGCCTCACCGACGTGCTCTGCGGCGCCAGTCGCCCTGGTCACTTCGACGGCGTGACCACGGTCGTCGCCAAATTGTTCGCGATCGTCGGCGCCTCCCGCGCCTACTTCGGCCGCAAGGACGCGCAGCAGCTCGCGGTGATCCGGCGCATGACCGCCGACCTCGACCTGCCGGTGACGGTCGTCGGCTGCCCGCTGGTGCGCGAGCCGGACGGCCTGGCGCTGTCGAGCCGCAACTCCTACCTCTCCGACGAGGAGCGCGCCGCGGCGACGATCCTCTCCGGAGCCCTGTACATGGCGTCGGAAGCGGTGGTCGGCGGCGTCCGCGACGCGGCGACGATCCGGCAGCTGCTCGCCGACACCGTCGCCCACGTGCCGCTGGTGCGCCTCGACTACGCCGAGGTGGTCGACGCCGTCACGCTCGATCCGATCGACGAGATCACCGGCGACACGCTGGTTGCACTGGCTGCGTACGTCGGCAAGGCTCGTCTGATCGACAACGTCACGATCACGTTCCGCGGGGAGACCCCCTGCCCCGATCTCGGCGTGCTCATCGCATCGTCCGGAATGTAGGAGTAGCTCAGTCATGCAACGGATCATGATGAAGTCGAAGATCCACCGGGCGACCATCACCGGTGCCGACCTCAACTACGTCGGCTCGATCACCCTCGACCCGCGCCTGATGGAGCTGGCCGACATCCGCGAGCACGAACAGGTGCACGTCCTCGACATCGACAACGGCGCCCGCTTCGAGACGTACGCGATCGAAGGTGGGCCCGGCGACGTCATCCTCAACGGCGCCGCCGCCCGCCTCGTGCACCCGGGCGACAAGATCATCGTCATCACGTACGCGCAATACGACGCGGAAGAGCTCGCGGGCTACGAGCCGGTCGTCGTGCACGTCGACGAGCACAACCAACCGATCATGCACTCGGTGCGCGAGGTCGCGCCGTAACGCGGCGACCGTCGCCGGGTCCCTTTCCTCATGCCTGTTCCCACCACCGACGTCCTGGTCCTCGGCAGCGGAGTCGCCGGACTCTCCGCCGCGGTGCGCGCCCGGCGCGAGGGCCTGTCGGTCACCGTGCTCACCAAGGGTGAGCTCGGCTGGTCCGCCACCCGCTACGCGCAGGGCGGGGTGGCCGCCGCGCTCGACCGTGCGGACGACTCGCCCGAGCTGCACGGCTCCGACACGCTCGCGGCCGGTGGCGGCCTCTGCGACCCCGACGCGGTGCGCATCCTGGCCAGCGAGGGCCCCGAACGCGTCCGCGAGCTCATTGCGCTCGGCGCGCACTTCGACCGGGTCGCGGGGCGCGACGAGCTGGCCCGGGCGCGGGAGGGCGGTCACTCGGTCGCGCGTGTCGTGCACGCCGGCGGTGACGCCACCGGCGCCGAGATCGAGCGCGCGCTCGTGGTCGCGGTCCGGGCATCCAGCGCCGACATCCGCGAAGGCTGGTTGGCGTCCGATCTGCTGGTCGAGGACGGCCGCGTCGCAGGCGTGCGGGGGACCGGACCCGCGGGCGTCGAGGAGCGGCGGGCCCGCCACGTCGTGATCGCGACCGGTGGCGCGGGGCAGTGCTTCGCCGTCACCACCAACCCGGCGCTGTCGACGGGCGACGGGATCGCGATGGCCATGCGGGCCGGCGTCGCGGTCGCCGACCTCGAGTTCATGCAGTTCCACCCGACCGCGCTGCACCACCCGTCGATGCCGCGGCCGCTTCTCTCCGAGGCGCTGCGCGGTGAGGGCGCGATCTTGCGCGACGAGCACGGCGCGCCGTTCATGCGCGACGAGCACCCGCTCGCCGACCTCGCCCCTCGCGACGTGGTCGCCAAGGCCATCAGCCGGCGGCTCATCCAGCGCGACCTCGACCACCTGTGGCTCGACGCCACCGCCATCGACGAGTTCCCGGACCGCTTCCCGACGATCTGGGAGGCCTGCCGGGCGGTGGGGCTCGATCCCAGACGTGATTGGCTCCCGGTGGCGCCCGCCGCCCACTACCTGTCGGGTGGCGTGTGCACCGACCTGGACGGCGCCACGACCCTCCCCGGGCTGTGGGCGTGCGGCGAAGCGGCGTGCTCCGGTGTCCACGGCGCGAACCGCCTGGCCTCGAAC
>DATBBL010000016.1:0-20110 GCA_036271015.1 Acidimicrobiia bacterium
ATCCAGGCCCTGACCGGGTTCGGGAGCACCCAGGCGGACCTCCGGACCGGCGTCCCCGTGCTCGTGCAGCAGGCAGTGGTCGACAAGGTCACCGGGCTCACGGCCGCGCCGGCGATCACCGCCGCGCTGTTCGAACGGCACCGCACGGGTCGGGGCCAGGTGATCGAGATCCCGATGCTGAAGGCGGCCCTCTCGTTCCTCTGGCCCGACGTGTCGACCAACATCACCATGCAGGGCGAGTTCGACCAGCTGCCGCCCCAGTCCCGTACGTTCCGGCTCAGCCCGACCGCCGACGGGTACGTCGCCATGGTGACGGTCACCACGCCCCAATGGGACGGGCTGTTGCGCGCCGTGGGCCGCGACGAGCTCGTCGGCGACCCCGACTACGACACGCCGCAGAAGCGTGGCCGCAACGCCGCCGCGCTCATGAAGGAGATCGCGGCGACGCTGGCGACGCTGCCCACCGACGAGGTGGTCGCCCGGCTGATCGCGGAAGGCGTCCCGCACTCGCGGGTGACGACGCTCGAGCAGCTCCCGGAGGAGATCGAAGCGGTCGCGCCCGGGTACCTGGTCCGGGAGGTGCACCCGCAGCTCGGCGACATGGTGCACCCGCTCCCGGCGGTCAGCTTCGACGAGCCGGTCGAGGTCCGCGCCTCACCCGCGGTCGGCGAGCACACCGCCGAGATCCTCGCGGAGCTCGAACGCGGCTGACGCGAAGGACCGTTCAGGCGCCGGGTGAGGCGACCGGAGCCTGCTCCTCCACGCCCGGGGGCTGCGGCGCGGGCGGGGTCGTGTCGGGGCGCGGTGCCGGGGGCAGGCCGGCGGCCTCGCGCTGGGCGCGCTTGCGAGCGTTCTGGGCCCGCAGGTCTTCCCCGACGGTGGGGATGATGCCCGACGGCTGACGTCCGATCCCGATACCGGCCAGGCCGGGACCGAGCCGCGACCACCACGTGAGGATGGTGTTGCTCGGGAACTGCGCCGAGATCCAGGTGAAGCTGGACAGGAAGAACCCGCCGAGCACGGCACCGCTCACCACCGCGACCCCACCGACCACGAGGAGCAGCAGGAAGGCGAGACCCTGGAGCATCTCGAAGTCCTGCACGGTGGCGGTGCCCTGGAAGATGCCGAGCAGTGCGCCGGCGAACCCGGCGATGGCCGCGGAGATGATGAACACGACCAGCTTGGTGGTGATCGGGTTGATCCCGACGGTGGCGCACGCCGCCGGGCTGTCGCCCAACGCGGTGAGCCGGCGGCCGAACCGGCTCTTGCGCAGCAGGACCACGAGCACGCCGACGACGCCGAGCGCCGCGGTGCAGAAGAGCAGGGTGCCGGTGTCCTGGCCCCAGTCGATCCCGAGGAAGTGGAAGGGCTGGCTGAAGTCGAACCCGAGGATGTTCAGCGCCTGGATCGGCTTGCCGTCGAAGCCGAGGATCTCCGGTTGCGGGAAGAACAGGATGGCCGCCATCTGCGCGAACGCCATGGACGCCAGCGCCAGGTACAGGCCTTGGAGGCGCAGGGCCGGCAGCGCCATGGCCACGCCGAACGGGATCGCGAACAGCGAGGCGACGGCGAGACCGCCGATGGTGCCGAGAGAAGGAGCCCACTGCAGGAACGCGAACGCGCCGGCGCCGACGAAGGTGATCTGCGCGAGGGAGATCTGCTTCGACCAGCCGGTGAGCGGCACGAGCGACACCATGATGAGGGCGGTGATGATGGTGAGGGTCAGCGTCCGCACGTCGACGCGCTCGGCGATCACGCCGAGGAACGCCACCACGACGAACAGGATCGCCATGCCCAGCACCGCGACCCTGATCTTGGGGATGCGCGGGGCGACCTCGCGGATCGCCTTCTTCCCCTCGATGCGGGCCTGCGGCAGGAACAGCAGCGCGAGGAACAACATGACCTGCGGGATGGCGAGCGGCGCCGTCGTCCACCGGCCGGTCCAGCTCAGGAAGTTCTGCTGGAACTCGAAGACCAGCCCGATCAACAACCCACCTGCGAACGTCAACGGCAGGCTCTTCAACCGACCGATAATCGCGGCCGCGAACGCGGCCAGGATCAGCAGGGTGAGCGTCTGCACGTCGAGGGTGGCGAGCTCCTCGGCGAGGAAGATGCCGGCGACCGCCGCCATCGCCGAGCCCAACGCCCACGAGAACATCGAGACCAGCCCCGGCTTGATGCCGTTGAGGCCCGCCAGCTCGCGGGTGTCGACCACGGCCCGCATCGCGACACCGAGCCGGGTGCGCGAGAGCAGCACCTTGAGGCCGAGCGCGAGACCGAGGCCCACGACGATGGTGATGAAGCGCGACCACGGCATCAGCGTCTCGCCGATGTGGAACCCGCTGGTGCCGAAGAACCGGTCGATGTGGCGCGTCTCCTGTGGGTCCCAGATCAGGCCCGCCAGCCCCATGAGGGCGAGCATGAGGCCGATGGTGGTGACGATCTGCGCGACCAAGGGCGCATCGGCGATCTTGCGCATCAGGGTGATCTCGATGATCGCGCCCATGATCGGCGCGGCCACGAACACGGTGAGCAGGAGCGCGATGAACGTCTGGACGCCCCAGTCGACCTGGATCTGCCAGAACACGTACGCCAGGAACATCCCGATCGCGCCCTGGGCGAAGTTGAAGATGCCGGAGGTCGTGTAGGTCACCACCAGCCCGGTGGCGGCGACCGCGTACACCGAGCCGTAGGTGATCCCGGCGATCAGCCAGAACAGGATCGAGTCGAAGGTGATCGCGCTCCCGGCCCACGACTGCTGGATCACGACCGCAGCGAAGATCACCACCACCAGGCCGGCGAAGAAGGTGCGCCGGGTCTCTCCGGAGGTGCTGCGAACTCGCTGCGCAATCGCCGTCATGTCGCTCCCAACGCCTTCAACTCTGTCACGGAGGGAGACTCCGGCGCCACCATGCGGACCATGGTGCCGGACCCCCCGAGGCCGGCTGGATCAGTGCACGTGAGCGTGACCCGCACCACGTTCTTCTTCGCGCACTCGAAGGTACCAAGCGTGGTCGGGAGGCTCCGCTCGACCCAGGACGGTGGCGGGCGCCGACCATCGTGATCGCTTCATGCTTCCCCCCTGGAAGATGCAGACGACGCGGTCAATCTGACGGGTCGTCAGGTTTCGGCGCGCAGCATAGAACGACCGATCGCGCCCGACAAGGCACCGGTGACGCGGAGGTGCCCCCGCACGGGCGGGGGCACCTCGGTTCGCGTTCTTCGACCCGCCGGCTCAGCCGCCGGTGCCGTAGATGTCGAGAATCCGGGTGACGATGGCGTTGTTCCAGCACTTGAAGGTGCCGGGCTTGGTCGGGCTCACCCGCACGAATTGACCGTTCTTGACCTGCATGGTCACGCTGCAGTTCGAGATCTTCCGCCCGGCGAGGTCGATCGGGGCGAACATGCCCTCGGCGTCGAACTTGTGGATCTTGTTGAGCTGCTCGAAGATGGTCTTCCGAGTGACACTGTTCACGCCGCCGGCCTTCACCTGGGCATTCACGGCGTCGCGAAAGGCGATGCCCGCCGCCCACGCATACGCACCGAAGCTCGCGATGTTGTTGGCACCGGTGTACTTGACATAGTTCCCGGTCATCGGGTTCGCCTTCTGATCCGCCTTGCTGTAGAAGGGCAGGAACAGCGTGTCGACGTACTGCCCCTCCACGTCGGAACCGCCGGCCTTCAGGAAGTTCGGCTCGTCGTAGCAGCCCACGCCGCAGTCCCACACCTTCACGCCGGTGAGGCCCTGGAGCGTTGCTTCCTTGCGCATCAGGATCATGGCGGTGTTGGTGATCGCCTGGCCGTAGTTCGACCCGTCGTTCTTCATCTCCTGGATGACCGGCGTGTAGGCGGACTGGGGCGCGGAGGTGGGGAGGTCGAAGTCCTTGTCGGACTTGATGCCGATGTCACGCAGGGCCCCGAGGCTGACGAACGACGAGTCGCGCGCCGACTTGGAGTCGTTGCCGAACACGTAGACGCCATGGAGCTTCCCCTGGCCGAACTTCTGGTTGTAGTAGCGGCCGCGCGCAACGTTGGCGAAGAACGTCTGCGGGTGCTGATCCTTGGTCGCGCAGTCGACCTGCGGCGGCGCGATCGGGAACGACTGGTCGGAGCACTGCTGGACCAGTGCGGTGGTGACGAACGGGACGTCGGGCAGACCGGTCACCGCGCCGGTCGAGTCCTTGCAGTTGCGCATGTTGTCGACCGAGGTGAGGAACACCGACGACGTGCCGACCATGGCGACGTCGTTCTGGCATGCCTGGATCTCGGCGTTGGTGGTCGCGTTGGGGTTCAGCTTCGAGTCGTAGAAGTCGACCACGACCTTGCGGCCCGCCAGGCCCCCGCCACCGGCCTTGCTGTTCAGGTATTTGCCGACACCCTCGACCGCGTCCTTGGACGCCTTGAAGAGGTTGGGCGCGAACTGGTTGTCGACGTCGGCGACGACCGCGATGTGGATCTCCTTGTCGGTGATGCCCACGTCGGTCGCCTTGGGCGCCTCGCTGCCCGACTGCGCACTCGCCGTTGTGCTCAACCCCGCGACGCCGGCCACGATCGCGACGCACAACGCCGCCCCCCAGATGCGTTTCATGCTCCCCTGCTCCTGACCCTCGAACCGTCTGAATCTGACGACTCGTCAGATTGCGAGCGGAGCATACGCTAGTGCGCCCTCCGAGTGGGCGCGGGGACCGAAGTCGGTGCGCCGGCGGGTTCCGTTCAGGTGGAGATGGAACCGCCGAGGTACGCGTCCTGCAGCGCATCCGCCACGTCCGTCGGCGAGCCCTCGAACTGGAGCTGGCCGTGCAGGATGATCGCGGCGGTGTCCGCGACGTCGAGCACCTCGTGCGCGAACTGCTCCACGACGAGGATCGAGACGTCTTCCGCGGCGATGCGCTTCACGACGTCGTAGAGCTCGGAGACGACGAGCGGTGCGAGCCCCATCGACAGCTCGTCGAGCAACAGGACCTTCGGGTCGGTGCCGATGGCGCGCGCTATAGCCAGCATCTGCTGCTCGCCACCGGACAACGTGCCGGCCACCTGCTTGCGGCGCTCCTTCAACCGCGGGAAGCGCGTGTACGCGCGGTCTTCGACGGTCGAGAGCGACACCCCGCTGTAGGTCATGGTGCGGAGGTTCTCGAGCACGGTGAGGTTGGGGAAGATGCCGCGGCCCTCGGGGATGGTGCACAGGCCGTCGCGCGCGAGGCGGTCGGAAGCGCGACCGTTGATGCGCTCGCCCAGGTACCGCACCTCACCGCCGGTGGGATTGAGGCGGCCGCTGGCCACCTTGAGCGTGGTGCTCTTGCCCGCACCGTTGGGTCCGAGGAGCGCGTACACCGTGCCCGGCGCGATGGTGATGTTCACGCCGTGGAGCACATCGATGCTGCCGTACGCCGCCTTCACGTCGATGAGCTCGATGGCGGCTCCGGGCGTGGGCGTCCCCGGCACCGTGGCCTCGGAGACCGACGCCACCGGCGCGGCGCCGTTGGGCGCGTCCGACTCCGCGTGCACCTCGCTCTGGAGCGCCGACACCTCCTGCAGGAGGGCCTGCTGCTCCTCCGGCACCTCCACCGCCTCGTCGCCCTCACCGAGGTACGCGGCGCGCACGAGTGGGTCCTGCTGCACCTCGTTGGGGGTGCCGAAGGCGATGATCTGCCCGAAGTCGAGGACGTGGATGTGGTGGCACGCGCTCATCACGAGGCCCATGTCGTGCTCGACAAGCAGGATGGCGAGCCCGGTGGCCGCGAGCTCGATCAGCAGCTCGGCGAGCTCGGTGGTCTCCGACTCGTTGAGGCCGGCCGAGGGCTCGTCGAGCAGCACGACCCGCGGCTTGGTGGCCAACGCCCGGGCCATCTCGACCAGGCGCTGGGTTCCGGTGGGCAGGCGGTCGACGCGCTCCTTCGCCACCGACCTGAGCCCCAGGCGCTCGACCAGCTCGTCGGCGAGGTCGCCGGGCTTGAACTTCTCCCGCGACCAGCCGCGGCGCATCTCCGCGGCGACGAGGACGTTGTCGCGCACGCTGAGGGTCCCGAACGTCTCGAGCCGCTGGAAGGTGCGGCTGACCCCGAGGCGGGCGCGCTGATGTGGCTTCACGTTCGTGATGTCGCGACCGTCGAGCGAGATCGTGCCCCCGGTCGGCGGTTGCAGCCCGGTGACGACGTTGAAGAGCGTCGTCTTCCCGGCACCATTCGGACCGATGAGACCGGTCACTTCGTTCTCGGGCACGTCGATGGTGACGGCGGAAAGCGCTTGCAGACCACCGAAACGCACCGAGACTGAGTCGACGTTGAGCAGCGCCACGGCTCCCGAACATACCCGAAGTCGTGTCGACGGGCATCCGGGCGAGCGCCGTCGTCAGCCGCCGAAGTCCACCGCCACCCAGACGCGCCCGTCGGGGCTGTACGCGATGCCGACCCCGGCCGCGCGGTAGGTGCCGTTCAGGATGTTCTCGCGGTGGGGCGGCGACTGCATCCACGCCGACTCCATCTGACCGGGCGTCAAGCTGGCGGCGCCGTCGAGGATGTTCTCGGCGATGGTGTTGAACGTGGTCGCGGCGAGGATGCGGTTGAGGTCCTGATGGGTCAGCGACCCGTTCTGCGCCATCCAGTTCGCCCAGTCCTGCGCGAACCCCGCCAGCTGGCCGTTGCCGCACAGCGCGCCGAGGCCGCTCGCGGCGCGGTCGCCGTTCATCGCGTCGATGATGGCGTTGCCCGAGCCGTCGCACCCGGGCGCCGGCCCCGGGGCGGGCGGAGTCACCTCGACCGGGGCGGGCGCGGGTGGAGCGGGTGGAGCGGCCGGGGCCGGGGCCGGGGCGGCGGTGGGCGGCGGTGCGATCGTCGTGGTGGTGCTGGTCGTCGTGGTGGCGGTCGTGGTCGACGTGGTCGTCGAGGACGCGGGTGTCCGGTGCGGGGCGCTGGTGCCCGTGCGCCCGGCGGCATCGACCGCGGGCCCACCGTCGCGGCCCTGCCCCACGAACGCGATCAGCGAGGCGGCGACCACGGCGAGCGCGATGGCGCCCGCGACCACGAGGCCTCGCCCGCGGATCCGTCCCACCGGTCGCGCATCGGCAGGGGCGGGAGGCTCCTTGAGGGCGGTTCGGCGGGGTCGGTCGCGCCGTCAGCCGTTCTTGGGGAGCTCCCGGAACGCCTTGCCCTTGTCGGCGTTCGGCTCCTTGGGCAGGCCCAGGACCCGCTCACCGAGGATGTTGTGCTGGATCTCGTCGGTGCCGCCGTAGATCTGGGGGGCCTGGGCGAAGAGCATCGACTCGGTGATGCCGGGCTGCACCGCGCCGTCGGTCGCCGCCGCCAGTGTCTCCGCGTCCGCCGCGTCGTACGCATGCAGCGTGGCGTAGGGGCCGAGGATCCGGCCGCTCAGGTCGCGGGACAGGCGCAGGATGCGGCTCATCGACAGCTTCGCGATGTTGCCCAGACCGGGGATCTCCCCGCCCGCGCGCGACAGCGCCCGCTGGCGCAGGTTCGTGTACCGGGCGATCTCGTTCAGGGTGTAGAGCTGTGCGAGCTGCTGACGGACCTCGACGTCGGCGATGGTGCCGTTCCCGCGGGCCAGTGCGGCGAGGTGCTGCACCGCCGTCGCCGACCCGCCACCACCGCCGTTGGTGAGATCCCGCATGCGGAGGAAGTCGCCGGCGCGGCGGGCGAGATCGCCGCCGACGGTTCCCGGGAGCGCGGCCACGCTCCCGCCGCCCCCGCCGGCGCCGAGCCCGCTGCGCTCGAACATCAGCGTCGTGTTGGCGACGGCCCAGCCGTTGTTGAGGCCGCCGATGGCGGCGTCGTTCGGGACGCGCACGTCGGTGAGGAAGACCTCGTTGAACATCGCCCGCCCGGTGAGCTCGCGCAACGGACGGATCTCGACCCCGGCCTGGTGCATGTCGAGCGCGAAGTAGGTGATGCCCTGATGCTTGGCGACGTCGGGGTCGGTGCGGGCGAGCAGCATGCCGAGATCGGACCAGTGGCCGCCCGAGGTCCACACCTTCTGACCGTTCACGACCCATTCGTCGCCGTCGCGCTCGGCCCGGGTGTTGAGCCCGGCGAGGTCGGAGCCCGCGCCGGGCTCGCTGAACAGCTGGCACCACGCCTTCCTGCCGGTGACGATGTCGAGCAGGTAGCGCTGCTTCTGCTCCTCGGTGCCGTGGACGATGATGGTCGGACCCGCGAGCAGCGTGCCGAGCCCACCAGGCGCGCCCAAAGCCCCGAAGGTGCCGATGGTCTGCGTGACCCGCACGCCCTCGGCGCGCGACAGCCCCTTCCCGTACCACTCGACCGGCCAGGTGGGCACGGCCCAGCCCGACCGGCCCAGCCGGTCCCACCACTCCTCCACCGTGAGGTCGGGGTCCCAGTGCTCCTCGAGCCAGGAGGTGACCTCGGCGGTCAGATCGTCGGTGGCGACGGCATCGGTGGTGGCGGTCATGCTTCCTTCCCCCGTCGGCGGCTCAGCCGAGCAGCTTGGCGACGACCCGCAGCTCGTCGGTGGCGTTCCGCATGAGCGTGAAGTCGTCGGTGCGCTCGATCTCGTCGAAGTGGTCGCGGACGTCCTCGACCGTCAACGGCGCGTCCCGCTCGAGGTACCCGGGCCCCTCGGCCACGAAGATGCGGGCCACCCGCCCACCACCGACGGAGTAGGTGTGGCCCGAGACCGGGCAGTCCTCGTGCACGAGCCAGGCCACGACCGGCGACACCAGCCCGGGCGCCAGCTTGTCGGCGAGCTCGTCGCCGAAGATCTCGCGGGTCATACGGGTGCCGGCCGTCGGCGCGATCGCGTTGACCTTGATGTTGGTGCGCTCGCCCTCCTGCGCGAGGACGTGGGCGAGCCCCACGAGTCCCATCTTGGCGGCGCCGTAGTTGGCCTGGCCGAAGTTGCCGAAGATCCCGGCCGACGACGCGGTAACCACGATGCGCCCGTACGACTGCTCGCGCATGTGCACCCATGCCGGCTGCGTCACGTAGAACGCGCCGCGCAGGTGCACGTCGATCACCGGATCGACGAGGTCGGGCGTCATGTTGTGGAAGCTCTTGTCCCGCAGGATGCCGGCGTTGTTCACCACGATGTCGATGCGCCCGAAGCTGTCGAGCGCGGTCTGCACGATGGCCGCGCCGCCTTCGGGCGTCGCCACCGAGTTGGTGTCGAGCACGGCTTCCCCGCCGGCCGCCGCGATCTCGTCGACGACCTGCTGGCCGGGACCGGCGTCGCCGCCGGTGCCGTCGACCGCGCCGCCCACGTCGTTGACGACCACCATGGCGCCCCGGCCGGCGAGCAGCAGCGCGTGCTCCCGTCCCAGGCCGCCGCCCGCGCCGGTGACGATCGCCACCCTGCCGTCGAAACCGAGATCCGCCATCGTCGCTCCACGCCGAGTCCGTTCCTTGACCGGCCACACCGTAGTGGCGTCGGGGCCCGAACTTCCCGGTCGCGCGCCTGCAAGACTCCCGGCGTGCGAGCGGTGCGGGCGTCGGGCGACGGAGGCGTGGCGGTCGTCGATGTCGACGTGACCGCGCCCGCGCACGCGACCGACCCGGTGCGCGTGCGCGTGCGTTCGTGCGGCATCTGTGCCTCCGACCTGCACCTCGCGGCATGGAACCTGCCGGTCACGCTGGGGCACGAGTTCGCCGGGGTGCTCGACGACGGCACGCCGGTCGCGGTGCAACCCAACGCGTGGTGCGGCACCTGCGACCGTTGCCGGGCCGGCGAGACCCAGCTGTGCCGGACCGGTGGCAGCCGGCTGCACGGCGTGTCGCTCGACGGCGGCCTGGCCGACGAGGTGATCGTCGACCGGCGCTGCGTCGTGCCGCTACCGGCCGCGATCGACGCCGCGCAGGGCGCGCTGGTCGAACCGCTCGCGGTCGGCACCCGGGCGGTGCACCGGGCCGCGGCCGAGCCCGGTGACCGCGTCCTCGTGATCGGCGGCGGCTCGATCGGTCTGGCCGTCGTCGCCGCGGCCCGATGGAGCGGGCTCGACGTGGACCTCGCGGCGCGGCACCCGCACCAGCGCGCCGCGGGCGAGCTGCTGGGCGCGGGCGCGCGCCTCGGCGATGAGTACGGAGTCGTGATCGACGCCGCGGGAACGCAGGGTTCGCTCGACGACGCGGTCACGCGCGTCAGACCCGGCGGCGCCATCGTGGTGGTGGCGACCTACTGGGAGCCGGTGACCATCGGGACCGAGCTCCTCAGCAAGGAGGTGCGCGTGCTGCCGTCCGCGATGTACGGGCACGATCACGGCCCGTCGGAGTTCGAGGCCGCCGCCGCGTTGCTCGCGGATCGCCCGGACGTGGCCGACGCACTCGTGCACCACCGGTTCGGGCTCGACGACGCACCGGAGGCGTTCCGCGTCGCCGGTGACCGCGCCTCCGGCGCGATCAAGGTGGTGCTCGAGCCCTGACCGGCGGCCCGACCGTAGACTCCGCCTGGACGGACGCAGCGAGCGGACGCGAGCGACGGGGAAGAACCGCGTGGGGGTCGAGACCGAGCAGCACGACCGCGTCCTCGTCGTGAACATGCAGCGCGAGGAGAAGCGCAACGCCATCGACCAGGCGATCGCCGACGGCGTCGGGGCCGCCCTCGACCGGCTCGACGACGACCCCGACCTCTGGGTGGGTGTCATCACCGGCACCGCGACGGTGTTCTCCGCCGGGAGCGATCTCGCGAGCTCACGCGACGGCAGCGCCCGGACCGACCGGGGTGGCGAGTACGGGGTGATCCGGCGCGACCGGACCAAGCCGTTGATCGCCGCGGTGGAGGGGCCGGCGCTCGGCGGCGGCTTCGAGATCGTGCTCGCCTGCGATCTGGTGGTGGCGGCACGCACGGCGTCGTTCGGGCTCCCCGAGGTGAAGCGCGGCCTCGTGCCCACCTGCGGCGGGCTGTTCCGCACCCCGCGGGCGTTGCCGCTCAACGTCGCCAAGGAGATGTTGCTGACCGGCGACCGGCTGACGCCCGAACGCGCGTACGCGCTCGGGTTCGTGAACGTCGTCACCGAACCCGGTGGGGCGGTGTCCGGTGCGCTGGCCCTGGCCGAGCGCATCTGCGCGGTCGGACCGGTGGGCGCCCGCGCCAGCCTGCGGGCACTGGACCGCACGGTGGCGGAGCGCGACGAGCTGGGGTGGGAGGCGACGGTCGTGGCCACTCAGGCGGTCCGCGCCAGCGACGACATCCGCGAAGGCATGGCTGCGTTCTTCGAGAAGCGCGAGCCGCGATGGACGGGACGGTGATGAGCGAGGATGTGATCCTGGTGGACGTGGCGGACCGGGTGGCGGTCGTCACCCTCAACCGCCCGGAGTCGCGCAATGCGCTCGACCCGGCGTTGACGACGGCGCTTCCGGAGACGATCGCGGCGTGCGACGCGCGCGACGACGTCGATGCCATCGTGCTCACCGGGGCGGACCCTGCGTTCTGTGCCGGGGTCGACCTGAAGGCGCTCACCACCGACTCCGAGGTGCGCCACATCGTGCGCAGCGAGAACGCGCTGATCCGACCGTTCCCGGAGACGACCAAGCCGGTGATCGGCGCGGTCAACGGTGCCGCGGTCACCGGTGGCTTCGAGGTCGCGCTCACGTGCGATTTCCTCGTCGCCTCCGAGCGCGCCCGCTTCGCCGACACGCACGCGCGGGTCGGCATCATGCCGGGTTGGGGGCTCACCGTGCTGCTCGCCGAGGCGATCGGCCACCGGCGCGCCCGGGAGATGAGCGTCACCGGCAACTTCATCGACGCGCCCACCGCGCTGGCGTGGGGCCTGGTCAACCACGTGGTGCCCCACGACGAGCTCCTGCCGTTCTGTCGTCGGCTGGGCACCGACATCGTGTCGAACGACCAGCCGGGCGTCCGGAACGTGCTCGCGACGTACCGGGAGCAGGAACGCGCCACCGACCATGACACCAGGCACATCGAGCTGCGCCGCTCCCAGGAGTGGCTGGAGACCTCGAGTGGCGTCGCCGACGAGGTCGCGCGACGACGAGAGGCGATCATGGCGCGGGGGCGGGAGCAGCAGGGCTGACGTGGCCGTCACCCCGTTCCGGATCGCGGTGCCCGACGCGGACGTCGACGCGCTGACCGCCGCGCTCGGCCGGACCCGCTGGCCCGACCAGATCGACGGCGCGGGTTGGGACTACGGCACCGAGCTCGGCTACCTCCAGGAGCTGGTGGGCTACTGGGCCGACGGGTTCGACTGGCGGGCGCGCGAGGACGTGCTCAACACGCTCCCGCAACATCGCGCCGAGGTCGACGCGCCCGGATTCGAGCGTTTCGGTCTGCACTTCGTGCACCAGCCGGGCGTCGGACCGGCACCGCTGCCCCTCGTCCTGGCGCACGGGTGGCCGAGCACGCACTTCGAGTACCACGACGTCGTCGCCCGGCTCGCGAACCCGGGCGCGTTCGGCGACGACCCGAACGACGCGTTCCACGTGGTCGTGCCGTCACTGCCGGGGTACGGCTTCTCCGACATCCCACGACGACGGGGCATGACGCCACGCGTCATGGCGGCGATGTTCGTCGCGTTGATGCGCGAGCTCGGCTACGAGCGCTTCGCCGCCGCGGGTTGCGACTGGGGCGCGTACGTGACCGCGCTGCTGGGCCTCGACCATCCCGATGCGGTCGTCGGGATCCACATGGGCATGCTCAACCTCCGGGCACCCGGCTACCAGCCCACCGACGAAGATGCCGCGTACAGCGCACGCAGCAAGGCGTGGGCGCGCGACGAGAGCGGCTACAGCACCATCCAGGGCACGAGGCCGCAGTCGCTCGGGTACGGGCTGATGGACTCACCGGCCGGCCTGGCGGGGTGGATCGTCGAGAAGTGGCGACGGTGGTCCGACTGCGCGGGCGACATCCAACGGCTCTTCACGCGCGACGAGCTCCTCACCACCATCGCCATCTACTGGTTCACCGGCACGATCAACAGCGCCAACCGCCTGTACTACGAGAGCCGCCGCGATCCGGTCCGGCTCGCCGACGGTGAACGGGTCGGGCCGCCGGCCGGCTTCCTGCTCGAGCGCCTGGTCGAGGGACCGACCCCCAACATCGGCCCGCCGCCGCGGAGCCGGGCCGACGCGGTGTACGACGTCCGCCGCTGGACGGTGGCCGACCGGGGCCTGCACTTCCCGGCCATGGAGAACCCGGACCTCTACGTGGACGAGCTCCGGGCGCTGTTCCGGCCCCTGCGCTGACGGCCACGGGTCCGTCCTGCGGCAGGGCCGTCCCGTCGGATCTGACGAGGTGTCAGACTGGCGCGATGACGACTGCGACGATCGACCTCCTCGACCTCGACCGCTTCCAGCGCCTCGAGCACCACGAGATGTTCAAGCGGCTCCGCGAGGAGCAGCCCGTCTCGTGGCACGAGTACCCCGGCGGCACCGGCTTCTGGAACGTGGTGCAGCACGAGGACGTGCTCACCGTCAGCCGCGACGCCGAGCTGTACTCGTCGGAGGTCGGGGGCGTGAGCATCATGGACCCCGACGCGCAGGGCGGCTTCGACACCCGCGGGTTGATGATGCTCTACACCGACCCGCCCAAGCACACCCGCTACCGCCGCCTGGTGAGCAAGGGGTTCACGCCGCGGATGATCGGGCTGCTCGAGCAGTACCTGCGTCACCGGTCGCGCCTCATCGTCGACAACGTGATCGAACGCGGCTCGTGCGACTTCGTCGTCGACCTCGCGTCGGAGCTGCCGCTGCAGGCGATCGCCGAGATCATGGGCGTGCCCCAGGAGGATCGGCACCTCATCTTCGAGTGGTCGAACGCGATGATCGGCGCCGACGATCCCGAGTTCGAGGGCGGGGCCGACGGCGCGCACCAGGCGTCGGCCGCGTTGTACGCGTACGCCAACGACCTGGCGAAGCAACGGCGGAGCGACCCGCGGGACGACATCGTGACCAAGTTGATCAACGCCGAGGTCGACGGCGAGCAGCTGTCCGAGCTCGAGTTCGACATGTTCATGCTCCTGCTGTCGGTCGCCGGCAACGAGACGACTCGTAATACGACCGCCTGGGGCATGTGGGCGCTGATGCAGCACCCGGAGCAGTACGCGTCGCTGCGCGACAACCTCGACACGCAGCTCGCGCCCGCGGTCGAGGAGATCCTGCGCTGGGCGTCGCCGGTGTACCACTTCCGCCGCACCACCACCGCGCCCGCGGAGATCCACGGCCAGGAGATCGGTGACGGCGAGAAGGTCGTGATGTGGTACATCTCGGCGAACCGCGACGAGTCGGTGTTCGACGACCCGTTCCGCTTCGACATCACCCGCGAACCCGAGGAGCAGGTGGCCTTCGGTGGTGGCGGCCACCACTTCTGCCTCGGCGCCAACCTGGCCCGCATGGAGCTCAAGCTGATCTTCGAGGAGGTGCTGTCGCGCATCCCCGACATGCACCTGGTCGCGGAGCCGGAGATCCTCCGCTCGAACTTCATCGGCGGGGTGAAGCACATGGCGGTCGAGTACACACCGGGCGCTCGGCGGGGCGAGCCCGCTCGGTCGTAGCCGACCCGCGCCCGCCGGGCATGCGTGCCGCGGAGCGAGCGCGGTAGCGTCCGCACATGGCTGCTGACCACGACCACGAGATCGCGATCAAGGGTGGGGCGTTCGATCTGAGCGACCTGGGCCACCTCCTGCCGGGGATGGCGGAGATCATGCCGTTGGTCGGCGAACGGATCTGGAAGTGCTACTACGCGGCGCAGGCGCACAACCGCAAGCTCGCCGCCTTCCAGCTGAAAGAAGCCGTCAACCTCATGCAGAAGGGCTCGATCCTGCGGCCCAAGTACGAAGAGGACATGGACGCCTTCATCGCGGGCGAGGTCGCGAAGCTGCAGGCGAACATCGAGGCCGAGGACTGGGACGCCTTCGAGACGAACTTCACCACCATGGTCGACCAGGCGAACGCGTATCACGAGAAGTACGACAAGAGCTTCCTGCGCTGGCAGCTGCCCGCGACGCCTCCGCCCGACCTCGACCTCACCGCGACGTGACGCGGAGCGCTGCCCGGAGACAAGCGGAGCGAGCGTAGGGCGCTCGCCAGCGAGTGAGCGCCCGCGGCGCAGGTATCCTGCGCCGCAGCGAACGAGCGAGTAGTCAGGTTTGCCAGTATTCGGGGCCTGAACCACCCTCCGGTGGTGTCAGGCGTCCGCCTTTGGTGGAGATGGCGCCGCACTGGATGCAGTTCGACGGCGCCACCTCGACCTCGGCGAGGCCGTCGTCCCCCACCGGACCGGCGGTGTACACGTGCGCGGGGCAGAGGTTCGCCCACAGCTCGGCGACGTCGGGCGCGACGCGGGTGCGGACGAGCAGGTGATTGGGCTGGTCGTCCCGGGTCTTGTTCCCGGACGCGAACACCGATGAGAGCCGGTCGAACGTCAGCACACCGTCGTGGACGACCTGCGGCGCGGCGCCGTCGACGGGGAGGAGCGGCTGCTCGTCGTCCGGCTCGGTCCGCACCGAACCGATGCTCACGCGGCCCTTGGTGATCGTGTTGAGGACGCCCAGCGCGCCGCCGAGGAAGAAGCCCCGGCCGAACACCTGCCGCAGGTCGCGCACCTCGTAGAGCTCCTTCCCGATGAAGCCGGCCCGCACCGCGTCGTCGTACGACGCAAGCGCGCCGGCCGGCACCGGCGCGTCCTGCGCCGCTCCGGAAACGGCCGCGAACGCGGTCTCGGCGGCGAGCCGCCCGGACTCGACCGCGTAGTGCACACCCTTCAACGTCGGGACGTTCACCATCCCGACCCCGTCGCCACACAGCAGGAGGCCGGGCGCGTGCAGCCGGCGCGGCAGCGCATGGAAACCCCCGCCGGGGATGGTCTTCGCGCCCCACTCGATCCGCTCGCCGCCCTCGAGGATGGCGCGGATCGTCGGGTGCGTCTTGAGGACCTGCAGCAGGTCGTGCGGGTTGAGGCGGGGATCGCGGTAGTCGAGGCCCACGACCATCCCGATCGCGACCAGGTCGTCGCCCATCGGGTAGACGAACGATCCGCCGAACTCCCGGTACCTCGCCTGCGGCCGCAACGGCCACCCCAGGGTGTGGATCACCCGGTCGAGGGGTCGCGGGACCTTCCACACCTCTTTCACGCCCAGCTCCCAAACCTGGGGCGCGGCGTCGCCGCGCAGGGCGAAGTGGTCGAGGGCGACGTTGGTGAGATGTCCCTGCGTCCCTTCGGCGAGCACCGTCACCCGGGCGACGAGGTCACTGCCGGGCTCGAAGTTCGACAGCTCCTCGCCGTGCTGGCCGCGCCCCTTGTCACCCGTGCGCACGCCGACCACGCCCCCCGCGTCGACGAGCAGGGTCACCGCGGACGTCTCGGGGAGGAACATCGCGCCTTCCGCTTCGGCGCGCTCGGCGAGCCAGCGCCCGACCTGCGAGAGGGAGACGACGATGTTGCCGTGGTTGCGCATCGGCGGCGGCGTCGGGATCGGCAGTGCCCGGTCACGGGTGAGCACGTACACCTGCTCCTTGCCGACCGGGCCGTACGTCGGCATGCCGTCGAGCCCACCGTGGCCGTCGAAGAGGCGCTCGAGCGCGCCGGGCCGGATCACCGCGCCCGACAGGAGGTGCGACCCCGCCTGCTTGCCCTTCTCGACCACCGCGAGCGGGACGTCGCCCAGCTGCTCGGCGACCTCGGGGTGGTCCTCGAGCAACTGCCCGAATCGGATCGCGCAGGCAAGGCCCGCCGGCCCCGCACCGACCACGAGCACGCCGACCTCGATGCGCTCGTCGACCGGATCGGTCGGTTCGCCGACGAACCGATTCGGGTCGGACGCCGGCTCGAAGTCGACGGGACGCGACATCAGCCGGTGTGCTTGCGGAGCAGCTCGACGAGCTCGGGCACGACCGTGTGGACGTCGCCGATGACCGCGAGGTCGCTGAACTCGAAGATCGGCGCGTGGGGGTCCTTGTTGATCGCGACGATCGTCTTCGAGTTCTGCATGCCCACCTTGTGCTGCACCGCGCCGGAGATCCCGAGCGCGACGTAGAGCTTGGGCGACACGGTCTTCCCGGTCTGGCCGACCTGCGCCGACGCCGGGTACCAGCCCTTGTAGACGGCGGCGCGCGTCGCCGCGACCGCGGCGCCGAGCATCCCGGCGAGCTGCTCGGCGAGGTCGAAGCCCTCGGCGGACCCGAGACCGATGCCCCCGGCGACGATGACGTCGGCGGCGTCGAGCGACGGGCCTTCGTCGGTGTGCAACGTGCGCGAGATCGCGCGCGCGGCGAGTGTGTGCGGCGTGGGCTCGACGGTCAGCGACTCGATAGCCGGCTCGCGCTCCGTCGCCGACGGCACCGCGTCGAACGAGCCGGGGCGGAACAGCGCGACCCGCGGCGAGGACCGCCACCCGACCTCGGCGACGACGGAGTCCTGCAACATCGGCTGGGTGCCCACCGGCTCGCCGTCGCGCAGCTCGAGGTCGACGAGGTCCCAGTTGAGACCCGCGTCGAGACGCGCCGCGAGCCCGGCGGCGATGTCCCCCGCGAGCACCGAGTTCGACAGGAGGATCGTGTCGAAGCTCCGGATCCGGCGTACGAGGTCGGCCAGCACGTCGATCCGGGGGCCGGGAAGCGGCGACGCGGAGACGTCGGTGGCGTGGAAGACGGTGGCCGCGCCGTGGCGACCGGCCTCCCGGGCCAGGGCGACGAGGTCGTCCCCACCGACGAGCACCGCCGCGACGTCGGGATCGAGCGCGGCGGCCCGGGTGAGCACGCCGAGCGAGCCCGGCGTCAGCGCCTGCTCGTGGTGCTCGAGGAAGACGAGGAGGCTCATCGTTCGCTCATACGAGGTCGCGTTCCGCGAGGTAGTCGAAGATCACCTGCGCGGCGGTGCCGTCGTCATCCTCGACCGTCGCCGCGCCGGCACGCGCGGGTGGTGCACCGACACCGAGCACCACGGTCTGCGATCCCGCGACACCCACCGCGTCGGCGGCGATCCCGAGGTCGGACGCGGTCAAGGTGTCGAGGGGCTTCTTCTTCGCCGCCATCATGCCCTTGAGTGAGGTGTAGCGCGGCTCGTTGATGGCGTCGCTCACGGCCACGACGGCGGGCAACGTCGCCTCGATGCTGTCGTTGCCGACCTCGGTCTCACGTTCGACGGTGATCAGCCCGTCGCCGAGGTCGAGCGTCGTCGCTTGCGACAGGAACGGAAGCTGCAGGCGCTCGGCGACCGCGGCCCAGAGCACCGCGCCGCCACCGTCGGTGGTCTGCTGTCCGAACAGGACCAGGTCGGGCGACTCGCGGTCGAGCACGGCGGCGAGCACGCGGCTCGTGGCGAGGAAGTCGGAGCCCGCGACCGCGTCGTCGTCGACCAGCACCGCACGGTCGGCGCCCATGCCCAGCGCGGTTCGCAGCGACTCGGTCGCCGCCGCCGGGCCCATCGTGACCACGACGACCTCGGCGTCGGCGCTCTCCTTCAGGCGCAACGCCGCTTCGATCGCGTTCTTGTCGGTCGGGTTCAACTCCCCGGGCCCGTTGCGGTCCAGCGTGCCCCCTTCGGGGCGCATCCGCAGGGTGCCGGTCGGCACGTGCTTCACGCACACGGCGATTCTCATGGGCTGCCGATCGTACCGGTCGAGCGAGCGCGAGGCAGGAGCCCGACGCGGGGCTAGAGGTCGATCTCGTCGTCGCGGTGGGGCTGCTTGCGTTCCCGCACCGGCAGGGTGGCGAACGCGGCGGGTGGTTCGCGCCACGGGTCGGCGGGGGTGCCGGCGCGGGCGTCTTCGATGGCGCGCCACACCCGCTCCGGGGAGCACGGCATGTCGATGTGCCGGACGCCGAGGTGACTGAGCGCGTCGACCACCGCGTTCTGCACCGCGGGCGTGCTGCCGACGGTCGCCGACTCGCCGATGCCCTTGGCCCCGAGCGGGTTGAGCGGCGACGGCGTCTGCGTGTGCGCGACCTCGAACGTCGGGAGCTCCGCCGCGCTCGGGATCGCGTATTCGGCGAGCGTCGAGGTGAGCGGGTTGGCGTCCTCGTCGTAGACCATCTGCTCCCAGAGCGCCTGCGCGATCCCGGACGCCAGCCCCCCGTGGACCTGGCCGTCGACGAGCATGGGATTGAGGATGCGGCCGCAGTCGTCGACGGCCACATGACGGAGGGGCAGCACGTGCCCGGTCTCGGTGTCGACCTCGACCACCGAGACGTGGGCGCCGAACGGGAACGACGACCCCGACTGCACGAAGTCGTGCTCGGCGACCAGCGGCAGGCCCTCGTCGGTGGCCCTGGTCGAGATCTCGGCCCAGCTCACCGACTTCGACGGCACCCCGGCGACCCCGAACGTGCCGTCGACGAGGACGATGTCCTCGGTGGCCGCCTCCAGCAGCTCGGCCGCCAGGCTGCGGGCCCGCTCGAGCACCGCCCGCGACGCCTCGAGCGCGGCGCTGCCCCCGAGCTGCAGGGAGCGCGACCCGCCGGTGCCACCGCCGCGGGGGACGAGCGCGGTGTCGGACTGCACGAACCGGATCTGCTCGATCGGAATGCCGAGCTCGCCCGAGACCAGCTGTGAGTACGCGGTGGCGTGCCCCTGACCGTGCGCCGACGTCCCCGCCTTCACCGTTGCGCGGCCGTCGGGGTGCACCTCCACCTCGGAGTACTCGCTGCTCGAGCCGCCGGCCGTGATCTCGACGTAGGCGGAGACACCGATGCCGAGCTGCCGGGTGTCGCCGCGCTGACGCCGCGCCGCCTGCTCGGCGCGCAGCTCCTCGTAGCCGGCGACGCGCAGCGCCTCGGTGAGCGCGGCGTCGTAGTCGCCGATGTCGTACGTGACACCGGTGACGGTCGAGTACGGGAATTCGTCGGGCTGGAGGAAGTTGCGCCGCCGCAGCTCGACCGGGTCGATGCGAAGCTCGACCGCAGCCATGTCGAGGATCCGCTCCAGCATCGAAGCCGCTTCCGGGCGTCCGGCGCCGCGGTACGCACCCATCGGCGCGAGGTTGGTGAGCACGACCGCGACGTCGTAGCCGATCTTCGGGATGCGGTAGACGCCCTGCGACATCATGCGCGTGGGTCCGAAGGCGAGCATGCCGCCGAACCCGCCATAGGCGCCGGCGTCGCCCACCACCCGGCAGCGCAGGCCGACGATGGCGCCGTCGTGCCGGAGACCGAGCTCCAGGTACTGCACCTGCCCACGGCCGTGCGGCATGGCGATCATG
>DATBBL010000017.1:0-2317 GCA_036271015.1 Acidimicrobiia bacterium
CATGCCCACCGACATCGAGGAACACGCGCCTGCCTGCCCTGGCGTCCATGGCGGTGTCAGTGATCCCGTTCGGCGACGCGCGTCACGAGGAGCGCATCGCTTCCGCGATCGCCAACCCGGCGTGGATCAGTCCGATGTGCGTGAATGCCTGCGGATAATTCCCGAGCAGCTCGCGCGTCGCGGGGTCGACCTCCTCCGACAGCAGTCCGACGTCGTTCGCGCACGACGCCATGCGATCGAAGAGCACACGTGCCCGCTCGATCTCCCCGGCCCGGGCGAGGCACTCCGCGAGCCAGAAGGTGCAGATGCCGAAGGTGCCCTCGCCACCGGTGAGGCCGTCCTCGTTCAGATACCGGTACACGAAGCCGTGCTCGTCGGAGAGGCGGTCCGCGATCGCGTCGATGGTCGCGTGCATCCGGGGATCGGTCGCGGGCAGGAAGCCGACGATCGGCATCATCAGGACCGACGCGTCGAGGTCGTCGCGCCCGAAGGCCTGCGTGTACGCGCCCGCGATGTCACTCCAGCCCCGCTCGAGGATGGCGGCGCGGACCTGGTCCCGGTGGTCGGTCCAGTTGGCGACGCGTTCGGCGGTGGCCCCGATGACCGGCGCCAACTTCACCGCCCGGTCGAGCGCCACCCAGTTCATCAGCTTGGAGTACAGGAAGTGGTCGGCGCCGCCACGCACTTCCCAGATCCCCTCGTCGACGTCCATCCAGCGCAGCACGGCCCGGTCCGCGACGTCGGCGAGGAAGGCCCCGTACCCGGGGTCGAGTTCGATGTCGAGCTCCGAGATCTGGAGCGCGGCGTCGAGGAGCTCGCCGTACACGTCGAGCTGCGTCTGGTCCCACGCGCCGTTGCCGATCCGCACCGGTCGGCTGTCGCGGTGACCGGACAGCGCCACCAGCTCGTGCTCCGGGATGAAGCGCTCGCCGCGGATGCCGTACATGATCTGCAGGCCCTGGCCGATCGCGAGGCTGCCCGCGGTAGCGGTGGCGAAGAAGTCGAAGAACGCGGTCGCCTCGAACGCGCACCCGCTGGCCGCGAGGGCACCAATGGTGAAGCTGGCGTCGCGCACCCAGGTGTAGCGGTAGTCCCAGTTGCGGACGCCGCCGATCTCCTCGGGCAGCGAGGTCGTCGGGGCGGCGATGATGGCGCCGGTCGGCGCGTAATTCAGCGCGCGCAGCACGACCGCGCTGCGGCGCAGGAGATCACGATGGTCGCCCTCGTAGCCGACGAGCTTCGTCGCCCACGACTGCCACCCGGCGATGGTGTCGTCGCGAGCCCTGACCACGCCCGTCGACGACGGCATCGGCGGTGCCTCCCGCCACGGATCGGTGACGTTGAGGGCGAAGCAGCGGTACTCGCCTGCTTCCACGACGAACCGGGCGCGCAGCACGCCGCCCTCGGGCTCGAGCTCGACGTCGGTGGCGATGGTGGCGCGGATCGGGCCACCGCGCGTGTGCCACCGCCCGTCGGCGTCCTCGTTCACCAATGGCGTCGTGAGGCCGTACTCGGGGCGCACCGCGATCTCGACGTCGAGCTCGACCGATCCTTCGAGGCCCTCGACCACGCGGCCGATCGCCGCAGGTGAGTGGCGGCCGATGTCGTTGTGCATGTCGTCTGGGTGCAGCGGCATGAAGTCGCTCAGTGCGACCCGGCCGTTTGGGGTGCGCAGCTCGGTGCGGAGCACCATCGTGTCCTCGACGTACTCGCGTCGCGACTCGCTCGCTTCGACCGTGCTCAGTCGCCACGAACCGCCGGGCTCACCCAGGATGCGGGCGAAGCAGGCGGCGGAGTCGAACGAAGGGAGGCAGGCCCAGTCGATCGATCCGTCACGCGAGACGAGCGCCGAACCCTGACAGTTCGACAACGACGCATAGTCGGCGATGCGCGCCATGCGGTGTCGTCCCTCGGCTCCCGTCGGCGTCTTCGGGCCTCACGCAGGCTCGACGGTATCCGACCTGCTCACGGGCAGGTCAGCACGATCCCGAGCGAGCTCCTCTTGGGAGACCCGGCGTTGTCCCAAAAGCCGTCGTTGCCGGTACCCGAGATGTCTCCGTGGGGGGTGATGGTCACGCTCTTGGAACCGGCGCCGAAGGCGAAGTCGACGTTCGTGCCGGTGAAGTTGCTGGCTGCGGTTTCACACTGCGAAGCCTCACCGCCGGACGTCGTTGCGACGAAGGCAGACGCTCCCGTGATGCGGCAGGAGAAGCCGCCGTTCACCATGATCGTCACCGGGGTACTCGAGTTGTCGGCGGGCTGGTTGCCGGAAAAGCTCACCGCGCCTGCCGCCGTGTTGGAGTTGTTCGTGCAGGTC
>DATBBL010000018.1:0-2550 GCA_036271015.1 Acidimicrobiia bacterium
GGCGCCCGGCTGGTGAAGCCGAGCTCGTTGCGTTGCGCGAGGTCGTCGACCTTCACGACCGCGCCGTCGATCTCGTAGCCGAACGAGTGCCGGTTGGCCTCGATGCGCGAGCAGAATTCGTAGACCTCGTCGAGCGACGACAACTCCTCGATGTGGCCGTTCACGGGGAGGCCGAGATCGCGCAACCAACCGAGCGTCTGATGGTGTGACCGGAGCACCGGTCCGCCGTCCTGCACGCCGAGCTGGTAGGCGTCGAACGTGAGGTCCCGCGACGCGGTGACCCGCGGGTCCTTCTGGCGGAGGCTGCCGGCGGCGGCGTTGCGCGGGTTCGCGAACAGGCGGTCGCCCGCCTCCCCCTGACGCCGGTTGAGCTCTTCGAACGATGCGAGCGGCATGAACACCTCGCCCCGCACCTCGAGCCGAGTCGGCAGCGCATTGCCGTGCAGCGCGTCGGGGATCGACGCGATGGTGGCGACGTTGGCGGTGACGTCCTCTCCCGTCTCGCCGTCGCCGCGCGTGGCGGCGCGCGCCAGCCGCCCATCCTCGTAGAGCAGCGACACCGCCAACCCGTCGAGCTTCGGCTCACCCACGAACACCACCGGGTCGGTGATCACCCGGACGATGCGCGCGTACCACGCCGCGAGCTCCTCGCGCGCGAACGCGTTGTCGAGCGACAGCATCGGGACGATGTGGCGCACCGGTGCAAAGGTGGCCGACGGTGGAGCCCCGACCTCGGTGAGCGGTGTGTCGCCGCGCTCGAGCTCCGGGTACTGGTCGGCCAGCGCCGAGAGCTCACGGACGAGCTCGTCGAACTCGGCGTCGGAGATCTCGGGCTCGTCGTCGCGGTAGTACCGCTCGCGGTGGTACCGGATCTGCGCGGCGAGCTCGTCGGCGCGCGTGGCGACGTCGGACGGGATCGCTCCAGGTGCGCGCGCCATCCCCCGCAATCTACCGAGCGGGTGTGACGTCTATGGCTGCGACGTCGCAGTCGTGGGTGGTGCCGTCGTCGGCGCCGTGGTCGGTGGTGCGGTCGTCGGCGGCGTCGTCGGCGGGGCCGTCGTGGTCGTGGGCGGCGCGGTCGTGGTCGTCGAGGTGGTCGACGTGCTGGTCGAGGTGGTGGTCGAGCTCGTGCTGGTCGACGACGTCGACGAGCTGGTGGTGGTGTTCTTGCCGCCGCCGCCGTCGTCGTTCGAGAGCACGAGGGCGAGGATCACCCCGATGAGCACGACCGCGAGCACGACGAGCGCCGCGATCAACCACCGCTGCCCCGACGACATGCCCTCGTCGCCATCGTCCGGCGGGACGCCGCCACCACCGCCACCGCCGGCCGCGGCGCCACCGGCCGCGCCTCCCGCGGCACCGGCCGCGGCGGCCGCGGGCATGGCCATCGTGCTGTCGCCGGTCGCCGGACCGGCCCCGGTGTCGTCGGCACCCGCCGCGCCTGCCGCACCCGCCGCACCCGCGCCGGTCGCACCCTCCACCGAGGCACCACAGTTCGCGCAGACCGTCGCGCCGGGCTCGAGCGGCTGGCCGCACACGCCGCAGTAGCGGTACGGAGTGGTCTCCACGTCAGGCTCCCAGGGTGAGTCTCGCGGCGACCGCCTGGTCGTGCACCCGGGCGGCCAACTCGCGTGCGATGCCGAGCACCCGCTCGGCCTGGGAGGCACCGTAGCCCGCCAGCCCGCAGGCGGGGGTGATCAACCCACGCGTCCGGAGGGGCACCGGGTCGCACCCGCGCCGCGTCAAGTCGCACCACACGCGTGCCAGCGTGCGCCAGTGCGGATCGGCCGATTCACCCACCGGGCGGTCGGTCGGCACCGCCCCCCAGGCGATCCATCCGTCGCCGTCGAGGAAGCGCGCCAGCGAGACGGTGTGCCGGACGAGATCGTCGTTCACCTCGACGCCGAGCACCTCGGGCCCCGCTTCGAGCGCGAGCGCGACGTCGCCGTCGCTGCACACGTGCACACCCGTCACACAGTCGACCGACGCCAGCGCGCCCGACAACACGTCGATGGCCGACTCGCGGTCCAGCGGCTCGTTGCCGCGGTGCCACGACACGAGCGCGGGCTCGTCGAAGAACAGCACCAGTCCCGCGTCGGGGAGCCGCGCGCCGACCAGTTCCTCCACCGCCACCGACCACGCGCGGGTGACCTCGGCGGCGCGGCGGAACGCCCGCGGCGCAGGGACGCCCGCGGCGTGCAGCGCCATGCCCAGGGTCAGCGGGCCCGTCACCTGGACCTTCACCCGGACCGGCCGCTTCTCGCGGGCCGCAGCCACCTCGAGGAACGTGAGGAGCCCGTCGTGCCCACCGTCCCCGAAGTCGCAGTCGGGCGCCGAGTCCGAGTCGTGCACCACCGTGAAGCTGCCGTCGTCCGCCACGCTCACCTCGGGGAGCGCCCCGAGCCACTGGGCGAGCATGCCCTCCCTCGGGTCGCGCGCGGGCAGCTGGGGCGCGGCCGGCAGCTCCGGTAGACGGCGCAGCACCACCTCCGCCGCCGCGACGGGATCGTCGTGGGGCAGGCTGCCGACACCGGTCGCGACGCCGGGGAC
>DATBBL010000019.1:0-25708 GCA_036271015.1 Acidimicrobiia bacterium
CCCCATGTACACCAGTGCGTCGGGATCGGCCTGGCGCAGGTGATCGAGGTTGTCGGCAAGGTGCTCGGGGGTCTGGTTCACCGTCTCGACCGCTGCGATGGAGATGCCGCGGCGACGGCACTCCTGACGGAAGAACCGGAAGTACTCCTCGCCATTGGGAGAGATCTCGCTCAACACCGCGACCCGCTGGTAGCCCTGCCGGGCGAGCCACGCCACCACCAGCGCGGCGTCGCCGCCGACGTCGCCGTTGCCGAGGCGGAAGCAATAGTCACCCGCCAGGCGCTCGGTGCCGGCCCAGCTCAGCAGCGGTACCTCCAGCTCGTTGGCGAGGGGCGCCACCGTGATCGCGTTGTCGGAGCTGTAGGCCCCGGCGATGCCGATGCAGCCCTCGTCGACCAGGTACTTGAAACCATCCGTCGCGTTCCTCGCCGACCCGTTCGGCAACCCGTTCTCGGCGTGCAGCACGAACTCGTACGGCCGATCCAACAGTCCCGCGTCGATCGCCTCGTCGAAGGCCATCTGATGGATCTTGTCGAAGCTCCCGCCGCGACCGTCAAGGCACGCACCCAGCCAACCGATCTTGGTCGGATCCATCTGCGGCCTCCGCTTCTCCGTCGTCGTCGCACGTCGGCAACCGATCTTCGCGTCATTCTGCAGGCTTCGCGCTCGCCACGCCCCTGCGGTGCGCGGCAACTGCAAGCAGAGCCTCGCCTGGCACGGGTGGCAGCGATCTTCGAGGAAGGCTCAGGAGCGCGCCTCGAGCCACTCGCTCACGGTGGCCAGCACCGCGTCGTGTTCGGGCTCGTTGAAGAGCTCGTGGTGGAGCCCGGCGTAGATCTCGAGCCGGAGGTCGGTGCTGCCGGCGCGCGCCGCGAGCAGCCGGCTGGCGTCGGCTGGAACCAGTGCGTCGTCGCTGCCATGCATGATGAGCATGGGGAGCCGGAGGTGCGGCGCCTGCCCGGGAATGCGACGGGCGCGAGACCGCATCTCCGCCACGGTGCGAGCGGGCACCGGCCCGTGGCAGACCAGGGGGTCGTCGCGATACGCCTGGACCACGTGCGGGTCGCGGCTGATGAGCACCGGGTCCACCGACAGCGCCGGCTTCGTCGGCGTGATCGTTCCCAGGATCCGGTACTTCGCGACGGTGAGGAGCGACGTCCGGGCGCCTGCCGCGCTCGCCGGAGCTGACAGCACGAGACCGTCGGACGAGTCGGGATGGTCGATCGCGTGCGCGACTGCGACCAGCCCGCCGAAGCTGTGACCGAGCACGAAGTGCGGCGTCGCGGGGTGTCGGGCACACATGTCGGCGCGGAACGCCTCGAAGTCGTCGACCACGAACGGGAGGCGTTCCACGTACGCTCGCGGCCCCTCGGACCGCCCGTGGCCACGATGGTCGAGCGCGTAGACCGCGTACCCCCTGGGCACGAGCGCGTCGACGACGTTGCCGTACCGACCGGAGTGCTCGCCGAGCCCGTGCGCCACGACGACCACCCCTCGCACGGCACCATCGGGCACCCAGCCCCGCCAGAACAGCTCGATGCCACCGACGCCGACCCGGGAGCCTTCGATCGCCTTCCCCGACGTCACGGCCGTACCACGACCTTGATCGAGCCGGTGCGCTTGTCGGCGGCGGTCAGGAAGGCCTCCTGCACCCGTTCGAGCTCGAACTGATGCGTCACGACCGCACCCACCTGCGAGTCGCCGCCGGCAAGAAGCTCCAGCGCGGCGGCGAAATCCGGCTCGCCGCGGACGTGTGAGTAGCAGTTCGATCCGACGAGGCGCAGCTCGGCGAGCGACAGGTCGTATGCCGACACCGGCACGAGATCGTCGTAGATGCCGAGCACCGCGACCGTCCCGCCGCGACGGGCGCACGCCATCGCCTCTGCGAGTGCTCCGGAATGGCCGCCGACGGTCTCGACGACCACGTCGAAGTCGTCGTCGCCTTCGACGATCGGAACTCCGCCCAGCTCGAGCGCCAGCGCACGCTGGTGCTCGTGACGGGCCGAGAAGCCGACTTCGGTGGCGCCTGCCGCCCGTGCCGCCACGATGCTCAGCAAGCCGACCGAACCTGCTCCGATGACCGCGACGCGCGCGCCGGCGCGAAGCTCGGCGCGTCGGAGCGCGCGGACGCACACCGCGACCGGTTCGGCGAGGACGCCGAGGTCGAGGCCGACGCCCGACGGCAACGGCCAGACGCACCGCTGCGGCACGGTGATGTACTCCGCCATGCCGCCGCGTGTCGTCACGCCGAACAGCGTTCGCCGCGCGCATCGGTTCACCTGGCCGCTCCGGCACGCACGGCACTCCCCACAGCCCACGAGCGGCTCGACCGCGATCGGTGTACCAAGCGCGAGGTCGACGTCATCTCCCACCGCGTCGATCACACCGGAGACCTCGTGCCCGGGGACGAGCCCGTCCTGCGCCGGAAACGACCCTCCGAAGAAGTGGAGGTCGGTGCCGCAGATCCCGACCGCGTGCACGCGGACGCGGACCCAGTCGGGTCGGGGCTCGGGAACCGGTCGCTCGACGACCTCGAGCGCTCCTTGGGCGTTCCACGCTGCCGCGCGCATCGTTATAGTTTCCCTCACGTTCGACGCCGGGGGGAACACATGGCGACGTATGTGATGCTGAGCACGCTGACCGACGAAGGTCGCAAGACGCTCAAGCAGCGACCGGAGCGTCTCGACGAGGTCAACAAGGAAGTCGAGTCGATGGGCGGGCGGGTCACGGCGCAGTACGCCATGATCGGCAACTACGACTTCGTGACGGTCGTCGAGGCGCCCAGCAACGAGGTCGTCGCGCGCATCTCCGTCGAGTTGGGATCCCGGGGCACGCTCAACATCACCACCTTCCCGGCGATCTCGGTGAAATCGTTCACCGAGATGCTGCAGAACGGGCAGGTCTGACCGCAGGAGGTCGCGAGTGCCGCGGTTCGTGATCCTGTCGAAGTCGCTCGCCGACGGCGTGCGGGAGCCGGCCGACCATCCCGACCTGGAGAGCCTCCGCACCGAGGTCGAAGCATCCGGCGGTCGCGTCGTCGACCAGTACGTCCTCCTCGGCGAGTACGACGTGTGCAGCGTCGTCGACGTGCCGGAGGTGGAGATCGCCCATCTCCTCACGACCGTCGGGCACTCCGAGCGCCTGCTCCTGCCCGCGATCGACTTCGGCCTGTTCAAGCGGCTGCTGGGTCAGGCGGCCGAGACGGTCGGGCCGCACCGCTGGCAGGTGTCGCTCCCGGCGCGTGCCGCGCGCCGCGCCCTTCGCGGCCACGCCTACACCAAGCCGGTGCGCAGATGGTGCCAACCGCTCACCGTCGTCGGCCGCGACAACTTGGAGGCGGTCCGGGGACCGGCGGTCTTCATCGCCAACCACTCGAGTCACCTCGACGCCCAGGTGCTCCACTACGCGGTGCCCAACCGGTTCCGCAAGCGCTTGGCCATGGCCGCGGCCGCCGACCGGTTCTTCGTGAAGGGCCGGAAGGGGATCACGAAGAAGGCCGCCTGGAACTCGCTCGCCTACAACATGTTCCCCATCAAGCGGAGCGGCGGGCGTGCCGCCCTGGAGCACGGCGAGTGGCTGCTCGAGCGAGGTTGGTCGGTCGTGATCTTCCCCGAGGGCGGACGCTCGACCGGTGGCAAGTTCGCCCGCTTCCGGGTGGGGCCTGCGCTCCTCGCCATCGAACGGCAGGTGCCGGTGGTCCCGGTGTACCTCGATGGCCTCGCCGCGATCCGCCCCAAGGGGTCGAAGGCGATGCAGGCGGGCCCGGTCACCGTGAGGATCGGAACACCGATGTCGTTCGCCCCCGACACCGATCCCGCTGACGCCACCCACTCCCTCTACAAGGCGCTCACGCAACTCCGCGACGAGGTGCACGTCCCCATTCGCGTCGTTGAACCGCGCCCATCGGTGCTTGCACCTACCTGAGCGCGTCCTCACCGTCGCGAAGCAGCCGCTCGAGCACGACCGCGACGCCGTCGTCGGTGTTGGCGGCGGTCACCGCGGTGGCCGCCGCCTGCACCTGCGGTGACGCCTGCCCCATCGCGACGCTGAATCGCGCCACCCGGAACATCTCGATGTCGTTCTCCGCGTCGCCGAAGGCAACCACGTCGTCCGGCTCGATGCCGAGGTCGGCGCAGGCGATGGTGAGCGCGGCTCCTTTGTCGGCGCCGGTGGCCGTGAGCGTGAGCAGGCGCTTGCCCGCACTGCTGATCGACTCGACGAAGCGCACGTGGTCGCCCCACTGCTCACTCAGCTCCGCTTCCACCCGACCGCACACGTCACGACCTTGGATGAGCACCATGCGGGGCCGGGCGCCGTCGGCGCCGTCGACCAAACTGCTCGACTGACGCAGTCCCGGCGGCAGGCTGTCCGGCTTCCCGTCCATCTTGACCACCACGTCGTCGTCGAGCGCGGCCCACGCCACGCAGCGGTCGGTGTCACAGATTCCGAAGAGTGCTTCGACGAACTCGTTCGGGAGCCGGAGATCGAGCAGGTCCTCGCGGTCGCGCAATCGGCGCACCTGCGCGCCGGAGCATGCGATCACCGGACCGTCGATGTCGTCGCCGGCCGGATCGAGCTCCCGCGCCGCCTGCTCGGCGAGCTGGTACCAGCGTGCGGTCGCCACGATGACCTGGAGACCGGCGGCGCGCGCCGCCCGCACCGCGGCGATGTTCCGCTCGCTCACGTGCTCGTCGCGCCCGAGCAGCGTGCCGTCGAGATCGAACGCCAACCCCCGGATGCTCACGCTCGACAGAGCGTAGCCACGCCGCGATACTGACCGCGATGGCCGACGCGGCACCGACCTCGCCACCGGTCTGGAAGGCGTTCTTCGACGCGTACCATCAGAGCTTCGGGCCCGTGCTCGAACGGGCGACGCGCACCGATGAGTTCGCGCGCCTCGCCACCATCACCGTCCGGCTCGAGCGTCAGCTCCGCAGCTTCGGCGTCCCTCCCTCGCTGCTCCCGAGCGACATCGTGTCGCGCGTGCAGGCGGCGAGCGAGCAGCTGCTCCTGTTGCTGCGCGGCGCGATCAAGCCGCTCCCCCATCCGGAAGGTCCGGCGGTCGCGCAGACGCCGCGCGACGAGATCTGGGCCCGCGACCGGGCGACGCTGCATCGCTACCGGTCCGACCGGAGGACCCACGCCACTCCGGTGCTGCTCGTGATGAGCCTCGTGAGCAAGGCCTACATCTTCGACCTTCGACCCGGCAGCAGCTTCGTCGAGGTTCTCCTCGATCACGGGCTCGACGTCTTCATGCTCGACTGGGGCGTGCCGGACGAGCGCGACGCCGAGAACACCCTGGAGACCTACTGCGACGAGTATCTCCCCGCCGCGGTCGAGGCGACGTGCACGGCTGCCGGTTCCGACGATCTCACCATGCTCGGCTACTGCTTCGGCGGCACGCTGGCGATGCTCTACGCGGCCGGGCACGACGACGCACCCCTGCGGAACCTCGCCGTCGTCGCAACCGCCACCGACTTCACCCAGCTCGGACCGATGAGCACGGTCCTCGCCCCGGGCCGGCTCGATGCCGACGACCTCGTCGACGAGACCGGCAACGTCCCGGCGGAGACCATCACGCACGGCTTCCGACTGCTCAAACCGCTCGGCGACGTCGCCACGTACGCCGATCTGTGCGCCAACCTCTGGGACGACGACTACCTGGAGTCGTACCAGGCGATCTTCGGCTGGGCTCGCGACCAGATCCCGTTCCCGGGCGCCACCATGCGTCAAGTGATCCGGATGTTCACCCGTGGCAACGCGATCGTCGACGACACGGTGCGGTTCGGGGGGCGCGATGTGCGGTTCGAGAACATCACGTGCCCGATGCTCTGCGTGCTGTCGGAGCAGGACCACATCACGCCGCCGGAGGCCGTCGGGCCCTTGCTGGAGCTGGTCGGCTCGAAGGACACGACGGAGCTGAGGTTCCCGTCCGGCCACGTGGGCCTGATCGTCGGCCGCACGGCCGTGCGCCGGAACATGCCGGCGATCGCCGCGTGGATCGCCGAACGGTCATCCGGAGCCCGCGTCGCAGACTCCGGATGACGTCCGACGTCGGTCAGCTGGCGGGTGCGAAGACGTCGAGGAGACGGTTGGCGAAGTCGCGCTGCGCCGCGAGCAGCTCGTCGTAGACCGCGTTGGTCTTCTTCGCCTGCTCGCGCACCTCGGCGGCAAACGTGGGGGGCACCGGGTAGAGCTTGCCCACCTGCTCGGCCCAGACCGTGGCGGCATCGAGGGCGACCTTCTGCTGCGCCTTCACCGAGGCGATGAACTGCGTCCGGGCCGCGTCGGCCAGCTCCTGCTGCGCGGAAGCGAACTGCTCGGACTGGGGCTTGGTGGCGGTGGCCATGGGGAGGACTCCTGGGATCGACCGATTGGGGATAGGGAAACATACCACATGGGCGATAGATATATCAAGCGCGAGCCGGAAGCGGCGCTCTCGAGGAGGAGAAGCTCCTATGCTGCGCGAGGTGGGGGAACACAGGTTCGCGGCGCCGTCCCCGACGATGCTGTTCATGGAGTATCGGACGCTGCCCGAGTTCGGCGCCTTCATGGCTGCGTGGCCGTCGCTGCTGACCGCGCCACGGGGTCGAAGCCGTCCGGTGCTCGTGCTGCCGCCGTTCGGCACGTCCGACCGGTACACGCAACCGCTCCGGTTCCTGCTGCAGACGCTCGGCTACCGCGCCGAAGGATGGGAGCTCGGCCACAACCTCGGCCGCACCACCGCCGTCGTCGACGGGATCCCGCGGCGACTGCTCGAGCTCCACGACGCCACCGGGATGCCGGTGAGCATCATCGGCTGGAGCATGGGCGGCGTCCTCGCGCGAGAGCTCGCCCGCGAGTACCCCGATGCAGTGCGCCAGGTGATCGGTCTGGGCGCACCGTTCCGGATGAGGCACCACGACGCTCACCGGAGCAATGCGTCGATGCTCTACGAGATGGTCCGTGGGCTACAAGCCGAGCCAAGCGCATCGATGCTCCTGCACGAGCACGAACGTGGCCCGATGCCCGTGCCGACGACGTCGATCTACTCCCGGTCGGATGGAGTGGTCAGCTGGCGGGCATGCGTCGACGACGATCGACCGCGCGCGGAGAACATCGAGGTCGTCGGCAGCCACTGTGGGCTCGGCCACAACCCGGCCGCGGTCGTCGCGGTCCTCGACCGCTTGGGGCAGCCCGACGGTGAGTGGGCACCCTTCGCGCCGCCGCGTGGCAGCGCGTACCTCTACCCCGCGGCCTGACGTTCGCGTTCGACGCTCGAAACCAGCTGCGCAATCGCGTCGACCAGGCGAGGCCAGACCACGACGGGAAGGTCGTGACCCGCTTCGTCGAGGACGAGCAACCGTGCGCCGGGCACCAGCGCGGCGGTGCGTTCGCCGCCTGACGGGCCGACCAGCGTGTCCTGGGCGCCATGCACGACGAGCGTGGGCACACGCAAGCTGCGGAGGTCGTCGGCCCGTCCGGACGCCGACGACAGCGCCGCGAACTGCCGCGACGAGCCCGCCGGGCTGAACGCGCGGTCGAACGCCGTCGATGCGCGGGCCCGTGTGCGGGCGTCGTCGGCATGGGTCTTGGTCCCCGCGGCGCGTGCGATGCGCAACAGGTGCTCGACGTACTGTGCGCGGTCTGTTGGTGGCGGTCCGAGCAGCGCCGCCAGCGTTGATGGCGTGCCCTGGCCATACTCCGGCTCGCCCGTCGACGACATCACCGAGATCAGGCTCCGGAGGCGTTCGGGATGTTCGATCGCCATCACCTGTGCGATCAAACCACCCATCGAGGCACCCATCACGTGCGCGCTCTCGACCCCTTCGGCGTCGAGCACCGCGAAGGCGTCGTTCGCCATGTCGACGACCGAGTAGGGAGCTGGTGGCGGCTCGCGCCCGGCCAGCCGATCGGCCATCGCCTGCAGCACGGGGTACGGCTGGTCGCCGAGATGCGTCGACAGCCCGCAGTCGCGGTTGTCGAAGCGGATCACGAAGAGCCCGCGATCCGCGAGCATCGCGCACAGCTCCACGTCCCAGAAGATCAGCTGCATGGCGTAGCCGGCGATCAGCAGCAGTACGGGATCGTCGCCAGCACCGAACGTCTCGTACTCCAGCTCGACACCGTGGGCTGGAGCGCGCATCGATCTCAGTCGCGCGCGTGCGCGACCGGCGGATCGCCGAGGCGTTCCACGGCGAGCGCGCGGAGGTGGGTGAGGTGGGCCTTGCCCGACGCGGCACGACCCATGGAGTCGACCTGCAGCACCGCGCGCGGGGCCTTGTATCCCGCCAGGCCGGTCCGGCACCATTCGCGCAGGTCGTCCTCGTCGAAACGCTCCCCTGACACCAGCTCGACCAGGGCGACCACCTTCTCGCCGAAGCGCGTGTCCGGCACGCCGACCACCACGCAGTCGAGCACGGTCGGGTGCTTGCGGAGCTCGGCTTCCACCTCGTCGGGATAGACCTTCTCGCCGCCCGTGTTGATGCACGCCGAGCCGCGACCGAGGAGCTGCACGGCGCCATCGGTGTCGACCGTCGCGTAGTCGCCCGGGATCGAGTAGCGGCGGCCGTCGACGGTACGGAAGGTCGCCGCGGTCTTCTCCGGGTCCTTGTAGTAACCCATCGGGATGTTGCCGCCCATGGCGAGCAGGCCGGACTCCCCACTCCCCGGCGCCACGTCGCGGCCGGAGTCCTCGTCGATCACGCGGATCCGGTCGTTCACCGAGAACCGCGCCGGGGCGATGTCATCGTCGACGCCCGAGCTGCTGCGGGGCCCGAGGCCCTCGCTGGCCCCCAGCGAGTCGATGATCGTCACGCCGTGCAGGTGCTCGAGCAGTCCCCGCTTGACCTCTGGACTGAACATCACGCCGGAGGACGTGATCGCCCGCAGTGACGACAGCTCCCACCGGCCCGGTTCGGCATCGAGGGCATCGAGGAGCGGTCGCGCGAACACGTCACCAACGATGGTGAGGATGCCCACCCGCTCACGTTCCACGGCATTCCACACCTCGATGACGTCGAGTCCCTGACGGTCCACGAGCACGACCGTCCCCGACCCGGCGAGGGTCGACAAGGTCGCGAACAGGCCCGTGCCGTGCATGAGCGGCGCGGCCGGCAACGTGGTGGCGCCGCGCTTCCCGGCCCGGGCGGCGTCCCAAGGGTCCGGGATCTCCCGCTTCTTCGGGTGTGACTGCGCCCAGAGCGCGCGGTAGATGTCGTCGTTGCGCCACATGACGCCCTTGGGCAAGCCAGTGGTTCCGCCGGTGTACAGGAAGATCAGATCGTCACCATCGGGGCGCCGCTCGGGCCAGCCGGCCGGCACGGCCGTCGCTTCGATGGCGGCCTCGTATGCAGGTCCCGCCACCAGCCGGTACGGGTGTGCGCTCACTGGCATGTGCTCGATCGCGGCGTCGACGACCGGAGCGAACTCGTCGAGGTGGACCAGCGCCTTGGCGTCCGAGTTCTCGAGCAGGTAGTGCAGCTCCTCCGCGCGGTACCGGAAGTTGACGTTGACCGGGACGCACCCGAGCTTGAGCGCGGCGTAGAACGTCTCGAGGTACTCGTTCCGGTTCGTGAGGTCGATGGCGACCTTGTCGCCCGCACGAAGGTCGGCCTGCTCCTCGAGGTGACGCGCCAGACGCGTCGCGCGCCGGGAGAACTCCGACCAGGTGATCCGCCGCTCACCGCACACCATGGCGTCGCGATCCGGAACGATCTCCGCGATGCCGTCCCAGACCACCGCGTAGTTCCAGCCCGGCATGCCCGCAACAGTATTGCGCTCGTCCTGGTCGCGCACGCGAGCGTCGACACGGGCCGGGTGGCGTGGTTTACTCCGAGAGAACGCGATGAGGGGGGACGATGGAGCAGCTCAGCGCCCAGGATGCTTCCTTCCTGTACGCGGAGACACCCACGACGCCATCGGTCGGGGCGTGGCTGAACATCTACGACCCATCGACGGCGCACGAAGGCACCGTCCGCTTCAAACAGATCCTGGCCGCATACGAGGCGCGCCTCGAACGCGCGCGCTATCTCCGGGCGCGCATCGTGCGGGTACCGATGGACCTCGACCACCCGTACTGGGTCGACGACGCCGACTTCGACCTCGAGTTCCACGTGCGCCACCTCGCGCTTCCCAAACCGGGCGACTGGCGTCAGCTCTGCATCCAGGTCGCCCGCATCGTGGCCCGACCCCTCGACCTGACGCGCCCGCCCTGGGAGCTCTATGTGATCGAGGGCCTCGACAACGTCGACGGCGTGCCCCCCGGGTCGTTCGCGATCCTCGACAAGACCCACCACGCGGCCATGGACGGCCACACGGGCACCGAGCTGCACGATGGCATGCACAGCCTGACGCCGGACGACCAACGGTTCGACCCGCCGTCGAGCTGGACGCCGGAGCCGATGCCGACGGAGTGGGAGCTGCTCGGCCGCGCGCACCTGAACCACGCGACCATGCCCATGCGGCTGGCCGAGACGCTGGGGCGGTCGTTCGCGATCCCGGCTCTCGCGCCCGAAACGTTGTCGGCGCTCCCGCTCGTCCCGTCGCCCCGCACGGCCGTGCCCCGCACCCGGTTCAACGACCCGGTGACACCACATCGCGTGTACGACGGACGTCGCCTCGAGCTTGCGCGTCTGCGCGACGCCAGGCAGGCCGTGCCGGGCGCAACCGTGAACGACACGCTCTTGGGCGTCGTGGGCGGCGCCCTCCGGCTCTACCTCACGGAGAAGGGCGAGCTGCCGGGTGAACCGCTCGTCGCAATGGCGCCCGTATCGATCCGTGATCCGGAGACACAGAGCGGCGGCAACAAGGTGTCCGCCATCTTCGTACCGATCGGAACGCAGATCGGCGACCCGATCGACCGACTCGCTGCCATCCACCACGCGACCAACGAGCAGAAGGTCATGCTCGAAGCGGTCGACGCGCGCAGCCTGGTCGAGTACGCCGAGTTCGTGCCCGGCGGGCTCGTGAGCGCATCCCAGCGGGTCACCGCCGAGCTCGGGCTGGCGAACATGCGCGCCCCGTTCTTCAACACCTCGCTCACAAACCTTCCGGGCTCGCAGGTCCCGCAGTACTTCCTCGGCGCGCAGCTCGTCGGATGGTGGGGCGTGGGCATCGCCACCGACAACACCGGGCTGTTCCACAGCGCGCAGAGCTACTGCGGCACCGTGCACCTCAGCGCAATCTCGTGCCCGAAGATGCTGCCCGATCCCGCCTTCTACGCGGAGTGCCTCCAGGAGTCGTACGACGATCTGGTGCGCGCTACCAGCAACATGAGACCCAGCCGTTCGAAGAGCGCCGAGCGGCGGACGACCAAGTCGTCCTCGCAGTCGAAGCGAGCGCGGCCGGCCTGACCCGAAGACGCCCACCAAGCTGCGGCGGCGGCGACGGAGCACGGAGGTGACGGCGACCGAAGCGCTCAAGACCGGTCTGGCGTGGTCGGCAACACCATCGTCGTGATCGAGTACCGGTCGGCTGGGTGCGTGTGGATGCCGACATTCGACAGGCGCCCGCGTGAGTCGATGTTGCGGCGGCTGATGACGAGCGCGGGCGCGCCGGTTTCGGCACCGAGGGCGCCGGCCATCTCCTCGGTGAGGAGGTCGGCGGAGATCGTCTGTTCGACTCGGTAGTGGGCGGGGTAGTTCGGATCCGGGAGCGCGCCGTGGAACATCGGGCCGGGTTCGAGGTCGCCGCGCAGGAAGTGTTCGCTGAAGCAGATCGGTTGCTTGGTCCCGCGCACGACGCGAGCCCCTCGCAAGACGTGCCACTTCGAGCGCGGACGCGCACCGATTCGGCGCGCCGTCGCGGCGTCGAGCCGCAGCTCTCCCGTCTCCGGGGCCAACAACCGCGTCCCTTCGGCCAGCGCGAGCACGTCGGCGCCGGTCTGCGCGACCGGTTGGTAGCCACCGGTCGGGCGTGCGGCGATCACGGTCGTGCCCGCCCGCGGCCGACGGTCGAGCATCCCGAGCTGTTCGAGATGGTGGAGCGACTTCCGCATCGTCTCGCGCGCCACGCCCTTTTGCGCCGCCAGCTCGGCCTCTGGCGGCAGGCGGTCGCCCACTGCGTAGGTGCCGTCACCGATGGCTTCGAGCATCTCGTACGCGAGGGTTTGGTGCCGGGGCACGCGTGCGTCAATTGGAGCCGCCACAACTCTTAGTCTAGACTATTGAGCCGATGACCCGCTTCGTCCAGGAGATCGACGAGCTCCTGTGCTCGCCCGGCGAGCGATTCGAGATGGAGGTTGTCGACATCCGGGGGCGACCCACTCGGGTGTGGAAGCACGCGCCCCGGTCTCTGGGCGACCTGCTCGACCGAGGGACGGCGCTCGGTGGTGAGCGCGACTTCCTCGTGCTCGACGGTGAACGGTTGTCGCATCGCGAACACCGGGACCGCGCGTTGCGCCTTGCCGGCGCGCTCGTCGACGAGTTCGGAGTCCGCCCGGGTGATCGCGTGGCGATCGCGATGCGCAACGTGCCCGAATGGTCGATCGCCTTCTTCGCCGCCGCCTACGCGGGAGCGATTGCCGTTGCCCTCAACGCGTTCTGGAACGGTGCCGAGCTTGCGTTCGGCATCGGGGACGCCACACCCAAGGTGCTCATCGCCGACGGCGAGCGCGTCGAGCGCCTGCTTGATCACACGGACGCGCTGGAGCGCGTCGCGCTGGTCGGCACTCACCTCGACGATCGCAAGACCGACGCGCCACTCCCCGACCGCATCGTCGCCTTCGAGGCGCTGCTCGACCGGCCGGCGCGTCGTCCCGACGTCGACGTGGAACCCGACGACCTGGCCACCATCCTCTACACGTCGGGCACCACGAGCCACCCGAAGGGCGTCCTCGGCACCCACCGCAACATCTGCACCAACGTCCTCAGCATGGAGTTCGTGACCGCGCGGGGCATGATGCGCGGCGGGCTCGAACCGCCGCTCCCGCCGATGCCGCCGGCCGTGACGCTCATGCCGGTGCCGCTGTTCCACGCCACCGGGTTGCACTCCAACCTCGCCGCGCAGGGCTGGTTCGGCGGGACGCTCGTGCTCATGCGTCGTTGGGATCCGGAGGCCGCGCTCGACCTGATCGAGCAGGAGCGGGTCACCGGAGTCTCCGGGGTGCCGACCATGGCGTGGGAGCTGGTGAACTCGCCGTCGGCGCGTACCCGCGACCTCAGCTCGCTCCGTAGCCTCGCGGGCGGGGGCGCGGCGGCGCCGCCCGAGTTGGTGCGTCGCATCGAGGCGGTGCTTCCGTCGACCGGCACCGGCACCGGGTACGGCATGACCGAAACGTCGTCGCTGGCGGCGTCGATCGGCGGAGTGGATTACCGCGAGCGCCCGACCAGTGTCGGCGTGCCGGTCCCGGTACTCGACGTGCGCATCGTCGATGAGCAGGGCCGCGACGTCGAGCCCGGCGGGGTGGGCGAGATCTGGATGGCTGGAGTTCCCGTTGTCGTCGGGTACTGGAAGCGCCCCGAAGCCACCGAAGCGACCTTCGGTGGCGGGTGGCTCAAATCCGGGGACCTCGCGCGCATCGACGACGAGGGCTTCCTCTACATCGTCGACCGGGCCAAGGACATGGTGATCCGCGGCGGCGAGAACATCTCGAGCCTCGAGGTCGAAGCCGTCTTGTTCGACCACCCGGCGGTGACCGAGGCGGCTGTGTTCGCGGTCCCGCACGACACGCTGGGCGAGGAGGTCGGCGCGGTCGTGCGGCTCGCCGACGGCGCGAGCGCGACGCCGGACGAACTGCGCGCGCACGTGGCCGAGCGCCTCGCGCCGTTCAAGGTGCCGGCGCACGTCTGGCTCACCGACGAGCCCTTCCCGCTCGGCCCCACCGGGAAGATCCAGAAGCGCGAGCTGAAGGCCGCGTACACCCAACCGACCGCGCGCTGAACACCAGGAGCAGACCATGTGGGAGTTCGAGACCGACCCCGACTACCAAGCCGACCTCGACTGGGCCGACCAGTTCGTCCGCGACGAGGTGGAGCCGCTCCGCTACGTGCTCCCGCACGCGCTCGTCCGCGACGAGCTCTGGCACGCACTGGTGCCGCCCTTGCAGCAGCAGGTCAAGGCGCGTGGCCTCTGGGCCACGCACCTCGGCCCCGACCTCGGCGGTCCGGGCCACGGGCAGGTCAAGCTTGCGCTGCTCAATGAGATCTTGGGCCGCGCGCCGATCGCGCCGATGATCTTCGGCTGCTCAGCACCCGACAGCGGGAACGCCGAGATCCTCGCCCACTACGGCACCGAAGAGCACAAGGCGAAGTATCTGCAACCGTTGCTCGACGGCGAGATCTTCTCCTGTTTCTCGATGACCGAACCGCAGGGCGGCTCGGACCCGAAGGAGTTCTCCTGCACGGCGGTCCTCGACGGCGACGAGTGGGTGATCAACGGCGAGAAGTGGTTCTCGTCGAACGCGCGCTATGCGTCCTTCCTCATCGTGATGGTGGTCACCGAACCCGACGGGACGCCGTACCAGCGGCAGTCGATGATCATCGTCCCTGCCGACACGCCGGGCATCAACATCCTGCGCAACGTCGGGCACAGCTTTGGTGGCCGTCCCGGTGAGGGGACGCACGCGTACATCCGCTACGAGGACGTCCGCGTGCCGAAGGAGAACGTGCTCGGTGGACGCGGCAACGCGTTCGTGGTCGCGCAGACGCGCTTGGGTGGCGGGCGCATCCACCATGCCATGCGCACGGTCGGGATGGCCGCGCGCGCCCTCGAGCTCATGCTCGAGCGCGCGGTGTCGCGCCGGACACAGGGCGAGTTGCTCTCGAGGAAGCAGCTGGTGCAGGAGATGATCGCCGACTCGTGGCTCGACCTCGAGCAGTTCCGGCTGCTCGTGCTTCGCACCGCGTGGCGCATCGACCGCTACCAGGACTACAAGCGGGTGCGCGGCGACATCTCGGGGGTGAAGGCCGCGATGCCGGGCGTGCTGCATCGCATCGCGTCACGCGCGCTCCAGGTGCACGGGTCGCTCGGGATCACCGAGGAGATGCCCTTCATGGACATGATCTCGAACGCCTACCACCTCGGGCTGGCCGACGGCCCCACCGAGGTGCACAAGGTGACGCTGGCGCGGACGCTGCTCTCCGAAGCGACCCCGGCTCCGGGTCTCTTCCCCACCATGCACATCCCCGCGGAACGCGACGCCGCACTGGCGAAGTACGCCGACGTGCTGGCGCAGGTCGACAGTGGATGACCAGCTGAACGACGTACGGGAGGGCGACGAGCTCGACTGGGCCACGCTCGAGCGCCACCTGCGCAGTGTGCTCGACCTTCCGGGCGCGCCGATGCAGGTCCGTCAGTTCACGGGCGGCGCGGCCAACCTCACGTACCTCGCGTCGTTCGGTGACAGGCGAATAGTGGTGCGTCGGCCTCCCCGTGGGACGATCGCGCCGGGAGCCCACGACATGGCGCGCGAGCACCGCGTGCTCTCCCGGCTTCCGGACGCGTACCCGCGCGCACCGCGAGCGCTGCACTTCACCGACGATTCGTCGATCATCGGTGCGCCATTTGTGGTCGTCGAGTACCGCGACGGCGTCGTGCTGCGCGACGAGCTCCCGGAGTCGATGGCGTACCAGCACGAGGTGCGCATGCGGGTCGACGTCGCACTGATCAATGCGGTCGCCGACCTCCACGCGGTCGCTCCGGCGGCGGTGGGCTTGGAAGGTCTCGGCCGTCCCGACGGCTACGCCAACCGCCAAGTCGAGGGGTGGCACGACCGCTGGCGTCGCGTTGCGCCCGACGACGACACCGGTTCGATGGACGAGGTCGCCCGTCGGCTCGCGGCGACGATGCCGGTTCCGCAGCGGGTCGCCGTGGTGCACAACGACCTCAAGCTCGACAACTGCCAATTCCAGACCGACGACCCCGACCTCGTCACGTCGGTGTTCGACTGGGACATGGCGACGCTCGGCGACCCGTTGTTCGACCTCGGCCTGGTGCTGAACTCGATGGCCGGCAATCCCCTGTGGGCGATCGAGACGCGCGACGCCGCGCAGCGGTACGCCGTTCGGTCGGGCCTCGACGTGTCGCACCTCGACTGGTATCTCGCATTCGCGACGTGGCGCACCGCAGTGGTGATCCAGCAGCTGTACCGCCGCTATCTCGCAGGCGACGCCGCCGACGATCGGCTGGCCGCGCTGGGTGACGCCATCGACTCGTGCGTGCAACGCGCGCTCGACCTCACGAAGTGACGGCCGGCGCGTCGAGACCTCATCGCGTCCGATCCACCGCGTCGCGTCGCGTGTAGGCAGGCGCCTGCACCGCGCCGATGTCGATGTCGGGGGTCCCGTACTTGCGAAGCGTGCGCACCGGACCGTCCATACGGACATCCGGGCGTGAGTGTTGAATCGCGATGTTGTCCCAGACGACGAGATCGTGGGTGCGCCATTCGTGCGCGAAGAGCCTCGACGGGTCGTACATGTGGTCGAAGAGCTCGGTCAGAAGCGCTTCGCTCTCGTCAGGCGGAAGCTCCACGATCTCGCGCGTCATCTGTTGGCTCACGTACAGGAGCGGCGTGCCCGTGCGGGATGGTGGTGGGCGATCGGCGTGATCGTCGAGACGTCCAGCCCGAAGTCGGCGACCACGACCTCGTCTGCGTGTTCGCCTCGGGGGATGACGCCGAGCGCGTGCACGGCGTGGAGCCCGTCGATGCGTTCCTTCAGCGATGCCGGCAGTGTGCTCCACGCCACCGCAGTGCTCGCGAACCTGGTCGGTATTGCCGGTGGCTCGATTTCGGTCGCGTAGAGGGACAGCGCGAGGTTGGGCTGAACCGACCACATACCGTCGGAGTGGAACGGCAGTCGCCCGAACGGTGTCGCACCGTCGTCGCGCACATTGGACACGTAGTAGTTGTCGGTCGGCACGGTGACCGGTACGTCGCGGTTGAACTGACCGACGAGCATCTCGCAGACTGCGACTTGTACCGGATGCGGTATCTCCCTGCCGCGGAACACCAGGACGCCCCGTTGGTCGAATGCCCGGCGCAGCTCGGTCGCGACGTCGTCATCGAGTGGCGCCGCAGGATCAAACCCGCGGACCTCCACTCCGATGGGCGCTTCCATTTCCTGCAACTCGAGTGCTGTCATCGCCGACACCTCCCCTCGCCGATCCCCGGCCTCTCCGGTTGATCGGGGCCGCGGGTGTCGGCCGCTACCCGCCGCCGCGGGCCGCGGCCAGCGCCGGCATGAACGTCGCCGACATCGACTCCCGGGGCAGCTCCTCCGGCGAGACCGGCGTCGCCACCTCCTCCACCGTCGGCCCGATCTCGTCGGCGATCGTCTGCAGGAAGTCGAGATCGAGCCCGTACACGTCGGCCGCGCTGGTCGACGTCATCACCCGGACCTCGTCCTCGGGCACATCGGAGAACAGCAGCCGCAGCGCGAGACGCGTGTTGGGGAACGAGCCCTCGGTGTGGGGGTAGTCGGCACCCCACATCAGCCGGTCGACCCCGATCTCGTGTCGCAGTGCGAGCTCGTCGGGCCGCACCGTCGACATGCCGATCCAGCAATTGCGTCGGAAATACTCGGTCGCCGACCGGTCGAGACCCTCGACCGCCTCGCCGAACACGACCTGGCCCTGACCCGGGCTCTTCCCGAACCGGATCTCGAAGTCGAGCTTCTGCAACTCGGGGAGCACCCACGCGCACCCCGTCTCGGTGATCACGAACCTCAGGTCGGGGAACCGCTGGAAGACCCCGCCGAGCACCAGGTGGCTCACCGCCCGGCCGACCCAGAACATGATCTCGTGCGCGCCGACCGCCGCCGCCGCGGTGGCGAAGCCGGTCGTCTGCTCGGTGACGATGATCGAGTGACGGTGCACCGGTAGACCCAGATCGCAGCTCGTCGCCCAGAGCCGGTCGTAGCGAGGGTCGTACAGGGCGCCGACGTCGCCCGGGATGAGCACGCCCGACAGCCCGGCGTCGCGGGCCCAGCGCATCTCGGCGATGGCGTCGTCGAGGTCGTCGAGGAAGACCTGGGCGAGCCCTGCCCGCCTTCCCGGCAGCTGGGCGCAGAAGTCCACCAGCCACCGGTTGTGGGCCTTGATCCCTTCCCACCGGTAGCGGTACTCCTCCTCGTTCCGCGGTGCGAGCGCGGTGATGATGCCGCTCGGGTAGAACGGCGGCACCGTGTTGGGGAACACCACTTCGGCCGCGATCCCTTCGCGGTGCATGTGCTCCGCCCTCGTGTCGCTCTCCCAGCTGTAGCGCGACACGAACGAGGCGCGGCCCATCAACACGTCGGCGTCCTCGTAGTGCGTCTCGCGGTCGAGGTCGGCCCACGGGTCGTGGAAGTGCGCCGCCCACGCGTCGAACTCGTCATGGAACGTCCGCGGCAGGTACGGCTTGTAGCCCAGCAGGTCGGCGCCGGCGTGGGCATCCGTCGAGATCAGCACATAGGGACGGGATGGAGAGTCGTTCATCGCTCCTGCTCCGTTGAAACCTGGCTACGACAGCACGATCCGCAGCGACGAGTAGCCGCGCACGCCGGGAGCGACGCGCTCAGCCGACCGGCACCTGCAACCGGAAGAGCTCGGCGGCGTTGCCGCCGAGGAGGCGGTCGACCATCGCCGCGTCGACGCCGTTCGCCTCGAGCATCTCGCGTGCCTCCGCGGGGCCGGCCGCGTCGTGGTTGGGGTAGCGCGAGCCCCATGCCGCCTTCGCACCGAGTCGGTCGGGCATGATGCCGACGGACTCCTCCCAGCTGTCGAACGAGACGACCAGCGGCTGACGGTCCCAGACCTCCTCGGGTTCGAGGCACACGAACGCGGTGGCGAACTGGGGCGAGAGCCAGAGGTAGGTTTCGGATTTCTCGAGCGCGAGTGGCACCCAGCTCGTCCCCGCGTGCACGATCGCCAATCGGAGCCCGGGGAAGTCCTCCAGCAAGCCGTGGAACAACGCCGAGGTGACGAAGAGGTCGGCGTCCTGCATGTGGGCGATCGGCTCTGCGATCGTGTGCGGCACGCCGAGCCGCTGGGAGACGCGTTCCGCGAACGCGCCACTCGAGATGGCATCGGGGCCGGTGATCCCGAGCGACGGGTGGACGCACGCGACGAGGCCGAGCTCGTCGATGTGGCGCCACACGTCGCGGAAGGGCGCGGTCTCCACGAAGTGGCGGGGTGACCACTCGCCACCGCCGAGCCCCTGGCGCATGGCGTCGGCCATGGCGCGCGCCATCTGGTCACGTTGCGAGTGCCCTTCGATGGTCGGCGTCGTGTAGAAGGCCGGGCGGATCACGACCGACGTGAAACCCTTTTCCGCGACGCGGTCGAGCTCACGACGCGCATGCAGGAGCGAGTGCATCGGCACGATGGCCACGGGGTGGACGCGGCCGCGGGTGAAGGCCGCGAAGTCCCAGATCCAGTCGTTGTAGCCGTGCGCGAGGGCGGCCGCCGCCTCCGGATTCTCGACCAACGGCAGGTATTCGTTGAAGAGCGTCGGGAACACGACCGCGAGGTCGACGCCCATGGCGTCCATGTCGGCGACGCGCGCGGCCGGGTCGTACGCGCCGGGATTGATCGGGACGTATTGGTCGGGGTCGAGGGCTCCGATGTCGTCGACGGTCATCCCCGGTCGCCAGATCGCCTGCCGTACCAGCCGCGAGCGGTTGAGCTCCGCGCCGGGGGCGCCGTTCACGATGGTGAGGCGGTTCCCGTCGTCGTCGACCTCGTGGTAGAAGGCCGAACGCGCCAACGCCCGGAACTGCTCGGGAACGTAACGCTCCCAGATCTCGGGCGGCTCGTAGACGTGGCTGTCGACGTCGACGACTGGTGCCATCAGTAGAGACCCTTGCCCGCGGCGACGCCGGACGTGTCGTCGAGGAGGCTCATGGGGTCGAGGCCCATCTCACGCATCTGCTCCGCGTGTTCCCTCGGGTGCGCCACGATCTCCGCCCACTCGTCGAGCGCCGGACCCTGCGGGAACCAGTCGGGCCGGTCGATCTGCGGCGCCTCGTCGGTGACGAAGAGCTTGCCCTCGATGCCGTAGAAGCGACGGGCGTTGCCGCCGAGCAGGTCGGCCTGCACGTGCTCCGGTACGCCGCAGTCGGTCATGTTGCGCATCGCGCTCCAGGAGTCGGCGCCGTCGTGGTGGTAGGCGTCCGACGCCCAGATCCCGATCCTCTGAAAATGCTCCCACTGCCGGAACACGCCGGTCTCGTCGGACTCGAACGAGATCACGCACTGCTCGTGGAACGCCTCCGAGGGCAACCGGTCTCCCTTCGACCCACGCTCGCGTGCGTAGAGCTTGAAGAGACGGTCGCAGCTCTTCAGGGTGTAGGGCAGCCACTCCGCGTTCGATTCGAACACGGCCATCTTGAGCTTCGGGTAGCGGTCGAGCAGGCCACTGAGGAGCACCTGCGACAACCACACCTGCATCTCGTGCACGAACGAGAAGGTCTGCGAGTCGATACCGGCGCGGTTGAACAGCTCACCGGGCGACGCCAGATAGTCGCGGCCCAACGGGTGCGGATAGTTGGGCGCCGGGAACGTGTGCATCCCGAGCACCATCCCGGTCTCCTCGAAGGCGCGGAAGACCTGGTCGTACTCGCCGTTCGCCATCATCGACGGCGCCGCCGCGTTCGGGTATTTCGCCTGCGCGTCGATCGGTCGGATGAGCCCGACGGGGAGGCCGAGCTCGGCTGCGCGGTGGATCTCCTTCGCCGCGTACCCCGCGTCCTGGGCGGGCAGGAACGCGGCGGCGAAGATCCGGCTCGGTTCCTCGCTGCACCAGTCGACGACGAAGTTGTTGTAGGCGTGGCAGAACGCGTCGACTCCTTCGGCATTCGTCGCGAAGGGTACGTGCATGATCACCATCGTCGGGATCACGAGCACCTGGTCGATCCCCATCAGGTCCATCTCGCCCAGTCGGGCACGCGCGTCGATCGCGCCGTCGTGGTGCACGTACGCCTTTTGCTCCGGCGTCAAAGGCATGGTGTTGAGCTTGCGCATGATCTTCTTGTTCATCTGCGGTCCGGCGATGCAGATGGGGTTGTAGCCGGGAAAATGCGCGTTGCCGCCGCCCATGACCGGCGTGTCGCCGTTGAGCCAGGCCTCCGCGTCACCGCGCCAGTAGGTGTTGCGCACCAACTCCTTCTGGGAGTCCGGGACGTAGTCCCAGATCTGCTCCGGATCGTTGATGTGCGCGTCGCAGTCGAAGACCGGATACGACTTCGTGAGACGGTCCATGATCCCCCCAACGGCTCGGAACCACTCGGCTGCCGACGATCGTACCGACCACGACCTCGGGCCGCCTCCGCGCCGGCGCCAGGCCGACGGAGGGAGGGCACGATGGTGGCGGGCGCGACCAGGTCTCAATCGCGATCTTGACGTCTGCAAGGCGCTCTCGCGGCGTCAGTCCTCGACGGCGATCAGATCGGGGCGATATTCGCCGTGCTCCGTGAGGTACCGCGACGCGCCACGCATGTGCTCCTCGTTGTGCTCGTTGATGAACGCGTAGACCTCGGGGTCGAGATCGGCGGTCTCGTCGAAGTAGAGCATCGTGCGGTTCGGTCCGAGTGGTTCCAGGCGAACATGTCCGACATGGTCGTTCCCATCGCGGGACAGCATCGTGTACGTATGGCTCCGTTCGGCCACGACGTCGGTGACCAACTCGAGCGAGGTACCCGTCGCCCCGCCGGGAAGTTGGTAGAAGACGCGTCGAAGCCGCCCGTTCTGCAACTCGTCACCCGGCCAGAGGACATCGACGCGCTGCACCATCTCCGACCAGTCCGTCCAGTGGTCGTAGTCGTGCAGCAACGCCCAGATCCGGGCCGCAGAATGTGGCACCTCCATGGAAAATCGATGCTCGATCACGCACCCCATCATGCGTCACACCGGCGCCATCGACGAGCAGCAATCGCTGGGGATGGCTCGCCTCGCGGAGGCGAAGCACTCGGCGGTTCAGTATCCGTTGCTCTCCCAGGTGGTCGCGCGGCTCGCCACGCGGCCCTCGGAGTCGGCGCGGAACAGCGCGTCGTTGTAGTGGCAGGCGGCGGGGATCCAGTGAAACGTCTTCGGTTCGGCGAACTTGTAGTAGAGCGCCCGGCGACCGGCACCATCGACCGTCGGGGGTGGCGTCGTGTGCATCGTGTCGCCGTAGTGCACCGTGAGGTCGCCAGGCTCGGTCTCGAGCGCCACCGCGGGCAGATCGTGTTCCTCGCCCCAACTGATCCAGTGCTTGGTATAGCGATGCGAGCCGGCGAGCACGAGGAGCTGGCCGTTCGCCGGGTTGGCGTGATCCAGCTGGATGCCCGTCTGGATGAGGGGACACATCACCGGGTGTCCACCGATGCCGTCGTCGACGTGCCAGTTGAGATCCCCGTTGCCTTTGACCACGTTGGAATGCTTGATGAACACCATCGGTCCGTCGAGTCGGTCGTCGCACACGCGCATGTCCGGGCCCGCCAATCGTGCGAAGCGCACCAGCCGCGGGTCGTGCGAGAGCTCCTGAAGCGCGCGCGAGTGCCGGCCGAGATAGTTGATGCGAGTCACGACCTCGTCGCCGTCGGCGTTGACCGACCACCACGAGAACGGATCGCCCGGCAAGGTGTTCGAACGTGCCTGCTCGACCTCGGCGGAGAACCGCTCCACTTCGTCGGCGGTGAAGACCCCCCTGATGTGGAGGTAGCCGGCACGGTCGAGGAAGTGGCGCATCTCATCGACGTCGTCGTGAGCAGCAAACGAGTGGTGCAGATCGAGCGGATCGCCGGCGCAATCCACCAGGGTCTCGTACACCGCCGCGCTGTAGATCTCGCGGCCCGAGCACAGCGACTGGATCGCCGGCTCCCACCGCTGCCATCCACTGAGAGCACCCCGGGTGACACGGGCCCGGCCGGTACGAACGGCACCCGACGCCGTCAACAACTCGGCCAGGAACTCGGAGAACGTCGCCTCTGACAGCTCGACGACGATCCCCGCCTCGGCGTGACCTTCCACGACCCGCACACCATCCTCCGACGGCACCCAGGTGAAGGCGACGCCATCATCGAGCGAGAACGCGAGCGGTGCTACCCCCCGAAGGTCGGCGGCAACGAGATGCCCGTGATGCGCCGAGAGGGCCGGCAACTCTGATCGATGGAAGGTCTCGAAGCCACGCGGTACGAACGATTCTGCGATCGCGTCGACCCACGGCAACCCGGTCCCGACGACATCGGTGCCCATTGGCGTCTCCCCAAGCAGTCGTCGACCCTGATGCCTCGTTCCAACCCGTCGATGGCCTCGCCAACTCTAACGTCGGACCATCGATGCGCAACACGGACGCGAACTACCGGAATGAGGTGCGATTCTTGCGACCAACAGGATCACGCGCGACAGTGCGCCGCCGCCGCTCGTAGAGAGCGCGACAGGAGCCGGAATGTCGACCAGCATCGAACCGTTCCCGACGATCACGCGACCGCAGCTCCGCCACGACCCGGCGCTCGACCGGTGGCGGGTTGAGGAGCCGGTTCGCCGGATTCAAATGCCTCACGGCCGATGGTGCTGGGTCGTCACGCGAAGCGCCGACGTGCGCGAGGTCATGACCGACCCTCGGTTCAGCCGCCGAGCCGCGGCCGCCGACGACGCGCCTCGTCGGACACCTGGCGTCGTGCAGCGCGGCTCACTGGCCAGCCTGGACGGTCCCGACCACTCCCGTCTCCGTCGGCTCCTGAGCCGGGCGCTCACCGTGCGCCACATGGAGGCGCTGCGCCCGCGCGCGGTCGAGCTCGTCAACGGCTTCCTCGACCAGCTCGAGGCGACGGGTCCTGACGCCGAGCTCGTCCACGGTCTCTGTCGGCCGGTGCCGATCTCGGTGATCTCCGAGTTGCTCGACGTCCCCGCCGATGATCGAGAGCGCTTCACCGGTTGGGCGGCGCTCGTCCTGTCGACGAGACGACCAGAGGATGGCGAGCCCGACGACACGTCGGTTGCGGTTGCCGCGTTGTGGGCCTACCTGACCGAGCTCTTGGCCGCGCGACGACGTAGCCCGGGCGACGATCTTCTCACCCGCCTTGCCGAAGCGCGCGACGAAGGCGACGCGCTCACCGAAGACGAGATGGTCTGGCTGTCGTTCACGATGCTCGCGGGCGGGTTCGAGACGGTGTCGCAGCAGATCGCGAAGTCGATCGTGGTGCTGCTCGAACATCCGTCGCAGCTTGCGACTGTCCAGGCGTCACCTGAGCTCTGGCCTTCAGCCGTCGAGGAGCTCCTCCGCTTCATCGCGCTCGGTCCGGGGACGTCGTTGCCGCTCGAAGCGCTCGAGGACGTCGAGCTGTGCGGCGTGTGCATCACCGCAGGCGACTACGTGCTGCCGGCTCCCGCGGCCGCCAACTTCGACGCCGCCGTCTACGACGATCCGGAGCGCCTCGATCTCACCCGCGCCGACAACCTCCACCTGAGTCTCGGTCACGGACCGCACTACTGCCTCGGTGCGAACCTGGCGAAGATGGAGATGCAGGTCACCCTGCGCCTCCTCTTCCAGCGGTTCCCCGACGTTCGCCTCGCGGTGGCGGCCTCGGAGTTGCCGTGGGTGCCGAATCACGCGGTCTGGGGCCTCGCCCAGCTCCCCGTCACGCTCCGTCCGGGCGCCTGAACGTCGCACGCACCGCTGTCACCGCACGAAGGAGTCATCCATGCCGACCGCAGACGACCTCCGACGCCATACGGACGCCAAAGCAGCATCGGAACCGAGCTAGGAGAACGGTCGATGGGTCGACTCGATGGCAGAGTGGCCGTGGTCACCGGGGCGGGTCGGGGCATCGGGCGCGAACATGCGCTGCTCCTCGGTCGCGAGGGAGCCGCAGTGGTCGTGGACGACATCGGTGCCCGGGCCGGCGCTGACGCGGAATCCGTTGCCGCGGAGATCCGCGCCGCGGGTGGGGACTCGGTTTCCACAACTGCCTCGGCGACATGGGAAGGCGCGGCCGAGATCGTCAACGTCGCCCTTGAGGCCTTCGGCCGCCTCGACATCGTGATCAACAACGCAACCGCGGGTCGCAACGACGACCTCTGGGCGTACTCCGAGCGGGAGTGGGATCTCACGATGGCGGTGAACCTGAAGGGCTACTACGCAGTCATGCGCGCCGCGATTCCACCCATGGCCCGCCAGGGTGCTGGCGCGATCGTCAACACCAGCTCGGCATCCGGTCTGGGCCATCCTTCGCACGGCGCGTACGCGACCGCGAAAGAAGGACTCATCGGTCTCACCCGCACCGCAGCGATGGAAGTCGGACGATTCGGCATCCGCTGCAACGCGATCCGGCCGCTCGCGATCACACAACAAGTTGCGGAATACAACGACTACGCCGCCCGGTGGCGCCCACTCATGGACCTCACGATGGGCTCGAGCTCCACCTCCGCGTCGGCTGATGCCCTCGCGCCGAGCAAGATCGCGCCGTTCGCGGTCTGGCTCTGCACCGATGCCGCACGAGGCGTCACCGGCCGCACCTTCCTCCTGGTCGGAGACACGGTGTCACTCCTGACCGAGCCGCGTCCCAAGCGCACGATCGAACAGCCCGGGGGGTGGACGCTCGACGACCTCGACCGTGTGGCTCCCGACGAGCTCGTGCCGGGCATGGTCAATCGCTGGGCCCTCGCCGACCACCCCGACCTCCGGATCTTCCCGGACGCAGGGACCTCGTGTCCCGACCCGCGACAAGGCATGTCATGACCCCGCACCGGCCGTTTGACACTGCTGGAGCGAATGCTCTAGACCACTGGAGCGATCGCTCCAGTGGCCGTGTCGGGCGCGCGCGGCCGACCA
>DATBBL010000020.1:0-2612 GCA_036271015.1 Acidimicrobiia bacterium
TACGCCTTCACCCGCTTCAACAACGGGCACGTGCTCAACTTCGTGTACCCGTCGCTGGCGGTGATCGTGGCCTTCATCGGCGCGCTGGCGTTGCGGTACTTCGGTGAGACCCGACAGCGCCGCCGAGTCACCGCGCTGTTCTCGCAGTACGTGCCGGAAGCCGTCGCGCAGCGTCTGGTCGACGAGGACCGCGCCTCCGTGGCCGTCGAGGGCGAGCGGCTCGACATGACCGTGCTGTTCTGCGACCTCCGGGGCTTCACCGCGTTGTCGGAGAGCTTGTCGCCGGCGACCGTCCGCGTGATGCTGAACCACTACTACGACCGCGTGACCGACGTCGTGCTGTCGATGCGCGGCACGCTGATGAAGTACGTGGGCGACGAGGTGTTCGCGGTGTGGGGCGCGCCGCTGCCGAGCACCGACCACCCGCAGATGGCGCTCGAGTGCGCCATGGAGATCCAGGCGCTCACCCCCGACCTCAACCGGGAGCTGCTCGAGCTGGGCGCCCCCGAGGTGTCGTTCGGCATCGGGCTCAACACCGGGGAAGCAGTGGCGGCCCACTTCGGCGGCGGGCGTCGCCGCCAGTACGACGTCGTCGGCGACACCGTCAACGTCGGCGCGCGCCTCTGCTCCGCCGCGGGCCGGGGTGAGATCATCCTCTCGGACCAGGTGCTGACCCGGGTCCCGTCGCCGCCACCGGTCGAGCCGGTCGGCCGGATCGCGCTCAAAGGCGTCAGTCGCGAGCTCAGCCTGTGGCGAGTCGTGGCCCCGGATTCGGGTACCCTCTCCGGATCCGTCGCGATGGGCGACACCCCGCTGAGGGTTCCAGAGGGGTAGTTACCGGAGGGTCAACGGGTGAGGCGGGGTCACGCGACTGCGACACCGGACATGAGCCGGCAGCGTGTGCACGCGCATCGCGCACGGCAACTCGTCGCCGTCACGGTCGTCGCCCTCGCGTCGGTCGCGGCGCTCAGCGCGAACGCGGTCGCGGTGCCGAGCGCGAAGAACTCGACGAAGTCGCAGACCAAGACCACGCTCGCGACGCTCAAGGTGCAGGCCGCGCAGGTGACGGTCAAGAAGAAGGGTGCGTCGAGCTTCGTCGCCGCGAAGGACGGGCAGTCGCTCCAACAGGGCGACTCCATCCAGACCGACACCGCGGGCCGGGCCGAGATCGACTACACCGACGGCTCGCTGACCCGGCTCGGGAGCTCCACCGAGTTCAAGATCACGAAGCTCACGAACAAACAGGGTGGTCGTCAGACCCAGGGCACCCTCTCGGTGGGCGAGACCTGGAACCGCGCCGCCAAGGTCTCCGAGACCGGGTCGTTCGAGGTGAAGGCGGGCGGCACCACCGCGGCGGTGGAGGGCACCGCGTTCGCGGTCGTCTGCGTGAACGACGCCAACAAGCTCACCTGTACGTTCACCGACGTCGTCGACAACGTGAAGGTCACCACCGCCGACGGCTCCGCGGCCCAGCTCGGTCCGGCCAAGAGCGTCGTGGTCACACAGGGCAACCTCGGCACCATCAACACCCTCAGCTACGACGACCTCGCCAACAACATCTTCATCGCCGGCAACCTCGCCCTCGACCTCCAGGCCGGCATAGGCCGGGGTCTGCTCGACCTGCCCCCCGCGCCGACTCCCACCACCGCCGGCGGCACCGGCGGCGCGGGCGGCACTCCGGCGGCGCCCACCGTCTCCGGCGGCGACACCAACGCGCAGATCACCGTCACCGCGAACCCGACGGTCCTGTCCGAGCAGTACCCGCCCACGACCGCTGGCATCGTGGTCGAAAACCCGAACGTCCAGGTCGGTGGCGAGGCGACGTTCCGGGGCACGGGCTGTGTGGCCAACGAGGTGCTGCAGGTCCTGTTCGACAACAAGCCGATCGGCACGATCACCTCGGACAGCCAGGGCAGCTTCGCCGGGACGATCACCATCCCGCGGGGCACGGCACCCGGTGTGCACCTCCTCACCGTGCGAGGCTCGGTGTGTGTGCTCAACGCCAACATCACCGTCCTGGGTGGACGGCTGGCGTTCACCGGCTCGTCCAGCCACACCACCACGTACGTGCTCGCAGGGATCGCCGCCGTGGTCGTGGGCTTCGTCCTGGTGATCGGGACCCGGCGTCGGCGTCGGGGCGTGCGCGGCCGTCGTCGGTCGCTGCCGCCTCCCTCGGCGGCGTGAGCTTCGGCGCCGATCTCGACGAGCGGATCCGGCTCCTCCGCGGGATCTGGCTGTTCAGCACCTGCACCGACGACGAGCTCGGTCGCATCGCCGCGCTCGCGCACCCGCGGGAAGCCGCGGTCGGCGACGAGTTGACCCGGCAGGGTGACGAGGGACTCGAGTTCTTCGTGATCGTCGACGGCAGTGCCTCCGCCGCGGTCGACGGCGACGAGGTCGGCACCATCGGACCCGGCGGGTTCTTCGGCGAGATGGCGCTGATCGACGGCGGCGAGCGCGTGGCCACCGTCACCGCGACCGCACCGCTGAAGCTGCTCGTGCTCAGCCGCCACGACTTCAACGAGATGCTGGAGCTCGCCATGCCGCAGATCGCGCCGAAGCTCCTCGCGGTCGTCGGCGCCCGCATGCGCGCCATCGACGAGCACGACGGC
>DATBBL010000021.1:0-4302 GCA_036271015.1 Acidimicrobiia bacterium
GTCGTCCACCTCAACCCGCTGACCCAGCTGGAGGCCACCGAGCTCGCGCGCGAGCGGCAGCCGGGGTGCCCCATCGACCGGGCGCGCGACCTGGCGACCGCAAGTGGCGGGAACCCGTTGCTGGTCGAGGCGCTGGTGCGCGACGAGCGCTCGTCGCCCGCGCTGCTGGGCGTGGCGCCCACGCACCCGATGATGGCGGCGGTGGGCGCGACGCTGGACTCGTTGTCGACGCCCGCGGCGCGCGTCGTGCTCGCCACCGCGGTGCTCGGACCCGACGCCGAACGCGTCGCCGTCCTCTCGTTGAGCGACACCAGCGAGGCCGCCATCGTCGAAGCGCTCGACGCCGGTGTGCTGGTCGAGGACGGCACCACGCTGGGGTTCCGTCACCCGATCTACGCGCACACGGCGTACTCACGCGCGTCGTCGGCCGCCCGCCGCGACCTGCACACGCGTGCGGCCACGGTGGTGCACGAGGACCGGGCGATCGCGCACCACCTCGTGGCCGGGGGCGCGCTCATCGACGACGCTGCGCTCAAGTGCGTGCGGTCGGCGGGCAACGACGCGCTGGCCCGGGGCGCGTGGGACGAGGCGGCCCGCTACTACGAGGCCGCGCTCACCCGGCCGCAGGCGCCGGCCGAGCTGGCCGAACTGCACCGGCGGGCCGGGCTGAGCCGGCGGGGCAACCTGCAGCTGGCGCAGGCCGTCACGCACTTCGAGGCCGCGCTGCACCTGCTCGGGCCCGACGCCGACGCCGCCACCCGCGCCGAGCTGCACCTCTGGCGCATCCGCTGCGGCATCGGGACGCGCGAGATGCTGTCGGTCGTGGCCGATCGCGAGCCGCTCGAGGCGCTGGTCGACGAGCTCGAGACCGACGACCCCGAGCTGGCGGCCGAGGCGCTGGTGGAGCTGTCGCAGTCGTACTGGGTCGAGTGGCGGATGAAGCAGGCGGCGCAGTGCGCGCACCGGGCGATGGCGATCGCCGAGGAGCACGACGACCACTCCGCCTACGCGCGCGCCACCACCGCGCTCAGCGTGCCGCAGTGGGCGCGCTACGACCTGCAGGGTTCGCTGGCGACGTTGGAGGACGGCGTGGCGCACGCGCGCGCCGCGGCCGACGAGTCGCTGCTCGCGGGTGGGCCCGTGTTCCGGGTGCCGCTCGTGCTCACCTGGCTGGGCCGGTTCGACGAGGCCGAGACTCGCGCGCTCGAGTGCTGCGACATCGCCGAGCGCACGCAGTACCCGTTGGAGCTCGGACTCCCGCTGGCCGCGCTCACCCAGATCGCGGTCGCCCGGGGCGACTTCGACCAGGCGGAGCAGTACGCACACCGGGCGCTCCTGCTGCAGCGCCTCTCCGGGTATCACTGGGCCGCCGGGCTGTTCCTGCCCGTCCTCGCGGGCGCGCACGCGGCGCGCGGCCAGTTCGAGCAGGCGCGCGAGGCGCTGGCCACGTGGTCGGAGACCGCCGACGAGCTCGAGCAGGCCACCATCGACCTCTTCTCCCGCTGGGTCACCGCGTGCGAGCGCCGCCTGGCCGTGCTCGGCGCGCCGCTCCCCGGCCTACCCCGGGAACCGCTGGTGGGCGGGGACGCGTGGGCGGTGCTGGCGGTCGAGCTCGCCCAGCGGGAAGGCGCCACCGGCGACCTGCACGAGGCCCGCGACCTCCTCGCCGAGGCCGAACGGCGCGGCGGCGTGCTCGTCGGCGGCACCGCGTCGCTGGTGGCCCGCCACCTCGGCGTGGTGCAGGACCTGCTCGGTGAGGAGGCCGACGCCATCGCCACCCTGCAGCGCGCCATCACGCTCGCCCACGAGCTGCGCGCGGTCCCCGAGCTGGCGCGCGCGCAGGCCGACCTCGCCACCATCCACCTCCGGCGGGGCGAGCGCGGCGACGGGTTCGCATTGCTCGACGAGGCGGTCGCCACCTTCCGCCGCCTCGGCCTCGAGTACGACGTGGCCCGCTCGGAGCAGCTGAGCGGGACCGCGCCCGAGCGGGAGCCGATCGGGCCGATCGCGCCCAACGCCGGCGCCATCATCCTGTTCACCGACGTGGTCGATTCCACCCGGCTCACCGAGGAGCTCGGCGCCGGCCCCTACCGGGCCCGGGCCCGACTCGTGGAGCGGGCGATCACCGGCGCCATCGTCAGCAACGGCGGCACCGTCGTGACCGGCATCAGCCTGGGCGACGGCTTCATCGGCCTCTTCCCGACGGTCGCTCAGGCCCTCGACGCCTCCCAGCGGTGCGTGCGGGACGTCGAGCCGACCGGCCTGCACCTTCACGTGGCGGTGCACCAGGGCGAGCTCATCGTCGACGGCGACCGCATCTACGGCGGCGCGGTCAACATGGCGGCCCGGGTGTGCGCGTTGAGCGGTCCCGACGAGATCCTGGTGTCGGCGGCCATCCACCACGCGGCCGACGCCCGCGACGACGTGCGGTTCGTCGACCGCGGTGAGCACACGTTCAAAGGGATCGCCGCCCGCCAGCGGGTGTATTCGCTGGTGGCGACCGAGGAACGCCGGCAGGTCGTCGCGTAGCCTGGCCGTTTGGCGCCGGGCGGGGCGTTCGGGACGGGAAAGGACGGGAAGGGACGCCATGGGGAGCATGCCGCACTGGTTCGCCAAGACCAAGGAGATGGCGGCCTTCGACCGGTACTTCAGCACCACCGACGTCGACGACAAGGGGCTGCTCGACCGCTACCTGGCGGCGCTGGGGCGCGTCGCGACCCGCGACTTCTTCGACCGGTCCGACGCGCTCGACCACGAGTGGCGCGCGGTGGCGAACAATTCCCGGCTCCTGCGGGTGGCGCTCGACGAGCACTTCCGGGGCGACTGGATCCACCACCTCTTCCCCGACGATCCCGAGCAGTACGGGTCGGTGGGCGGCCGGTTCTGGCCCCAGGTGCCGTCGCAGGACGTCATCGACCGCCTGCGGGCGGGCGTGGTGTTCGCCATCCACAAGGCGATGGGCGACACCGAGCTCGTCAACCTCGGCCTCGGTGAGCACTACCGCGACCGGCTCTGGACGGCCGAGCGCGACAACGGCATCGAGGTCGACGACGGCATCCGCGGCATCGCGCTGTCGTGGAACTGCGTCGCGCCCGCGGGTGACGACTTCTTCGAGGTCGACGCGTTGCGCGGCCCGACGGTGGTCGAGTTCGCTATCGCCACGCCGCGTCCGTACGGCCACGCCACCATCATGGGCATGGCCGACGACCTGCGGGCCGGGCTGATCGCCTTCGGGCCTCCGGGCCGCGAGACGTGACCATCACCGAAGCGCGCCCCGACGAGCCCGCGGCACCGCCGCCGACGAACAGCCACGGCGCGCTCGTCGCGGTGATCGCGGTCGTCGTGATGCTGGTGGCGGCGCTGGTGTTCGTGGTGATCGGTGCCGGCGCCCGTTCCGACGCGTCGAGCGACCGCGACCGCGCCGACGCGCTCGCCGCTCGGCGGGCGACGCTGGTGCACCAGCAGGCGCGGGTCGACCGGCAACGGGTCGCGTTGCGCAAGCTCACCGACGCGGTGCCGAGCAAGGTGGGGGCGCTGGAGGCGGCGCTCACCGACGTCGTCGCGGCGCAGAACCGCTTCATCGAAGTGGTGAACCGGGCGTCGTCGCTCTACGCGAACGGCGACCACGCGGGCGCGGCGAGCGCGCTGCAGGGCGACGGCGCGACCACCATCGGCCAGCTGTCGGAGCGCAACCAGAAGGTGCAGCAAGCCCTGCAGCAGGCGCAGGCTGCGCTCGACGCGTTGAAGGCGGCGAAGTGACCGGCACCCTCCGGCGCCCGCACGTGATCGCACTGGTCGTCGCCGGCGTGCTGTTCGTCGCCGCCGCGGTGTTCATGCTGGCGTCGATCTCGGACCGCGACAGTGCGCACGACGACGTCGTCCAGGGCCGGCAGCAGCTGGCCGCGCAGAAGCTGGCGACCCAGGACGCGCAGGACCAGCTGGTGGCGGCCCGGTCGGCGGCGGCGGCCACGACGAGCGCGTTCACGCAGGTGGTCGCGCTCGAGCGGCAGCTCGCCGACACGATGAGCCGGGGCGTCGACGCCGACCGGGTCGCGCAGTCGTTGGGGGCGTCGCCGAACCCCGACGTGGGGTCGTACAACGCCGCCATCAACCAGGCGAACGCACTCGCCAACCAGTACAACGCGACCATCGACCAGATCCGCCGCCTCATCCAGGCGATCCCGAAGCATCCCGTCGGCGCGGGAGGATGAGCTCGTCTTCGCGACCGGTTCGGTCACGTCCCGAGTGACGTGAGGAAGCTCCGAACTTCGGCCTCGAACCCGTCGGCCGACTCGAGGTGGC
>DATBBL010000022.1:0-14381 GCA_036271015.1 Acidimicrobiia bacterium
CCGAAACATCGTCGGCCGGCACGACGACCGCCGCGACTTCCGCACCACCACCCTCGCCCACCACGTCGACGACGAACGCGCGCCGTACGGAGGGCAGCGCGTGCAACGCGCCTTCGACCTCGCTCGGGTAGACGGTCGCCCCTCGCACCTTGAACCTGTCGTCACGGCGGCCGGTGAGGAACAAGAACCCGTCGGCGTCGAGGTGGCCGACGTCGCCGGTCGCGTAGAAGCCGTCGTCGGTGAACACCTCGGCCCGCGTCCGACCGCAGATGCCGCGCATGAGGTTCGGCCCGCGCAGCTGCAACTCGCCCGTCTCGCCGTCGGCGACCGGCCCGCCGGTGAGGAGGTCGACGACGCGCACCTCGACGCCGTCGAACACCCGCCCGCAGCTCCCCTCTTTGCCGGGCGGAAGCGTCTGGTCGAGGCGGTATCCGCTGTAGGGACCGAACGACTCGGTCATGCCGAGCAGTCCGGCCCGCTGGCCTGGTCCTGCTCGCATGTCGGCCGGCAGCACCGCGTCGAGGCTGCCCGCACGCAGCGAGGAGAGGTCGGCGGCGGCGAACCCGGGGTCGCGAGCGAGCGCAGCGGCCTGGTCGGGCCATCCGCGGAACAGCGTGACGCGATTGCGGTCGAGGAACGGCAGCGTGCGCGCCGGCTCGGGCCGCGCGTCAGTGAGGAGGGTGGCGCCCGCGAGCAACGCGGACAGCAGCCCGGTGCCGAAGCCACCCACCCAGAAGAACGGCATCGGGATGTAGAGGCGGTCGTCGCGACCGAGGCGCCGCACCTCGAGCCCGGCCTCGGTGGCACCCAGCGCGCCGCCGTGGGTGTGGATCACACCCTTGGGGCGGCCCCGGCTGCCCGACGTGAAGACGATCACGAGGTCGTCGGCGGGCCGGATCGCCGCGTCCCGCGCGTCGACGGGCGCCCGGTCGACGTCGTCGTCGGTCGGGACCCGCCGGTCGGCGTCCCACTCCGTGATCGAACGGAGCCGGGGCAACGCGTCGACGAAGCGCCCGGTGCCGGGAACGAGCTCCGGCGAGATGACCGCGAGGTCGGCGAGGTAGTCGCGACCGCGGAACGTCGGGACCATCACGAGGTGCTCGACCGCCGCGGTGTGGAGCTGGGCCGCGAGCTCCGGCGGCCGCAGCAGCGTGCTCAACGGCACGACGGTGCCTCCGGCGCGCGCGACGCCGAGCGCGACCACCGGCCACGCGGTGCCGTTGGGCATGAGCACACCCACGCGGGTGCCCTTGCCCACGCCTGCCGCCGCGAACCGCGACGCCACCACCGCGGTCTCCCGGTCGAGCTCGCCGTACGTGAGCACGTCGTCGTCGGTGACCACGAACGGCTTCTCGGGCTGCTCGGCGGCGCGGCGCCGCACCAGCGCGGGCACGGTGAGGCGCTCAGCGCTCATCGAACCGCTCGATGATCGCGCGCTGGTCGGGCTTGCCGGTCGAGAGCATCGGCAGCTCGTCGGGCCCGAGCACGAGGAAGCGACGCGGCACCTTGTACGCGGAGAGGCGGGCCCGCAGGCCCTGACGCACCGCTTCGAGATCGGGGGCATCGTCGGGTTCGGCGAGGACGACGGCGCCGACGACCTGGCCCCGCTCGGCGTCGGGGAGACCGAGCACCAGCGCACCGAGGCCGCCGGTGACCTCGCGCAACGCGGCCTCGACCTCGCGCGGGGACACGTTGGCGCCCGCGGTCTTGATCATGTCGCCGCGCCGGCCCAGGAAGTAGAAGTAGCCGTCGTCGTCGACCCGGAAGAGGTCGCCGGTCCGGTACCAGCCGTCGACGGTGAACACCTCGGCACGCTCGCGTCCGTAGTAGCCCTCCATCAGGGAGGGGCCCCGGAACCAGAGCTCGCCCACGACCCCCGTCGCGACGTCCTCGAGGGTGTCGGGGTCGACCACCCGGGCGTCGAGCCCCGGCACCGGCCGGCCGAACGAGCCGCGCCGGGCTTCGGGCTGGTCGGTCTCGTCGGGATCCATCAGGCACACGCTGCCGGTCTCGGTCGTGCCGAGCATGTTGTGACGGAGCTCCGGGTCCGCGGGCCGGATGGCGTCGGGGAGCAGCGGGTGGAGGTTCCCGCCGCGGATCGACGAGAAGTCGCGCCCGGGGAAGCTCGGGTGCGCGACGAGCGCGGCGATCGACGCGACGAACCCGTTCGTGAGCTCCGGTCGCTCGCGCTCGATGAAGTCGAGTGTCGCGGCCGGGTCGAGCGAGGCCGAGCACAGGAGGGTGGCGCCGGCGACGAGCACGCCCAGGATGTTGTAGGCGAGCCCGCCGACCCAGAACATCGGCGAGTTGGAGAACAGCCGCACCCCCGGGTCGAGGCCGCGCAGCCGGTTGAGGTGCTCGAGGTGGCCGAGGAGCGACCCGTGCTGGTGCAGCACGCCCTTCGGGGCGCTGGTCGAACCCGAGGTGTGCACGATGACCATCCGGTCGTCGGGGGTGACGTCGTCCTCGGCCGCGTCGAGCATCCCGTCCGGCACCGCGGCCGCGAGTGCCTCCAGCGTGCCGAACCCCTCCTCCAGCCAGACGTGCCGCAGGAACGGCACTGTCGGCGACGGCACGCGCGCCACGTCCTCGCCCAACTCGTCGTGCAGCCCGGCCACGTAGTCGTTGCCGCGGTACGAGGGCACGCCGATCAGGAGGTCGACGTCGGCACGGGCGAGCAGGTCACGGAGCTCGATCGGCGTCGAGAACGTGCTGATCGGTACCGCGATCGCGCCGACACGCGCGGTCGCCAGCCACACCACGACGAAGTCGAGGCCGGTCGGGTACAGCAGCCCGATGCGGCTGCCGCGACCCGCGCCCGCCGCCAGCAACCCGCGCGCCAGCACCCGGCTGCGGCGTTCGGCGTCGGCGTAGGTGAGACGGCCGTCGTCGCAGACGACGAAGTCGGCGTCGGGACGCTCGGCCACTCGCGCGCGCAGGACGCGACCGACCGTCGCGGGGGCGCTCACGGGCGGCGGGGGGAGACGACGGGGAGCGCGGCGCGGTCCCCCAGGGCGGCGCGCATCTCCGCTTCGCACACCACCGTGCCGTCGCGCTCGAGGCGTGCCCGCGAGTGGATCCGGCCGCCGTCGATCGTGCGCTCGGCGTGCACGACGAGGGGTGTGAGCAGCGGCGTCGGCCGCCGGAACCGGAGCGAGAGCTCGGCCGTCTTGCCCGCCTGGCCGAGATCGCAGTTGAGCTGCTGGAGCACGCAGTCGAAGAACACCGCGAGGAAGCCGCCGTGCACGACCCCGGGCGGTCCCTCGTAGCAGACCGGGAACTCGACGGTGCCCCGGCCACTGGTGCCGTCGACGTCGACCGCGAACTCGTAACGAGGGAAGCACGGGTTGTAGTCCCCGATGTCGCGCGAGTGGTCGACGTACACCCGTTGGTCGTCGGTGGGGTGGGCGCCGACGCGGGGCGCGGGATCGGCCGGGACGGCGCGGGCGAGCCGAGCCTGCGCGTCGCGCAGCATCCCGGTCAGCTCCTCGAGCTCCGGGCTGGTCCGCTCGAGCGACAGCACCGTGCTCGTGAGGTCGCGCACTACCTCCGCCAGCTCGACGACCGCGGGCAGGGGCGCCTCCCCGAACGTCCACCGCTCCATCGTCACTGCCCCACTTGGGCGGTCTCGCCGTCGAACATCGCCCGCACCGCGGCGAGATCGGCCTTGCCCGAGGCGGTGCGCGGGAGCTCGTCGACCACGGTGATCGCGACCGGGACCTCGTAACGGGCGAGGTGCTTGCCCGCCTCGGTCAGCAGCGCCGCCTCGTCGACGTCGTGCCCGGGCCGCCGCTCGATCGCCGCCACCGGCACCGCACCGAGGCGGGGCTCGCGGATCCCGACGACCGCGGCCTCCACCACCGCCGCATCCCGCTCGAGCGCGGCGCGCACCACCTCGGGCTGCACCTTGTACCCGCCGCGGAGGATGGTCTGGTCCGACCGGCCCAGGATCCAGAGGAACCCGTCGGCGTCGACGCGGGCGAGGTCGGTGGTCCGCACCCACTCGTCGGTGCCGAGCTGCGCGGCCCGCACCTCGAGCAGCCCGACCGCGTCGGCACCGAGGTCGGTGCCGACGTCGGGATCGACGACGCGCAACGAGCAGCCGGCGTGCGCGCGACCGACGCTCCCCCGCTTCGCCACCCCGTACCGCTGGTGGTCGGCCAGGTTCCATCCCGCCACCCCGCCACCGAACTCGGTGGCGCCGTACGACGTGAGCACGGGGACGCCGTAGCGCGCGGTGAAGGCGTCGGCGAGGTCCGGGTCGAGCGGCGCGGTGCCCGACACCACCGAGCGCACGCTGTCGAAGACGTCGCGGTCGACGTCGGCGTCGAGCACCATCCGCAGCGCGGTCGGCACGAGGCTCACCGTCTTCGGGCGGTGCTCGCGCACCGCGCGCACCCACCCCTCGACGCTGAAGCGCTCGAGCAACGCGATGCGGCGGCCGTCGAGCACCGCCTGCACCACGCGGAAGACGCCGCTCACGTGCACGAGCGGCGCGTTCACGATGACCACGCCCGTGCGCAGCCGGAGCTCGGAACCGGTCCCGGTCTCGTAGTGCTTGGCTCCGCGCATCACCAGCTCGAGCATCTCGTAGCGCAGGTCGATGCGCTTCGGGGGCCCGGTGGTGCCGCTGGTGAGCATCCGCACCGCGACACCGGGCGCGGTCGGGGCGGTGGGCGCCGCCGAACCGCCCGCGAAGTCGATGGGCGACCCGAGCGCACCCAGTGCGCCGCGCGTGGTCGACGGCAGCTCGTCGCCCGGGACGAGGGCGAGGTCCTCGGGCGCGCCGAGCAGCAGCGGCAGCCCGAGCGCCGGCAGGTCGGCCCGTAGCCGCTCGGCGCCGAGGAGCGGGTTCACCGTGACCACACAGGCGCCGGCGCGCAGGAGCCCGAGGAACGCCGCCAGCGCCGCGGGCCGGTTGCGCACCATGAGCCCGACGGGCGAGCCGGCGCCGAGGCCCGTCGCCCGCATCGCGGCGTCGACCGCGGCAGCAGCGGACGCCAGCTCCCCCCAGGTCGACCACGCGCCGTCGAACTCCACCGCGGGCGCGGTCGGGTCGAGCGCCAGCACCGCGTGGAGGCGCTCCGAGAGCGGGTTCACCGCACCCTCGGCGCGGGAGTCCGCACGACGCCGGTGCGCTCGATCTCGGCCGCGCCGATCGGGTTGCCGAGGCGCGTGTACATCAGTCCCTGCTCGACCGCGGCGCGGTACGGCTTGTCGAGGGACTCCCAGATCGCGCGCACCGTGCCCTGGGTCGCCACCGCCGGGTACGACGCGATGAGCCGGGCCAGGTCGTGGGCGTGCGGCCAGAGCTCGTCCCGTCGGACCACCTCGGTCACGAGACCGAGCCGGAGCGCGGTCTCGGCCGACACGCGCTCGGCGTTGCCGGTGAGGGCCATGCGGAGCGTGTCGCCCAGCCCGATGCGTCGCATCAGCCCGATCGGCTCGATGGCCGACACGAACCCGTACGTCACGTGGGAGTCGAAGAACGTCGCGTCGTCGGAGCAGATCACGACGTCGGCCTCGTTGAGGAAGTAGAAGGCCCCCGCGGTGCACATCCCCTGCACCGCGCACACCACCGGCTTCCACAGCTTCTGCCACTTCGGGCTGAGGTACTCGCCCGGGTCGAGGTGGTTCCACACGAGGTCGGGCTGGCCGAAGCTCTGCTTGGTGTCGAGGCCGGCGGAGAAGGCCCGGTCCCCGGCCGCCCGCACGACGACCGCGTTGACCGTGTCGTCGGTCTTGATGACGTGCCACGTGTCGCGGATCTCCTCGCACATCTGCCGGTCGAAGGCGTTGAGCGCCTCCGGGCGGTCGAGGGTGACGGTCGCGACCCGGGCGTCGGCGTCGACCTCGTACCGGATCGTCTCGTACGTGGACGGCGTCATCGCACCACGTACGCGCCGTCGACGATGATCTCCTGCCCGGTGACGTACCCCGCTTCGGCGCTGGCCAGGTAGACGATCGCGTTGGCGATGTCGTCCACCGAGCCGAGGCGCTTGGTCGGCATGAGGCGGGCCCAGCCCTGGATGCGCGCCTCCTGGGCCTCCTCGTCGAGCCCGAGGCGCTCGCCGGTGGTCATGGGGGTGCGCATGAAGCCGGGCGAGACGCAGTTGACGCGGACGTTGCGGGCGGCGAGCTCGCGAGCCACGTGGCGGGTGTAGCTCAGGATCCCGCCCTTCGCGGCCGCGTAGGCGGCGCCGCCCACGCACACGGAGGCCGCGATCGACGCCACGTTCACGATCGACCCACCCCCCGCGTCGCGCATCACCGGGATCGCGGCCTTCGAGCACACGTAGACGCTCCGCAGGTTCACCCGGAGGAGCCGGTCCCACGTCTCCTCGGTCGTGTCCCACGTGTCGCGGTCGTCACCCTGCACGATGCCGGCGTTGTTGACGAGCACGTCGAGACGCCCGAACTCCGCGGTCGCGGTGGCCACCGCTTCCCGCGCGACCTCGAGCATCGAGACGTCTCCGACCACGAGGCGCGCGTCGGTACCGGCGGCGCGTACCTCGTCGACGACGCCGGCTCCGCGCGGCTCGTCGAGGTCGACGATGACCACCCGGGCCCCCTCCTCGGCGAAGCGGTTCGCGGTCGCCCGCCCGAACCCGGAGGCCGCGCCGGTCACGATGCCGACCTGGCCGTCGAGCCGGCCGCTCATGCCGGCCTCCTGCTCAGGACGAAGTCGTCCAGCGCGGGTTCCTTCGTCATGCGCCAGTAGTCGAGCAGCTTCCAGGGCATGTTCGTGGTGACGCGCCCCTTGCTGTTGTTGTAGTAGCTGTGCACGCGTGGGTGGCGCCACACCAGGTGCTCGTGCTCGGCGTCGACCCGCGCGTTGTAGGCGTCGTGCACGTCCCGGCGGCACTCCATGGTGGCGTACCCGTCCTCGAGCAGCGCGCCGATCGCCTTGACGATGTAGTTCACTTGGCACTCCAGGACCGCGATGACGCTGCCGACCACCGGGTTGGTGTTCGGCCCGTAGACGCAGAAGAGGTTCGGGAACCCGGGCACGGTGATGCCGAGGTAGGCGCGCGGGTCCTCGCCCCAGAGGTCGTCGAGCACGACGCCGCGTCCGGTGATCCGCATGGGCCACAGGTACTTGTTGGGTTGGAACCCCGTCGCCAGCACGATGACGTCGGCCGCGAACGAGCGCCCCGACGTGGTGACGACCGCGTCCGGTTCGACGCCGGCGATCCGTTCGTTCACGAGCGTGACGTTGTCACGCAACAGCGCCCGGTACCAGCCGTTGTCCTGCAACATGCGCTTGCCCAACGCCGGGTAGTCGGGCAGGACCTCGTCGACCAGCTCCGGCCGCGCCGCGAGCTCGCGCTCGATGTGCGTGGTCATGATGCGGCGGAGCTTGTCGTTGGTGCGGCTGACGGCGCGGTCGGGCTCGGGCCAGTCGGGGTCGACCCGGAACGCGGGGTACATGCGGTCGGCACTGTTCCAGAAGTTGAGGAAGCGGTACCAGCCCTCGTAGTAGGGCACGTGGTGGAACAGCCACTTCTCGGCGTCGGTCACCGCCCGGTGGTAGTTCGGGTTGGGCGTCACCCAGTGTCGCGACCGTTGGAAGATCGTGAGCTGCCCGACCTCGGGGGCGATGGCGGGCGCGAACTGCATCGCGCTCGCCCCGGTCCCCACGACGGCGACCCGCCGTCCCCTGAGGTCGACGTCGTGGTCCCAGCGCGCGGAGTGGAACCACGGGCCCGCGAACGTGTCGAGGCCGGGCAGGTCGGGGATCGACGGCCGGCTGAGCATGCCGACCGCGCTGATCAGCGCGTCGACCTCGACGCGCTCGGCGGTCCCGTCGGCGTCGCGGAGCTGCACGACCCACCGCCCCCGGCGCTCGTCGAAGTCGGCGGCCAGCACCTCGGTGCGGCAGCGGACGTTCGGGAGGACTCCGTACTCCTTGGCGCAGGTCTCGATGTAGTCGGCCAGCTCGTCGCGACGGGCGAAGTAGTGGGACCAGTCGGGGTTGGGGCGGAAGGAGTAGGAGTAGAAGTGATTGGGGACGTCGACCCGCAGGTCGGGGTACGTGTTCTCGTACCAGGTGCCGCCGACATCGGGGTTCTTCTCGAACACGGTGTAGGGGATCCCGGCCTGCTCGAGCCGGATCGCCGCGCACAGGCCACCCAGCCCGGCGCCGATGATGCCCACGCGGAAGCTCCGGCGCACCGCGTCGTCCGGCGCCCGGCGCCAGACGAACCGGCGCCGGTCGTCGCCGTCGAAGTTGGCCTCCTCCTCGACGAAGGGCACGTACTCCGGGGCCACCTCCTCCCCGGCGCAGAACTCCATGATCCGGTGCAGCGACGCCTCGTCGACGGCGGGACGCGCGACCCGATCGTCCAGTGCGGCGAGCACGGCGACGGCCTCGGCCCGGATCGCCTCCGCGTCGGCGGGCGCCAACGTGCCCGGCCCCCGACCGTGGTCGAACTGGCGCGGGTCGGGGTAGCGGTCGATCAGGGTGAGGTCACCGGTGAGGTGCGCGAGGGCGGACACGAGGACCGCGAGGTTCGCGTCGGCCACCGCCGCGGTCAGCGCCGACGGATCCACCCGGTTCACCGCAGGCCGTCGACCCCGAAGTGCCGGTCGCGTTCCTTGAACGCGTCACTGGTACCGACCTTCGCGCGGGCCTTCACGAAGTTGAACTCGTCCTCCTCGAAGCGGAGGTTGGTCGCGAAGGCGTGCACCAGGTAGCCGGTGGCCTCCTCGCCGGCGTAGGCCGTCGTCTGCTCGACCAGCGAGAAGCTGGTCTTGGCGATGGCGAGACCGTCGGCCGGCATCCGGGCCACCTTCCGGGCCCACGCCTCCGCGCGCTCGGCCACCGCGTCCGGGTCGCACACGTCGGTGAAGAGCCCGAGGTGCTCGAGCTCGCCGGCGGTTACGACGTCGCCGGTGAGCAACAGGCGCCGGGCCAGCACCGGGCCCAGCCGGTGGAAGAAGAGGTGCAGGTTGCCGAGCGCGGGGCCGAGCAGCTGGGCGCCGGGCATGCCGAGCTTGGCGTCCCGCCCGACCACCGCGAGATCGGCCATCAGCGCGAGCTCGAACGCACCGCCGAGGGCGTACGTCTCGACCTGCGCGACGGTGACCTTCGGGAAGGTCAGGAACTCGTGGTAGAAGCCGAAGCTCTCCCGGTCGACGCTGAGCCGCCGCCGCTGGCTCGGCCGCCGCCGCGGCTCTTCGGATCCGTACCACGAGTACGAGTTCGCCATGTCGGCGCCGGTGCTGAACACGCCGTTGCTGCCGCGCACGATGACGACCTTGATGTCGTCGTCGACCGCGAGCTCCTCGAGGTGGGCAGCCATCGTGCGGCGCATCGCGGGGTCGTACGCGTTGCGCCGATCCGGGTTGTCGATCGTGAGCCGCGCGACGTGAGCCGCCGGATCGCACTCGAGCTGCACCCTCATGTCCGGTTCGGTGGTACCCATGGTGTCCTCGTCAGCGGGTGAAGAAGAAGTCTTGCGCGTTCTGGTACAGGTAGGCGTCGAGCACCTCTGGTGGCAGCTCCAGCGCCGCGGCCTCCTTGATGCACCTTGTGATCGACAGCACCGGTGAGTCGGACGCGAACATCACGCGTCCCTTGCCCCGGGTCGACATGAAGTGCAGCAGCGACGGCGGTAGGTGACGGGGAGACCAGGCCGACGTCATGAGCCGCAGGTTCCCGTACTTGATCATCAGCCGGATGGCGACGTCCCACCACGGGTCGGCGCCGTGCATCATGCAGAGACGGAGCTCGGGGAAGCGCACGCAGACCCGGTCGAGGTGCATCGGGTTCTGCACCTCACCCGGGATCGGTGGGCCGGGGAGCCCGGTGTTCATGCACAGCGGGAGGTCGAGCTCGCAGCACTTCGTGTAGAGCGGGTAGTAGACCGCGTCGCTCGGCGCGTACATGCCGTCGCCCCAGAAGCTGGGGCCGACCACCGTGTACGCGACCTGGTGGTCGGCGACGAAGCTCTCGAGCCGGCCGAGGTTCTCCATCGGCCGGAGCAGGTTGTGGCCGCCGAGGCCGATGTGGAAGCGGTCCGGTCGCTCGTCGACGAACGAGAGCACCCGCTTCGACACGTTCTGCATGTTGGTCATCAGCACGCAACGCTCGACACCCATGCTGTCCATCTCGTCGAGCAGCTCGGGGAGCTCCCGGCTCGTGAACATCGACTCGCCGGCCTTGAAGTAGTCCTCCTTCACCCGGACCATCCACTCCGGCTGCTTCACGTCGCCCATGTCGGTGTTGACCAACAGGTCGTGGGCTCGTGCGACGACCCCCATGTGCGTGTCCTCCTCGGTCCCGGTCAGCGGTGGCCGTCGCCGTGCACCCGCTCCTGGACCTCCCGGAAGGAGAGGCCCTTGTTCGGGTCCGGTTCCTTCGGCAGACCGAGCGCGCGCTCACCGATGACGTTGCGCTGGATCTGGTCGGTGCCGCCGTAAATCGACGACGCCGCCGCGAACACGACGGCTTCGGCGTAGCGGCCGTCGCGGGGACCGTCGGGGTCCCACAACGTGGCCTCGGGACCGATGATCTCACCGCCGATCTCGGCCGCGAGCTTGGCGATGCGGGTCTGGGCCAGCTTGCCCACGTTGGCGAGCCCGGCACCGCGGCCGCGCGCGGTCTCCGCCACCGAGCGCTTGGCGGTCCACTCGCCGGTCCGGGTGCACTCCACCAACCGCGCCAGCTTCTGGCGGATCAGCGGGTCGCGGTCACGCCCGTAGGTGCGGGCCAGCTCGCAGAGCTCCTCGATCGTCAGCACGCGGCCCGCCGACGCCGGCGCGGGACGTTGCGCGGCGTCGCCGGCGCGCAGCTCGAGGAACCCGCCTTTGGGACCGGGCGGCGGGAAGCCGCTCATGGTGCCACCGGCACCGATCCCGACGCGCTCGAACATGAGGGTGGTGTTGGCGACCGCCCAACCGTTGTTCAGCCCACCGATCAGATCGGCGTCGGCCACCACCGCTTCGTCGAAGAACACCTCGTTGAAGAGCGCGTGGCCCGTGATCTCGACCAGCGGGCGAATGGTCACGCCGGGCTGGTCGAGCCGGAACGCGAACCACGAGATCCCCGCGTGCTTGGGCACGTCGACGTCGGTGCGCGCGAGCAACATCCCGAGGTCGGCGTCCATGGCTCCCGAGCTCCAGACCTTCTGGCCCGTGATCACCCAGTGGTCGCCGTCGCGGGTCGCGCGCGTGGACAGGCCGGCGAGGTCGGAGCCCGACCCCGGTTCGCTGAACAGCTGGCACCACGCGACCGAGCCGTCGTAGATCGGCGTCACCAGGCGCTCGATCTGCTCCTCGGTGCCGTGGCTGAGGATGGTGGGCGCGGCCATCAGCAGGCCCATGCCACCAGGTGGCTGCACCGTCCCGTGCCGTTGGAAGGCGGCGCGGACGGCGACGACCGAGCGCCGGGAGTACCCGAGCCCGCCCCACTCACGGGGGAAGTGCGGGGCCGTCCAGCCCGACCGTCCCACGAGGTCCCACCACTGCGCGACGGTGAGGTCGGGATCCCAGTGCTCGTCCAGCCACGCCGACACCTCGACGAGCAGATCGGCGTCGTCGACCGGCGCCGCGACCGTGTCGGTCACGCGGACGCTCCGGCGGCCCCGAGGAGGCCGAGGGCGTTCTCGCGCATCACCATGCGGACCTCGTCGTCGGAGAACGCGTGCAGCTCCTTGACGAAGTCGAGCGGGTTCGCCAGCGCCTCGCCGTGGGGCCAGTCGGAACCGAAGAGCACCTGCCCGGTGCCGATGAGGTCGGCGAGCTTGCGCATGTCCTCCTCGTAGTACGGCGTGACCCACACGTGCTCGCTGATGGTGTCGAGCGGGCTCTCGGGAAAGACCCACGGCGTCTGGTTGGCCTGCTTCAGCAGTCGCTTCACCAGCAGCCCCACCCAGTCGGACCCGTTCTCGATGCTCGCGGCGCGCAGCTTCGGGTGCCGGTCGAACACGCCGTCGACGACCATGCTGCCGATGGTGTCGTGGATGGGCCGGTCCGACACCACGAGCTTGCTGAGCACGTCGACCCCGCCGCGGAACGGTTCGAACCAGTCGCGCGCGCCCCAGGCGCCGGCGAACATCTCGTACCCGCTGTCGCCCAGGTGGAAGGCGACCGGTACGTCGGCCTCGGCGAGGCGGGCCCACACTGGGTCGTGATCGGGATGGCCGAACGAGCGGCCGCGCCCGTTCTCGGTGGGCACCGGCGCCGGCCGGAGGTGGACGAGGCGGGCGCCGCGACCGAGCACCCACTCCAGCTCGTCGATGGCGGCGTCGGGATCGGCGAGCGACAGCATCGGAACCCCGAAGACGCGGTTCTGGTACGAGAAGCCCCAGTCCTCGTCGAGCCACCGGTTGAAGGCGCGCAGGGTCGCCACCGTCGCCGGGATGTCGTCGCGCAGCGCCTGCTCGATGCCGCACGCGAGGGTCGGGAACAAGAGGATGGCGTCGAGGCCCTGCTGGTCCATCACCGCCAGCCGCGCGTCCCGGTCCTGGTACTCGGCGCGCAGCGGCTCGAGCTTCATGAGCGAGCGCGGGTCCACCCCCTCGGGGATCTGGCCGCGGAACATGAGGTCCATGCAGCCGGCCACGATGATGGGGTCGAAGGTCGGGTTGGGGATGAACTTGAAGAGCTTGCCCCCGGCGAGCAGGAGGGAGTGGGTCCCCTGCTGCACGATCTGCACGCCCCGCTGGCGGAACTCGCGGTCGAGGTGACGGGTGCACGCGTCGAGGGCCTCGTAGTAGTGGTTGTCGGCGTCGACGGCCCGGTATCCGATGTCCATGGCCTGCTCCGTTCGTCGGTGCCACACCTCACGACTGGCGACAAATGTTATAACGTTTCGTGCAGGGCGACCAGCCCGCCCGGTCCGTGGGGGGCCGCCGGATACCGTGGCCGCTTCGGAGCACGGGACAGGGACACGGAGGCGTCGTGCCGACGACCAGGACCACACGATCGCGCGAGAAGCCGGAGCAGATCGCCGACGAGCTGCGCGCCCTGATCGTCAGCGGCCAACTCGCCGAGGGCGAGTCGCTGGGGCGGGAACCGGACCTGGTCGAGCGCTTCGGCGTGTCGCGCCCCTCGCTCCGGGAGGCGCTGCGCATCCTCGAGGCCGAAGGCCTCATCACGGTCGTCCGCGGGGTGCTCGGCGGCGTCATCGTCCACCAGCCCAGCGAGCGCATGACCGCGAGGACGGCCGCGCTCGTCCTCCAGTCGCGCAACGTCACCCTGGGCGACGTGCACCAGGCCCGGAGCGTCATCGAGCCGGCCGCGGTGCGCATCCTCGCTTCGTCCCCGCGGCGCAAGACCATCGACGAGCTCACGTCGCTGGTCGAGGAGCAACGGGCGGTGCTCGAGGACCCGGAGGCGTTCGGCCGCGCGAATGCCCGCTTCCACGAGCGACTGGTCGCGCTCGCCGGGAACCAGACGTTGAGCATCGTGGCCGAGATGCTCAACGAAATCGTCGCCCGGGCGGTGACGGCAGTGAGCCAGGCTCAGCCGCGGGGCGACTCCCTGGCCACCCGCCAGCGCGGGATCCGGTCGCAGGAGCGCCTGATCGAGCTCATCGCCATCGGCGCCAGCATCGACGCCGAGGTCCACTGGCGCCACCACATGGAAGCGGTGGGCAAGGTCATGATCGGCCAGCAGGCCAAGTCGGTCATCGACCTCCTCGACCACTACTGAGCACGACACCGCGGCGCGGACGCGAGCACACCCGATATCGTCGGCGCGCCATGTCCGACAACCCCCGCCCGCTCGAGGGCATCCGGGTGCTCGACTTCTCGCAGGTGGTGTCGGGGCCCATCTGCGGCCGCATGCTCGCCGACCTCGGGGCCGACGTGGTGAAGCTCGAGCCGCCCGAGGGCGACATCATCCGGTTCCTGCGCCCGCAGGTCGGCGACGTCCCCGTCAGCGTGTACTTCACCTGGGTCAACGCCGGGAAGCGCTCGATCGCGGTCGACCTGCGGACCGACCGTGGTGTCGCGCTCGCCCGGCAGCTGGCCGAGTCGAGCGACGTGGTGCTGGAGAACTTCCGGCCCGGCGCGCTGGAGCAGTACGGCCTCGACGCCGACACGTTGCGGGCGCGCAGACCCGAGCTCGTGTACTGCTCCATCAACGGGTGGGGGTACGACAACTCCTGGTCACAGCGGCGCGCGTACGCGGCGATGGTGCAGGCGGAGGTCGGGCGGGTCGAGCTCGACGCCCGGCTGCGCGACGCGCCGCCCGAGCAGAGCCCACACGTCGACGGGGACATCACCCCCGGTCTGCTCGCGGTGAGCGGGATCGTCGCCGCCCTGTTCCAGCGGGAGCGCACCGGTCGCGGTCAGCATCTCGACGTCTCGATGGCCGAGGCCCTCGTGTACACCGACGAGTGGACGTCGACCGATCTCGCCGGGTACGACGGA
>DATBBL010000023.1:0-10849 GCA_036271015.1 Acidimicrobiia bacterium
GGACACACTCGGTTGCGCTCTCGGTCGTCGTCGCGTGTTGCTTCCACATAGCCGGCCAGAGCCGCGCAGAAGCATGGGAAGCCGACCCGGATCGTCTGGAGTCGGATCTTGTCCGCCTCCCACACGGGAACCAGTGGTGGGTACTGCAGTCCGGAGGCGGCGCAGTGCACGACGAGCGATCCCGGCGCCAGCGGGACCGATCCGTCGTCAAGGACGATCTCGCGGCGCGTCACGTGCTCGATGCGTCCCAGACGAACGACGTGCTCGATGCTGCGGAGCAGACCGAGCTCCCACGCGCCGAGGGTGGGCGTCTTGGCCATCGTGGGAATGACGTCCCGGTCGATCCGAAGCATCACGCCGGCGGCTTCGAGGCGCAGGAAGAGATCGTCGAGCGACTCGGCATCAGCCGCGGCGGCCATGGTGTCGGCAGCGAGCCCGAGCGCGACCGCCGGATCGGGCTGGACGACGGCGCGATTGAGCATCCAGGGGTCACGCGGGCGTACCCAGACGATCCGGTCCGGCGGTGCGCCGTTGGCCAACAACCACACGATCCCATCCGTGGCGGTCTTGCCGGAACCGACGATCACGTACCTGTTTGGCGCCGCGGTCAACCTCGCGAGCTCGTTGATCGCGACGACGCGGACGTCGTCGGCCACGCCGAAGGGTGGGGGTGTCGTCGCCGGGATGGTCGGCGACAGGTAGGTGGCGTCGACGACGCGGTGTCGCACGTTGATCCGCCGGGTCTCACCCGACACCCGGGAGGTCACGAGATGGGAGGAACCGTCGGTGTGATACTCGCTCCCGCCGAGGAAGGTGACGCGGCCCGAAGCGAGGAAGCGGCGGTGCAGGATGTCGTCGTAGTAGGCCTGGATCTCCGCCTGCCGGGCCCGTTCCTGAAGTCCCGCCTCCGGGCCGCGCTGCTGCACCGCACCGCTGCCCAGCACGGTCGACCCGACGCCGTAGAAGACCGACGCCTGGTGGAGCTGAACGAATGGGTACGCGTCCTGCCAATGCCCACTGGCGGCGTGGCGACGGTCGACGAGCGTGACATGCACATCCGCATGGTCGATCAACGCGTCCGTGAAGGCCATGCCCATCGCGCCCGCGCCCACAACGAGGTAGTCGGTCTCCGACGTTCCGATCGCCATCGTGCTCACCCTTCAGTCGCATCGACGAGGGTCGCCGGATCTGCAGCACTCGAACCGCGTCGAGTTGCATCAACCCTTGCTGCGCTTCCGGCCCCGTTCACGCATGAGGTCGTCGAACTGCTCCCAGTCGAGTTCGAAGACTTGTCGGTGTCCCTTCGGCCGCCAGTCGATGGTGCCGCGACTGACGAGCAGCTCGCCGAGGAGCTCGCCATCGTGGCGCACCTCCACCACGAGATCAGCGTTGATGACCTCGTGCGAGGGGACTCGGGTCAGGATCCGGTGCTCTGCCATGTAGCCCTTCCTCGTTGGCGTGTGGGCTACCGGCCCGGTGGGCGTCAGGTGAGTTGTTGGATGAGCGTGCGGGTCGCCCACTGTTGGTAGTGGTCGAGGGTCCAGCCGCGGTCGTGGACGAGGAGTCGGTAGACCTCGGGGGCCATGATGGCATGGACGATGTCGGCGGCCTCATGTTCTCGGAGGCCTGCTCGGAGTGCGTGGGCGCGGTGGAGGACGCGCACGACGTGGCTCTGGCCGTGGTCCCGTTGCTGGCGCAGCGTGCCGAGGAGCTCGGCGGCTTCGTGGTCGGCGTCGGCGGCTCCGCGGAGGACGCTGTAGACGTCGTTGGTCCGGAGGTTGATCGCCGCGGTGATGGCGGCGAAGCGGGCGAGGGCTTGGTGCGGGTCGGGTTCGTCGAACAGCGCGGCGACGTCGGGTCGGTCGCCCACCGCGACAGGCTGATCGTCGCCGGCGATGGAGACGTCGAGCAGGGCCTTGAGGACGCCGAGCTTGGAGGAGAACAGTCGGTACACGGTGGGTTCGGGTACGTCGGCGGCGCGGCTGATGGCCGCGATCGTGGTCGTGGCGTAGCCATGGTCGAGGAACAGGCTGCGGGCGGCGTCGATCACCGCCCGGCGCGCGAGCCGGGTGCGGGCCTGCCCTCCGCTCGGCGATCCGCGCTTGACATGCTCGACCACAAAAGCGATAGTAGTACTCTCAGAATGAGAGAGCAACTATTGGTACTGAGGACGAGTGAGGACGGAATCGCCATGCCGACCAGAGTTGACTTCGAGAACGTCTCGACCGCCGGGCTCGAGTCGTCACCCGCGGCCCCTTCACTTGCGGGGCTGCGTGCGCACGAGGCCCGCTACTTCAAGAACAAGTACGACTACGTCTTCACCGTCGAACCAGCGGCCAAGGCGAAGAAGGCGATCGACTGGGTGCACCGCATCCTCGAGCAGGAACGCGACATCGTCATCACCTCACGCCCACTCGAAGCGACCATGTTCCAAGTCGAGAACATCCGCATGGCCTACGTGTTCTACGAGAACGGCCTGTCGATCAACGTCATGTACACGATCGACGACCCCACGAAGCGTGCGGTCGGCTTCAAGCTCGCCGACGGAATCGAGATCCCTGAGGAACTCGCCCCGCGCTTCAAGTTCGCGAGGCAGAAGTCGAAGCTCGCGGGAACCATCCGCGGCTCGTACTTCACGTTCAAGAACGACTACTAGACCGCAGCCCCTGAGGGGGGAGACGGCCGAGTGTCGGTGAGGTCGACGACGGAGTGTCAGGCGTCCCGCTCCACGCGCTCGTAGGCGAGGTGGACCGCGTTCTTCGACGGGCGAACATCACGTTGGCGGTACCGCTGACGCGTACCGGGCTTGAACAGCGGCGTCCCCCCACCGAGCAGCATCGGCGCGAGATGGATGCGCAGCTCGTCGACGAGACCCTGCTCGAGGGCTTGGCCGATGATGTCGCCGCCGCCCATGATCACGACGTCGCCGCCGGTCGCGGCCGACCGCGCCTGGTCGACCGCAGGGGTGAGATCGCTGACGAAGGTGAACTGCATCCCGAGCTCGCGTTCCAACCGGACGTCTCGCGGCGGTGCGTGGGTGACGACGAAGAACGGCGGCGTCCCCGTCTGGTCCGCGCCGTACCCCATGTCCTCGTTCCAACCATCGGGGCCGTCGACGACGTCGAACAACCGCCGCCCCATGACCACGGCACCACTCTGCGCGGTCGCCCGTTCGAGGATCTCGGTGTCGACCGCGTCCTGTTCCGTCACCCACGTATGCAGCTCCGGCGCGTCGCCGAGCCCGTGCTGCTCGTCGGCGCCGGGCCCGGTCACGTACCCGTCCAGCGACATCGTGATGTCGGCGATCACCTTCGGCATCTCGGTCTCCTCTCGGCGATGATCACCACTAGAGACCCCGCGCCGACCGCCGACTCATCGTGACGCAGCCCAACGTGTCGGCTCGCGGTGGCCGAGCTCAGCGTGTCGCGTTTCGCCGCGTCGCGCATCGGCTCGGGTCGGTCCGACGTCAGCGGGAACAACCCGCCCCTGGCCTTGGTTCGCGCCTAGCAAACCTCGGGACGCGACGGTCGTTCGCGGGTTCAGGAGCAGCCATGAGCGTGTCCTCGCCGGACGATCTTCAGGGCCAGCGCGCGCTGGTCACCGGGGCCACGTCGGGCATCGGCCGCGCGATCGCCGTGCAGCTCGGTCTCATGGGCGCCACGGTTCTCGTGCACGGGCGCGACGCCCGCCGCGGCCGCGAAGTGGTCGAGGAGATCCAGGGCGCGGGCGGCACGGCGCGTTTCGTCGCCGCGGACCTCAGCAGCGCAACCGACCTTGCACGCCTGGTCGACGACGTCGGCGATGTCGACGTGCTGGTGAACGGCGCCGGGTTTTCGTGGTTCGGTGCCACCGCGGATCTCGACATGGAGACGTTCGACGCCTTGTTCGCGAGCGACGTTCGTGCGCCGTACTTCTTGGTTGCGGCACTCGCGCCGAAGATGGCGGCGAAGGGCAAGGGCAGCATCATCAACGTCAGCAGCATGGCGGGCCAGATCGGGCTTCCGGCTGCCGCCGCATACGGGGCGACGAAGGGCGCCATGTCGTCGATGACCCGCGCCTGGGCGGCGGAGTTCAGCCCTTCCGGTGTGCGCGTGAACGCGATCGCGCCCGGTCCGGTGTACACGCCGGGCGCCGCGCACGAACGCATCGAAGCACTGGGAACGACCACCCTGCTCAATCGTGCCGCCGACGCCGAGGAGATCGCCGAGGTCGTCGGGTTTCTCGCGTCACACCGAGCGAGCTACATCACCGGAGCGATCATTGCCGCCGATGGCGGTCGCACCGCGATCTGAGTATGTTCACCCCGACGCCTCATCTCTCAGGTTCGATTGGCCGATGATCGGGGTTCCACCGTTCGACCTTGACGTGGTCGACCGCCTCCTGACCACGACGAAGGCCGTGCGACGACGTCTGGACCTCGATCGGCCGGTCCCGCGCGATGTCATCCTCGAGTGCCTGCGCGTGGCGTCGTACGCGCCGAACGCGTCGAACGCGCAGGACTGGCGCTGGATCGTGGTGGACGATCCGGACCAGCGCCGGCGGGTGGGTGAGCAGTATCGCAAAGAGGTCGAGTGGCGATGTACGAAGATGCTCGCCTCGAAGGAGTCGGCCGGCGACGAAGCCGGGGCTCGGATCACCCGCTCCGTCCTCTACCTCGCGCAACGGATGGCCGACGTGCCGGTCCTGGTGGTCCCCTGCTACGACATCGACGCCGCCGCCGCCCGCTACGACCGCCTGCTCGGCGCCGAGGGCGCGCCGGCGGAGATGACGCCGGCGATGTTCGCGTCGATCCTGCCCGCGGTCTGGAGCTTCCAGCTCGCGCTCCGAAGCCGGGGCCTCGGATCGACTCTCACCACCGCCCACCAGGAGGACCAGCCCGCGATGGCGCGGATCCTCGGTATCCCCGACGGCTGGTACCAGGTCGCGCTGATCCCGTGCGCCTACACGACCGGCGGTGACTTCCGTCCCTCCCGCCGCGACCCGGTGGCGGACACCGTGATCTGGAACCGGTTCGGAATCCCGTGACCGCCGCGCCCGTCCAGTTCGGGACCGGCACGACCGTCAAGGACTTCGCGTCGTATATGAAGTGGCTGGACGTCGCCGAGGGTGCCGGCTTCGACCTCTTGACGACGGGTGACTCGCAGTCGCTCTGGGCCGACCCGTTCGTGAGCCTGACCGTGGCCGCCCGACAGACGACCCGTCCGCGGCTCGGCCTCACCGTCTCCAACCCCCTCACCCGCCACCCGGCCGTGGTGGCCAGCAGCTTGGTGGCGCTCCAGCAGCTCTCCACCGGTCGCATGGTGTACGGGTTCAGCAGCGGCGACAGCGCCGTGCGGAACATCGGCGTCCGTCCGGCTTCGGTCGCCGACATGGACGAGTTCGGCCGGGCCGTGAAGGGTCTCTGCGCCGGCGACACCGTCCTCTATCGCGGGAATGAGCTCGTCCTCCGGTGGGGTCGCCATCCGACGCCGGTCTGGATGGCGGCGGAAGGGCCGCGCACACAGCACCTCGCCGGCCAGATCGCCGACGGGGTCGTGCTGTCCAATGCCCTCGATCCCGAGGTGCTGGCGCTCGCCCGGCAGCACATCACCGAGGGTGCGGCGTCGGTCGGTCGCTCGATCGACGACATCGAGATCTGGTGCATGGCTGCCATGTGCCCTGCCTCGACGGAAGCGGAAGGCATCAGGAAGCTCCGATTCCTCCTGGCCGGGACCGCCAACCACGTCTACCGGTTCCACACCGACGGCAAGGCGCTGCCCGAGGAGTACCGCGAGCGCATCGCCGAGCTGCAACGGCGATACGACTCGACCGCGCACGCCACGCCGGAGCGAGCGGAAGCGAACGCCCGCCTCGTCGACGCGCTCGGCCTGGTGGAGTTCCTCGCGCGACGCTCGGTCATCGCCGGGCCCGTCGACCGCCGCATCGAGCGCATCCACGAGTGTGTCGCGGCCGGAGCGACCAACCTCATCCTGAGCCAGTTCGTCGACGATCAGCTCGGATGCATGCGTGAGTTCGCCGACGAGATCAAGCCGGCGTTCGCGTGACCACTCGCGTCAGAGCCAGCTGATGCGAGCCTCTTCGACATCTCGCTCGGGAACGCGGGCGAGGCGCCCCTCGTGCACGAGGTCGAGCTGGCGGCGAACGCAGTCGACGATGTCCGATGCCGCCGCACGGATCGCCTCGGCGTCGTCGGGGCCGAGTGCGGAGGGTTCGACCCGGGCGTCGGAGAGCACCGAACCCACGTCGCGGAGGCGATCCCCGAGCCACTCCAGCGGGTCGGTGCTGAGCTCGGGGACGAAGACCCGCTCGCTCGGCTCCCAGCCCGAGAATCGTGGGTGGTGGTGCGTCCGATCGAACGTGCCCACCGGCCCCGCGGCCGTTTCCAGCAGATCGATCCGCCACATCGGTGCGCCGATCGTGATCGGCCGGGCGGAATAGATCGAGCCCTCGAGGTCACCGGCCTCGATCCGGCGAAGCTCGATCCGGACGCCACGCTCGGCGCCCTCCTGACCCGGCCTCGGACTCGGATCGACGAAGTACAGATCGCCCAGGACGACAGCAACGCGCTCGAAGGCGAACATGTTGAGCATGACATCACGCTAGCGCTCGGAGATCAGCGTCCACCGCGGGCTGCGTAGCCTGACCTGCGAGGTTCCGATGTCGCGGAACGAGCACGGCATCCTGCGGAAGACTGCGGGCTGGTCGGATCACCCGGATCGGAGGCGGACCGCCATGGACCAGAGCGCGCTGTCGATGTCGGTGGGCGAGGCGATCTTCACCCAACGAGCGATCCGACGGTTCAAGCCCGACCCGATCGCGCTCGACGACGTTCACCACATGCTGGAAGCGGCGGTCAAGGCGCCCAACGGCGGCAACCAACAGATCGCGCGATTTCTCGTCGTGACCGATCGCGAGACCAAGCAGGGGTTCGGCGCGCTCTACCGCGAGGCGTGGTGGGCGAAGCGTCGTGACGAGGGGTACCGGCGCCGGGAAGACCTCCCACCCCACTATCACTCAGCGGCCGGACTTGCCGACGCGATGGCCGACGTTCCGTGCATCGTGTTCGCGTTGGCATTGCACAACGGTCCCGCCAACTGCGTCATCCCGGCCGTGCAGAACCTGATGCTCGCGGCACGCGCGATGGGGATCGGCTCAGTGCCGACGACGCTCCACCCATCGGTCATGGACCGCTTCCATCAGATGTTCGCGGTACCGGACGACGTCGGCTTCCACTTCTGTGTGCCACTCGGCTATCCGCAGGGCAACTTCGGCCCGACCACCCGCAAGCCGACCTCCGAGACGACCTACCTCGACCGATGGGGCGCTCCCGTTCCGTGGGAGTGAGGCCCGCGGTGCGGCACGCGCGGACGTCGCGCCTCGCGTGTGTCGTCCGTCTCGTGAAACCCGGCGGCGGCTACGCCTCGAGGTCGATGCTGTGCCTGGCCATGACCGGTGCGGCGCCTCGGCCGACGAGTGCCATGACGGCGGCCTTCTCGCGGCTGAACTCCTCGACTTCGTCGTGGCCGTAGCCGCTCTCCTTGACACCGGCGAAGGGCAACTCGTAGCGGGTCTGCAGATAGGTGTTCACCCACACGTTGCCCGCCTCGATCTCGCGGATGCAGCGGTTGATGCGGTGCAGGTCGCTGGTCCACACGCCCGATGCGAGTCCGTAGCGGGTGTCGTTGGCGAGGGCGATGGCCTCGTCGTCGGTGTCGAATGGGATCACCGCGCCGACCGGGCCGAACACCTCGTCGCGGCAGATGCGCGGGGAGTTGTCCTTGGCGAGGAACAGGGTGGGCTCGACCCAGTAGCCCCCCGGGCGGTCGGGCACGACCTCGGCGCCGTGGCGCCCACCGAACAGCAACTCGGTCTCCTTGGTGCCATCCTCGATGAAGGCGACGACCTTGTCGTACTGCTCCTTGGAGACGAGTGGGCCCATCTGCGTCGTGGGGTCGAAGGGGTCGCCGAGTTGGATGCTCTTGCCGATGGCCTCGACGCGCGCGAGCACGTCGTCGAGGATCGACCGCTGCACGAGGATGCGCGAACCGGCGACACAGGCCTGCCCGGCGTTGAAGCCGAAGATCGACATGTAGGTGAGGCCGATCGCCGCGGCATCGAGGTCGGCGTCGTCGAAGACGATGTTGGGCGACTTGCCGCCGAGCTCGAAGATCGCCGGCGTGAGGGTGTCCGCGCCGGCCCTCTGGATGAGCTTCGCGGTCGCCGACGAACCGGTCATCGTCACCTTGGCCACGTCGACGTGGCGAACCATGGCATCGCCGACGTCGCCCTCGCCCGAAACGATGTTGACCGTGCCGGCGGGAAGGACCTCGTTGAGGAGCTCGCCGAAGCGCAGGCACGCGGCACTGGCCTGTTCGGGAGGCTTGACGACCACGACATTGCCTGCTGCCAGCGCGTTGCCGACCTTGTTGCTCAGCATGGCGAGCGGCATGTTGAACGGCACGATGCAGGCGACGATCCCGTAGGGCTCGCGCAGCGTGATGCCCAGCGAGGTCGGCCCGAGAGGCACGGTGCGGCCCCGCGACGCATCGAGCGTCTCGTGCGCCTTGCGCTCCCACAGGATCGTCATGCCGTGACCGCAGGCCATCTTGCTGACCGAGAGCGGGTTGCCGTTGTCGGTCGACTCGAGCTCGGCGAACTCATCGCCGTGCTCTTCGAAGATGGCGCCGACCTGCTTCAGGCGTTCGCTGCGGTCTTCGGGAGCGAGCGCTGACCAGGCTGGAAACGCCGCCTTCGCCCCGGCCACCGCTTCGTGCACATCGGTCGCGTCGCACGCTGGGAACTGCGCCCAGACCTCGCCCGTCGACGGGTTGATCGAATCGAGCACCGCGCCGCATGCCGCCGGCTTGACCTGGCCGTTGATGAGGTTGTTGAACCGGGGAAGCTGCGACACGGCGGTCTCCTCGATGATCGTGAGCGCCGCCGAAGACTAGGTAGGCCGTGACGACGCACACAAGGCGTCGCGGTCGCGGGAACGCGCGCGCGTCGTTGAACGGTGCCGGCGATGAATTCCGGGGGTGCGGGGAGTCGGAACCGGTGCATCCACCGCCAGGGACGAGGAGAGACACCATGGGCAAGCTCATCGTGACGGAGTTCGTGACCCTCGACGGGGTTGCGCAGGCGCCCGGAGCGCCGGACGAGGACGAGGAAAGCGGCTTCTCGCATGGCGGGTGGCAGGCGCCGCTCACGGACTCGGACGAGGATGCCGGCGACGTCATGTTCGAACAGGCGAGCAGCATGGACGCCTTGCTCCTCGGCCGAAAGACCTACGAGATCTTCGCCGACTACTGGCCGACGGCGCCCGAGGAGATCCCGTTCACCGGCCTGCTCAACCGCGTCCCGAAGTACGTCGCCAGCCGCACGCTCGCCGAACCTCTGGACTGGGAAGGTTCGGCGGTTGTCGGCGGATCCCTCGCCGAGGACGTCACCGCGCTCAAGGAACGCCACGACGAGCTCCACGTCATCGGCAGCCTCGACCTCGTGCAGTCACTGCTGCGGTCCGGTCTTGTCGATCGGCTGAACCTGTGGCTGTATCCACTGCTGCTCGGCACCGGCAAGCAGGTGTTCGCCGACGGAACCGTCCCCGCGTTGTTGCGGCTGATCGAATCGGTCACGTACCCGAGTGGAACGCTCCACCTGACGTACGACCTCGCCGGAACACCGACGTACGGAACCATGGCCGGCTGAGAGCAGCGGCGGGGGAGCGGATCAGCCCCACGTCAGTTCGAACCAGACGACGTTGCCGCCGCGTATGGGTGCGGTTCCCCATCGGGACGCGAGCGCTTCGATGATCGCGAGTCCGCGTCCGCCGTGGTCCGTCTCGCGGGCCTTTCCCAGCGTGGGCGAGGTGCCGGCGCCGCTGTCGTGCACCTCGACGCGAATGATCGCTCCAGTGATCCGGGCGTGGAGGTGCACGGGAGGGGCCGCGTGGAGCACCGCGTTCGTGGCGAGTTCGCTGGTGAGCAGGGAGGCGGTCTGGATGGTTGCGAGACTGCAGCGCCCGCCGAGCAGTCGCGCGACGTGGCTCCGAGCATCTCGAGCGGCCTCCGCGGTGTACGGCAGCGCCGAGGTGTGGGTGGTCATGCCATCGGTCGGTTCTGATCCCGTACCGGGTGTGTACCCCTCTCGGGGCAGGCGCACCCATGCCATCCCGCAGTGCCGCGAGAGTGCGACGCTCGGTGCGCGTCGTTCCGTCAAGCCGGAGGAGTGTTCTCGACGAGTCGGGTGAGCTCTTCGAGCGAGTTCCGTAGCGTTGCGAACCGTCGCGGTCCGAGCATCTCGGCGATCCCGAGCTCGGCGGCGTGGGCTTGGTGGTTGATCGTGGTTTCGAGTCGATGTCCCTTGGTGGTGAGCCGGAGGATGCGGGCGCGCCCGTCGGCGGGATCGGGTGTGCGGACGACGTATCCGCGCTGCTCGAGGTGCCCGACCAGATCGTTGACGGATTGCTTCGTGATCTGGCTCCGGGCCGCGACCTCCGAGGGGCGGAGTCCGTCGAGGCTGGGATAGCGGAACAACGCGATGTGGGCCGGGTTGATGTCGTCGTAGCCGGCATCGCTGACGCCTGAGGAGATCTGCTCCCAGACCCATTGCCAGACGAGTCGCAGCATCGCGCCGACGTAGGGGCCGCCTCGGTCGGAGTCGCTTGACACAATAGTAAGGATACCATACGATCATCTCGTACGGAACCCTGACCAAATCGGCAGAACGGAATGACATGAGCGCAGCAGTCGTCGACGGTCCGCACAGCGAAGAGGCGCAGGCGTGGTGGTTCGTGGACCTTCTGGTCGTCGAGCACCGAAGCGCGCCCGACATGAACACGATCGTGCTCGAG
>DATBBL010000024.1:0-2977 GCA_036271015.1 Acidimicrobiia bacterium
CCTCGAGCCGTCGGGCGACCTCCGCGAGCTCGAGGCCGCGATCCTGGAGGAGCGGGAGGACCTCGCGTTCCGGGGCGAGGTGGCGCGCCGGGGCGTGCCGGCCGACGCGTCGACACCGCGTCGCGACCTGCCTGCGGAGACGACGCCACTCGTCGGCCGTGACGAGGACCTCGAGCTGGTCGAGCGGCTGCTCGCGACCGGTCGCATCCTCACCCTGTTCGGCCCCGGTGGGGTGGGCAAGACCCGCCTGGCCCGCCGGTTGGCGAACACCGTGGCGCCGACGTTCGCCGACGGGGTGCGCTGGGTCGAGCTCGGCCCGGTGCGCGACGAGGGCGCGGTCACCGCCGCGGTCGCCGCCGCGCTCGAGGTGCAGCAACGGCCGCAGCGGTCGCTCGCCGACTCGATCGTCGACGTGCTCGCACCCCGCCGGCTGCTGCTGGTGCTCGACAACTGCGAGCACGTGATCGACACCGTGAGCGAGCTGGTCGAGCTGGTGCTGCAGTGGTGCCCGCACGTGCAGGTCCTCGCCACCAGCCGGGAGCCGCTCGGCATCGCGGCCGAGCTGGTCTGGTCGGTGCCGCCGTTGCCGGTGCCGAGCGATGCCGACCAGCCGTTGGCCGACCTCGCCGCGGTCCCCGCGGTGCAGCTGTTCGTGGCCCGGGCGACCGCAGCGCAGGCCGACTTCGTCCTCGACGACGGCAACCGGCGGGCCATCGCCGAGCTCTGCATCCGGCTCGACGGCGTGCCGCTCGCGCTGGAGCTGGCGGCCGCGCGCATGCGCTCGATGAGCGCGGCCGAGCTGGCGGCGCGTCTGCCGGAGCGGTTCCGGGTGCTGGCCGGCTCGCGTCGCGCCACCGATCCGCGCCACCGGACGCTGCGCGACCTCGTGCAATGGTCCTACGACCTGCTGACCCCGCTCGAGCAACAGCTGTTCGACCGGCTGTCGGTGTTCGCCGGGAGCTTCGTGCTCGAACGGGCCGAGCAGGTGTGCGCGGGTGACGGCATCGACGCGCGCGACGTGGCGGGATTGCTCGGGGTGCTGGTCGACAAGTCGATGCTGGTCATGCAGCGGTCGGGGTCACGTGTGCGCTACCGACAGCTGGAGACGTTGCGCGAGTTCGGGCGTGAGCAGCTGGTCGCGTCGCCGGGGTACGCGGCGGTGCGCGCCGCCCATGCCGCCGAGCACGCCGAGCTGGCCGACGACGCCGCCCGCGGCTTCGGTGGTCCCGACGAAGCCGCGTGGATGGTGGAGGTCGACGCCTCGTTCGACGACCTGCGCGAGGCTCACGGCGCCGCCGTCGACACCGGCAACGTCGACCAGGCGCTGCGTATCGTCGTCGGGCTGCGCGAGCACGCGTGGCGGCGCATCCGCTACGAGCTCCTCACCTGGGCCGACGCGACGGTGGCGATGCCGGGCGCGGCCGAGCACAAGAAGTTCCCCGTCGCCCTCGGCGTGGTCGGGTACGGGCGCTTCGTGCGCGGCGAGCTCACCGGCGCGATCGAGGTGGGGGAGGAAGCGATGGCGGCGGCCGAGCGCCTCGGCGTCGGCACCGCCGGCCTGGCCGAGCGGGTGTTGGGCAACGCGCTCTTCTATCTGCGGCGCGAGGACGAGGCGATCCCGCTGATGGAGAAGATCATCGACGCCACCAAGGCCACCGGCGCTCCGAGCCTGGTCTCGCACGCCTACTACATGCGGTCGGTGGCGGAGACGTCGGTGGGCAACCCCGCCGGTGGCACCGAGCTGGCCGCGTTGTCGGCGGCCGCCGCCATCGAGAGCGGGAGCCCGACCGCGTTGGCGCAGGCCGACTTCGCCCGCGGCGTGTCGTTCGAGAGCACCGATCCCGACCGTGCCCTCGCGCTGCTCGACCGCTGCGTGCAACACGCGGAGTCGGTCGGCAACCGCTGGATCCGCGCGTTTGCGCTCACCGAGAGCCTGGGGATCCGGGCCCAGCACGGCGACGCCAAGGAGGCGCTGGCGCAGTACGGCGACGTGATCGACACCTGGTTCCGCAACGGCGACTGGGCCAACCTGTGGCTGTCGTTGCGCCACGTGTTCGCCATCTTCCAGAAGCTCGGGCACGACGAGATCGCGGCGACGCTCTACGGCGCGCTGGACGCGGCCCAGGTCATGCACGCCTTTCCGCTGGAGCCCACGACCGCGAACCAGCTCGTCGTGGCGGTGACCCAGTTGACGACGCGGCTGGGCGACGAGGCGTTCGTCGACGCCGCCGAGCACGGCCGGTCGATGCGCGACGAGGAGGTCGTGCGCTACGCGCTGCGGGAGATCGACGCGGTGTCGTCGGGCGCCTGAACCGCGAGGTCGACGGTGAGGGCGGCGGTCCAGGAGAACTCGGGCGCGCCGTGGCCGTCACCGGTGAGGGGGGAGAAGTACTCCGCGAACCCGTGCTGGTCGACGAGCGCCAGGGTGCGCCGGCGCAGGTCGTCGGCCAGGTCGGGGTGGCCCTGGTACCGCAGGCCCTCGACGATCGCCCAGTTCGTGTTCACCCAGGTGGGGCCCTTCCAGTAGCGGAGCTCCTGGAACTCGACCGCATCCACCGGCACGCTGGGCACCGGGTGCGCCGGCCAGTACCCCTCCCGGTCCCGGAGCAGCTCGACCAGCTCCGCCGCATGTTCGGTGCTGGTGAGGAGGGGGAGGAAGGTCGCGATGGAGGGGTGCAGGAGCGGCCGGTGGGTCACCGCGTCACGGGAGCAGTACTGGCCCGTCGGGGCGTGCCACAGCTCCTCGATCGCGGCGGCGTGCGCGTCGATGTCGGCCTCGAGCTCGCCGAGCTCCGCGCCCAGCGATCGGAGGGCGCGGTTGGCGGCGGCGAAGAATGCGTTGAACCCGACGTCCTCGATCAGCACCGACCCGGCACGCGGCATCCGCCGCAGGTCGAAGTCGTAGCGCCGGGCGTGGACCGCGAGCGCGAGCATGCGCAGCCCGTCGTCGTCGGACGCGCGCTCGGTCGCGGGAAGG
>DATBBL010000025.1:0-19303 GCA_036271015.1 Acidimicrobiia bacterium
GTCGCCGAGCATCGGCACCAACGACCGACGGAGCATCTTGCGCCGCTGCGCGAAGCCGGTCCGCACCAGTGCGAACAGGTCGTCGGCCGACGGCACCGCCACCGGCGGCTCGGCGCGACGGTCGAGCCGCACCAGCGCCGAATCGACCTTGGGCCGGGGCACGAAGACCGTTGGAGGGACCAGGCCGACCACCCTGGCGTCGGCGAAGTAGGCGACCTTCACCGAGACCGCGCCGTACTGCGCGTCGCCCGGCCCGGCGGCCAGGCGCTCCCCCACCTCCCGCTGCACCATCACCAGGATGCGCTCGACCGGCGGCACCTCCTCCAGCAGTCGGATCACCACCGGCACCGCCACGTTGTAGGGCAGGTTCGACACGCACGCCCAGGGCACCCCCGGCACCCCCGGCGCGGCGTCGAGCAGGGCATCGAGGTCGACGCGGCACGCGTCGCCGGTCTCGACGCGCACCGAGCGGCCCCGCGCGCCGTCGGCGGACCCGATCACCTCCCGGAGCACCTTGGCGAGTCGCTCGTCGAGCTCGAGCGCGACGACGTCGTGCCCGGCGTCGAGCAGCGCGAGGGTGAGCGAGCCGAGGCCGGGACCGATCTCGAGCACCGGCGTCTCCGGCGGCAGCTCCGCCAGCGCGACGACGCGCCGCGCGGTGTTGGGATCGGCGAGGAAGTTCTGGCCGAGGCTCCGCTTCGGGTGCAGCCCGTGCTCGTCCAGGAGTGCGTGGACCGTCGCCGGAGTGAGCATCGCCATCCCTGTGGAAACTACCGGCTGTGGCTCCCGCGTCTCCGGAAGGTCACATGCTCCATCGCGGCCAGTGCAACACGTTGTTCGCGCAGCCCCACGGGTCCCACCCCATCTTGTCGTAGATGCGTTGGCCCACGGTGATCTGCTGTTCGCGCGTGGCGTACCCCGCGCGGGTGGCGAACTCGCCGCCACCGAACGCCAACCAGGTCTTCACGTAGATGCCCAGCCCCCCGTCGTAGCCGTTCGGGTTCGGGTCGACGGTGTCCCACCGTCCACCGGACTCGCACTGCGCGAGCTCGTCCCAGTGCGGGTCGGCGTACGTGCCGTACCCGATGATCCGCGACTTCGGCTCGACCGTCGGCACCTCGGACACGATGGTGCGGTCGCCCTTCTGGCCGTTCTCGACCCGCTGGCGGTAGGTGACGGTCATGGTGCCGTTCGCGCCGTCCTGGATCACCCGGGTCTGACCAATGGGGAGGTCGGGATCGGGCTGCTGCACGGTGTCGTACGGCATCGGGCGCGACTCCTGGGTGACGTCGGCGCCGACGCGCACGACCGTGACCGCGGTGCCGTCCGTCAACACAGTGGTGAGCGCGGGCACGACGAAGTCGTCGCCCTGCAGGTGCACGTTGTACGACTGCAACAGCTCGCCGACGGTGCGTGACGGCGAGTCGAAGGTGACGCTCTGGTTGTCGAGCTTCAGCGTGCCGCTGATGCGCGTGCGGAAGACGACGGCCGACCCGGCGCCGAGCCGCCCCGGCTGGTTGCGCACCGCGGTGAGCTTGCCCAACTTCAGCTGCTTGGCCAGGTTCTCGGCGCTGGTCTCCACCGTGCGCACGGTGCGGACGGAACCGTCGACGTCGACGGTGACCGGGAACGCCCGCAGCACGTCGACGTGGAGGCCGTCGTGCAGACTGCTCGACGCCGCGGGCACCACGACGTCGTGGCGACCCAGGTTGACGTGCTGCGCCTTCAGGAGCGCGCCGACGGTCTTGGCCTCGGTGCGCATGTCCTGGCGGGAGCCGTCGACCAGGAGCGTGACCTGGGAGCCGCCGGGGGCGAGCAGGCGCGTGACCGCCCAGCCACCGCTGAGGACGGTGGCGATCACGAGCAGGGCGATGGCGAACACCCGGGGTCCGGGCAGGAGACCGGTGAGCCGGCGCCGGATGCCCGGCGGGGGCGCGGCGTCCTCCAGGAGCTCGGTGACCGACGGCAGCGCCTCGATGCCGGGGAGCGGCAGCCAGGCGGTGGCGTCGTGGGGCTCGGCCCGCGCCGGCGACGGTGCCGAGGAGGCCTCGGCCGCGGCCAGGGCGTCGGCGACGACCGCCTCGGCCTCGGCGACCACCGCCGCCTGCACCTCGGGGTCGGGGTCGAGCAGCGCCTCCACCGGCGGCAGGTCGTCGACGTCGTGGGGCAGCGGGAGCCAGGCGGCCGCGTCGTGGGGCTCGGCCCGCGCCGGCGACGGTGCGACCGCCGCCTCGAGCGCGGCGATGTCGATGGGATCGCCGAGGTCGACCACCGGCGTCGCCTCCTCGAGCAACGTCTCGATCGAGGGCAGCCCGTGCGGGTCGGGGACCGGGAGCCACGCCGCCGCGTCGTGCGGCTCCGCGCGTGCCGGCGACGGGCCGATCGTGCGCGCGATGCGCGCGGGCAGCTCCGTCCGGTGACGGCGGAAGTGGACCCGCATCACGGACCCACGGTCCGGCGGACGATGCAATTGCTCGGCGATGGCGAGCGCCCCTTGGTCGGCTCGGTGTCGTGTGGCCTGTGCCCGGCGTCACCCTCGAGCGTTCCACCCGCTTCAGGAGACGAAGCCGTCACGGTAGTCAACCCCGCCCCGGGCGGCAACGATCCACCGGGCGCGGCGCGGGTCGTCGCAGGTCAGCGGGGGTGCCCGAACACCTCGCGGGCGTTGCGGCGGGTGGCGGCGGCCACCTCGTCGACCGGCCGGCCGGCCGCGGCCGCGAGCGCCGCCCCCACCTCCACCACCCAGGCCGGGCGGTTGGGGCGGCCGCGGTACGGCACCGGCGCCAGATAGGGCGCGTCGGTCTCGACCAGCACGCGGTCGAGCGGGACGACGGCCGCGGCGGCGCGCACGTCGTCGGCGTTCTTGAAGCTCACGATGCCGCTGAACGACACGTAGGCGCCGAGCTCCAGCGCGCGTCGGGCTTCATCCGGGCCGCCGGTGAAGCAGTGGAACACGGTGCGCGGCGGCACGCCCACCTCCCCGAGGACGCGGAAGGTGTCGTCCCACGCGTCGCGCGAATGGATCACCAGCGCACGGTCGAGGTCGCGGGCGAGCACGATCTGGGCGCGGAACGCCGCCTCCTGCGCCGCCGGGTCGGAGTGCTCGTAGAAGAAGTCGAAGCCGCCCTCGCCGATCCCGGCCACGACGTCGGCCCGGTCGCGTGCCAGCGTCGCCAGCGCGTCCCACTCCTCGTCCAGCCGGGAGGCCTCGTGGGGGTGCAGCCCGACAGTCGCCCGCACCTCGGGGTGCCGGTCGGCGAGCTCGACCGCCCGTCGCGACGACGCCAGGTCGGTGCCCACGCACACCAGCGCCTCGACCCCCGCCTCCCGGGCCTGCGCCACCGTGGTGTCCGGGTCGTCCTCCGCGCCCTCCCAGCCGAGGTGGCAGTGGCTGTCGACCCAGCGGGGGTGGGGGTCGCCAGGGGTCTGGGTCACGGCCCGGTGTCGATCCGGGGGAACAAGGGCTCGCCCTTGTCCAGGGGTGAGCCGGCCGGGAGGCCACCCCACCCGGCCACCTCCGGGAGGCGCTGGGCCTCGGGGGTGCCGGGGAGGCCCAGCCGTCGCCACAGCTCGCGCGCGGCCCGCGGGATCAGCGGTGACGCGAGGAGCGCCACGATGCGCAGTGCCTCCAAGCAGTCGCCGAGCACCGCCGCGACCGCGTCGGCGTCGCCAGACTTGTGGAGCGCCCAGGGCTGCTGCTCCTCGATGTACGCGTTCGTCGCGCGGATGAGGTCCCACACCGCGCCGAAGCCGCCGGAGTAGTCGAGCTCCTCGAGGCGCGCGGTGAGCATGCCGAAGGCGGTGGCGGCGGCCTCGACCAGCGGCCCGTCCTTGCGCGTGTCGGGCACCACCCCGCCGCAGTAGTTCACCGCCATGTTGAGCACCCGGTTGGCCAGGTTGCCGAAGTTGTTGGCCAGATCGGCGTTGTAGCGCGCCACCATCGCCTCGTAGCTGAAGTCGCCGTCGGGACCGAAGCGCTGGTCGACGAGGAAGTGGTAGCGGAAGCCGTCGACGCCGAACTCGTCGACCAGGTCGGCGGGCGCGATCTGGTTGAGGCGCGTCTTGCTCATCTTCTCGCCGCCGACCAGGAGGTAGCCGTGGGCGAACACCGTCTTCGGCGGTGCCTCACCGGCCGCCATGAGCATCGCCGGCCAGTAGACCGCGTGCTGGCGGAGGATGTCCTTGCCGATGAGGTGGTAGTCGGCCGGCCAGTAGCGGTCGAACCGGGGCCGGTCGTCGGGGTAGCCGACCGCGGTGCAGTAGTTGATGAGCGCGTCGAACCACACGTAGGCGACGTGGCGCTCGTCCCACGGCAGCGGGATGCCCCACGAGATCGACGTCCGGCTGATCGAGAAGTCGAGCAGCCCCTGCTTGATGAGCCCGAGCACCTCGTTGCGCTTGCCGACCGGCTGCACGGCCTCGGGGTGCTCGGTGTAGTGCTCGAGCAGACGGTCCTCGTAGCGCGAGAGCCGGAAGAAGTAGTTCTCCTCGGTGACGTGCTCCACCACCGTGCCGTGGATCGGGCAGCGAAGGCCCTCGTCGAGCTCGTCCTCCTTGTAGTAGAGCTCGCAGCCCACGCAGTAGAGCCCTTCGTAGCTGTCGAGCTCGATGTCGCCGTTGTCGTACACCCGCTGCAACATCTCCTGCACCGCCCGCTTGTGCCGGGGCTCGGTGGTGCGGATGTAGTCGTCGTACGAGATGTCGAGGTCGTCCCACGCGGCGCGGAACAGCGCGCTGTTGCGGTCGGCCCACTCCAGCGGGCTGACGCCCTGGGCCTCGGCCGCCCGCTGGATCTTCAGTCCGTGCTCGTCGGTACCGGTGAGGAGGACGACGTCGTCGCCCCACAGCCGGCGCCAGCGCGCCAACACGTCGGCCGCCACCGTCGTGTACGCGTGCCCGATGTGCGGCGCGTCGTTCACGTAGTAGATGGGTGTGGTGACGTAGAAGGGCTTCGCCATGCCGATGACCACCCTATTGCGCGACCTTGCGTCACTTGACCGCGATATACGCGGTCAAGTGACGCAACGTGCGTTTGCGTTGGCGTCAGCGATTCTTGAGGCGCATGGCCGCGTCGTAGGTGCGGCGGCGGGGCACCTTCAGGTCGCGCGCCACGCGCGCGGCGGCGTCGCGGGTCGAGAGGCCCTCCGCCAGCGCCGCCGACACGTGCGCGCCGATCTCGGTGTCGCTGGCTTCCGGCGTGGGCGGGGCGGGGGCGAGCACCAGGACGTGCTCGCCGCGCGGCTCGGTGAGCTCCACGTGGCCGACGGCCTCGTCGAGCGGCCCGCGCCACACCTCCTGGTGCAGCTTGGTGAGCTCGCGGGCGACGGCGACCTCGCGCAGCGGGCCGCACGCGGTGAGCAGCTGGGTCAGCGTGGCGTGCACCCGCCTGGGTGACTCGTACAGCACGACGGTGCGGGTCTCCGGTACCAGCGCGGCGATGCGCTCACGCCGGTCGACGCCACGCCGGGGGAGGAAGCCCTCGAACACGAAGCGGTCGGTCGGGAAGCCGGAGATCACCAGCGCGGTCAGCACCGCGCTCGGACCGGGGACCACGTCGACTCGGAGGCCGGCGTCGAGGCACGCGCGCACGAGGCGCGCCCCCGGATCGGAGATGCCGGGCATCCCGGCGTCGGTCACGTAGGCGACGTCGGAGCCTTCCTGCACCGCGTCGACGATCCAGGACGCGCTCTCCTGCTCGTTGTGCTCGTGCACGGCGCGGAGCCGCCCGGCCGCGGGCACGCCGGCGTGCGTGAGGAGGGCGCGGGTCCGCCGGGTGTCCTCCGCCGCGACCACGTCGGCCGTCGCCAGCGCCTCGACCGCCCGCGGCGAGAGGTCGCCGAGGTTCCCGATCGGGGTGGCGACGAGCACGAGGCGCCCGGGAGCTCCGTCCTCCGCGCGGGTGCTCACGCCCGCAGCTCCACCCGGTCACCCCTGGCGAGGCGCCAGCGGTCGAATGCGCCGGCCTCGGCCTCGATCGCGAACGCGCTGCGCCGGACGACGGGCGAGATCCGCCACGGCGCGAGCGTCGTCGTGCGGAGCACCGTGCCGTCGCCGTCACAGAACGCGACGTCGATCGGGAACCGCATGCCGACGGTGTGGACGTTGCGGCAGGGCCGGAGCACGAGGGCGCCGTCGAGCCGGTCGCGGTGCATGAGCCCCCGCCGCCGGGCGCGGGCGGTCTCGGCCACCTCGACCGCGGCCAGGACCTCACCGTCGCGCACGAGCCACGCCATCGTCTCGCCTCGTCACACGTTGAACCGGATCTCGAGCACGTCGCCGTCGACGACCTCGTAGTCCTTCCCCTCCACGCGCAACTTCCCCTGCTCCTTCGCCTTGGCCCACGAGCCGATGTCGAGCAGCTCCTGCCAGAAGATCACCTCCGCGCGGATGAAGCCGCGCTGGAGGTCGGAGTGGATGACCCCGGCGCATTCGGGCGCCTTGGCGCCGGCCCGGAACGTCCAGGCCCGCGACTCGGTGTCGCCGGTGGTGAGGAACGTCCGCCGCCCGAGCAGGTGGTAGGCGGCGCGGGCGACGCGCGGCACCACGCCCTCGCCCAGCCCGAGGCCTTCGAGCAGCTCGGCACGCTCGTCGGGGGCGAGCTGCGCGGCCTCCGCCTCGAGCTGCAGGCACACGCCCATCGCCTCGACCCCGTCGGCGACCGCGCCCACCAGCTCGTCGACCCGGTCGAGCTGGTCCTCCCCGATGTTGACGACGGCGAGCACGGGCTTGGTGGTGAGGAGGAACGCGGGGGCGAGCCACGCACGCTCGTCGTCGGTGACATCGGAGCGGTAGAGCGGCACGCCGTCGCCCAGGACGGTGGCCGCGTGCTCGAGCGCGGCGATCTCCGGGGCGAGCGACTTGTCGCCCTTCGCGGCGCGCTGCTGGCGGTACAGCCGGCCCTCGACCGACGCCAGGTCGGCGAGCACGAGCTCGAGCTCGAGGGTGTCGAGGTCGGCGCGCGGATCGGTGTCGCCGGGCACCGAGGGATCTTCGAAGGCCCGCAGGACGTAGAGGATGGCGTCGCAGTCGCGCAGGGAGCCGAGAAAGCGGTTCCCCAACCCTTCTCCCGTGCTCGCGCCCTTCACCAGCGCGGCGATGTCGACGATCTCGAAGCCGGTGTACACGAGCTTCTTGGAGTTCGACATCTTGCCGAGGCGGTCGACGCGCTCGTCGGGGACCTGCGCGAGGGCGACCGAGGTCTCCGTGGTGGAGAACGGGTGCGGCGCGACGACCGTCGACGCGCCGGTCAGCGCGTTGAACAGGCTCGACTTGCCGCTGTTGGGGAGGCCCACCAGACCGAGACGTTCCACCGTTCGCAGGCTACCGGGACCATTCCGGCACAGTTCGCCCGGCACAGGGTGCTCGGACCGCTTCCACTACGCTCGTCGACTTCTCCGGAGGGACCCATGAGCAAGAAGACTGCGAAGCGGAAGCTGCGCTCCCGACGCAACAAGGCCAACCACGGCAAGCGTCCGAACTCGGGCCGCCGCTGATCCGAGCCCGGCCGCGGGCGGGGGTCAGAGCGCCTCGATGAGGACGGTCTGGATCGCCCGTCCGATGCGGCCCTGCTCGTCGTGGAGGACGCTCTCCGCGACCCCGAATCCGGTCCGCTCCGGGAACGTGGCCGAGTCCAATCCGACCCAAGCGCCGACCGGGAGCCGGTGCAGGGTGATGGTGAGGTCGGGATTGATGCACGAGTAACGCTCCCGGTCGAACGCGGCCGCGACGCCGTTGCCGAAGTCGCCGGCGGCGGCGACCCGCTGGAACGGGGTCGGCTCCTCACCGGCCACGATCGGCACCCGCAGCCGCAGCCACATGCCGGCCGGCCCCGGGGCGCCCCACTCGCCCCGCACCCGGCTGGTCTCCACCGCGTGCCAGAAGCCGGTGCCGATGGTCCAATTGCCGGCGAGCGGCTCCGCCGCGCCCGGCGGGGGCAGCGCTCGATCGGTGCCGCCGACCGGCTCGGTGGCGAACTCGACCGGCTGCTCCCGCAACCGGAGCAACGTCGCCCGCACCACCTCCACCTCGCCGGCGAAGAGCGAGCCCTGCACGAGCTGCACCTTCTTTCCCGGACGGATCGTGCGGCGCTCGATGCGCAGAGGCGTGAGCGGCACCGGCCGCATCAGCTCGAGGGTGTAGCGGGCCGGGAAGGTGGCGGGACCGGCCTCGAACCCCTCCAGCTGGCCGGCCAGGAGCGCCGAGGGCGCGCCGCCGTGCTGCGCGTGCGGCGACCACGGGCCGCGGGCCAGGTCGGTGGGCACCGCGACGTCGCCGTCGACCTCGAACACGTATCCCGGATCGCTCACGGCGGGTCAGCGTACGGGAACCAGGTTCCTCGCCCCACCGTCGAAGCAGGCACCCGACCCTGGAGGATCCATGTCGAAGCGCCTGCTCGTCCCTTCGCTCGCACTGCTGGCGACGGCCGTCTGCGCGACGGTCGTGCTCGGAGTGGGCGCCGGCACGGCCGGGGCCGCCACCGTCAGCCGCCTGCGCACCATCACGGTCGTGGGGACCGGCGAGGTTCGAGGGACGCCCGACGTCGCCGACCTGACGCTGGGCGTCTCGGGCCGCGGTGCGACCGCGTCCGACGTGCTGCGGACCATCGCCGACCGGGCCCAGAAGGTGATCGACGTGCTCCACGGGGCCGGGGTCGCCGACGCGGACATCCAGACCAGTGACCTCTCGGTGCAACCGGTGTTCGACGACCACGACCGCATCACCGGGTACGAGGCGACCAACACCGTCACCGCCCGCATCCGCGACCTGAGCCGCGCCGGCGGGATCGTCGACGCCGCCGCCGACCAGGCCGGGAACGCCATCCGGGTCCAGGGCATCACGTTCTCGATCGACGACGACAGCAACCTCCTGGCCGCGGCCCGGACCGAGGCCACCAAGCGGGCCCGTGCCCAGGCCGAGCAGCTGGCGGCCGGGGCCGAGGTCGAGGTCGGGCCCGTCCGGTCGATCTCGGAGACGACCACCGCGCAACCCCTCCCCTCCTCGGGAGCCGCGGCCGACCGTGCCCTCGGCACGCCGGTGCAGCCGGGGACCCAGGTGCTGTCGGTCTCGGCCACCGTGGTGTTCTCCCTGCGCTGACGCGGGTCAAGACCGCTGCGGGCCGGTCCGATACCTCTGCAAAGGGAGGACGGGGGCCCGCAGCATGACGGAGTTCCAGAGCGTCGACGCAGACCGCGCCGACGCGGCGTCGGAGGATCGGTCCCGCGCGGTGTTCGACGCGCTCGGCGAGGGGCTGATCGTGTGGGACGGCTCCGGTCGCGTGCTCGACTGCAACCGCAGCGCCTCCCGCATCCTCGGCATCCCGCACCGCGAGCTGCGGCGCATGCCGTTCGACGCGCTGATGGAACGGGCGAAGGTGCGCGTGGCGCCGCCGTCGGAGCCCGACTCGGACGGCGCCCACACCGAGTCCCCCGCGGATCAGGTGCGCCGGACCCGGCAGCCGATCGTCAACCAGGTCGTCGGCTTGCTCCGGGCCGACGGCGAACGCGTGTGGATCGAGATCGACGTGCGGCCGGTGCCCGACGGCGATGACGGCGACATCATCGTGTCGTCGTTCCGCGACATCACCGAGCGCAAGGCTGCCGAGGACCGCATGCGCACGCTCTCCGCGATCGTCGAGACGTCGAGCGACGCGATCCTGCGCGTGTCGGTCGACGGCACCATCGAGTCGTTGAACGGAGGCGCCGAGGCGCTCTACGGGTATCCCGCCGACGAGGCGATCGGCTGCCACCTCGCGATCATCGTCCCCGAGGACCGCCGCAACGAGCTGCACCGCGGCCTCGGCGCGGCGCGTGGTGGTCGCTCCACGTCGAACCTCCTCACCACGCGCCGGCGTCGCGACGGCGCCCTCGTCGACGTGGTCGAGACCCTGTCGCCGCTGTTCGACGCCGGCGGCAGCGTGATCGGCATCTCGTGCATCGCCGGCGACGTCACCGAGCTGGTGGCGGCGCGCGATGCGGTGGCGCGCTCCGAGGAGCGGTTCCGCTCGCTGGTGCAGCGCTCGGCCGACGTCGCCCTGGTGCTCGACGAGGACGGGGTCGTCGCGTACGCCAGCCCCGCGGTCGAGCGGTTCGGCTACCGGCCGGAAGACGTCGTCGGGCGTCCGGGGCGCGAGTTCGTCCACCCCGACGACGTCGCGCGCCACGCCGACACGGTGCGCGAGACGGTGGCACGTAGCGGCACCGCGACGGTCGAGTGGCGGTTCCGGGTGGCCGACGGGTCGTACCGCTGGACCGAGGAGGTCCTGACCGACATGCAGGACACGCCCGCGGTCGGCGGGTGGGTCGCCAACATCCGTGACATCACCGACCGGCGGCAGGCCGAGGCGGAGCGCAGCGAGGCGGAGGAACGGTTCCGGCAGGGCTTCGAGCGATCGGCGTTCGGGCTCGCAGTCCTGGACCTCGAGCAGACCTTCACGTCGGTGAACCCGGCGCTGGCCGACCTGATGGGACGTCCGGTCGACGAGCTCATCGGTCGTCGCCCCTTCGAGTTCCTGCACCCCACCGAGAGCGAGAGCGCGCGCAGCGGGATCGAGCGCATCCTGCGCGGCGACGCCCCGTTCTACAAGCGCGAGCACCGCATGGTGCGCGCCGACGGGAGCATCGTGTCGGTGCTGATCGACATGACCGTCGTGCAGGACACCGAAGCCGCGCCCGGCTACTACTTCGTCCAGGTGCGCGACATCACCGACCGCAAACGCGCCGAGGAGGCGCTGGCGCACCAGGCGCTCCACGACGACCTCACCCGACTGCCGAACCGGCTGCTGCTCGTCGACCGGCTCGCGCACTCGTTGGCACGCGCCGAACGCACCGACAGCCACGTCGCGGTGCTGTTCCTCGACCTCGATCGCTTCAAGCTGGTGAACGACAGCTTGGGCCACGTCGTCGGCGACCAGCTCCTGGTCGAGGTCGCGCAGCGGCTCGCGACCTCGATCCGCGCGTCCGATACCGTCGCCCGCTTCGGCGGTGACGAGTTCGTGGTCGTGCGGGAAGACATCCACGACGTGAGCGAGGCGGTCGACTTCGCCGAGCGAATCGTCGCCACGCTGCACGAACCCATCCTGCTGTCGGGGCGGGAGCTGTACGCGACCACCAGCGTCGGCATCGCCATCGGCGACCACGACTCGTCCGCCGAGCAGCTGCTGCGCGACGCCGACGCCGCGATGTACCGGGCCAAGGACCTCGGTCGGGCCCGCATCGAGCTGTTCAGCCACGAGCTCCAGCAACGGGTCGCGGCGCGCCTCGACCTGGAGACGGCGCTCCGCCGGGCCGTCGAGCGCGACGAGCTCGAGCTGCTGTACCAGCCCATCGTCCGCCTGGCCGACGGGCGCGTGGTCGGGGCGGAGGCGCTGCTGCGCTGGCACCGGGAGGGCCACGGCGTGGTGCTCCCGGCGGACTTCATCCCCGTGGCCGAGGAGACGGGGATGATCGTGACCATCGGCACCTGGGCGCTCCAGCGCGCGCTCACGGAGCTGCGGGCGCTGACGCGCGTGTTCGACGCCGGCGACTGGCCGCTCCTCGCGGTGAACCTCTCGGCCCTGCAGCTCCGGCTGCCGTCGAGCCTGGAGATGGTGCGCGACGCGATCCGCTCGTCAGGGGTCGACCCGTCGACCATCTCGCTGGAGATCACCGAGAGCGCACTCATGGCCGACATCGAGACGTCGGCGCGCGCGATGCACGCGCTGCGCGAGTTGGGCGTCAAGCTCGCGATCGACGACTTCGGCACCGGCTCTTCGCTCGCCTGCCTCAAGCAGCTTCCGGTCGACTCGCTGAAGATCGACCGCTCCTTCATCGACGGGCTCCCCGACGACCCACACGATCGCTCGATCACGGAGGCGATCGTCACCCTCGGGAAGAGCCTCGACCTCACCATCGTCGCCGAGGGCGTGGAGACGGTCGAGCAGTGGATCGCGCTCGACGAGCTCGGCTGCACCGTGGGCCAGGGCTTCCTCTGGAGCCCGCCCATCCCGGCCCGCGCGTTCGCGCCGTTGATCACCGGGCTGCGCCGCGCGGCGCAGGCGGCGCACGGCAGCCCGTGAGCTCGGCGCCGGGCGCGCCGAGTGCGGAAACTAGCGTGAGGGAATGGACCTCACGCCGCTGATCCAACCGGCCGACACCAAGATCCTCCTCGTGGTGATGGACGGCCTGGGCGGCTACGCCGACGCCGAGCACGGCACCGAGCTCGAGGAGGCCGCCACCCCGAACCTCGACCAGCTCGTCCGCGAGGGCACCGCCGGCCTGGTGTAGCCGGTCGGCCCCGGCATCACGCCCGGCTCGGGACCCGGTCATCTCGGGCTCTTCGGCTACGACCCCGAGCAGTTCGAGCTCGGGCGCGGAGCCCTCTCCGCCGCCGGCCTCGACTTCGAGCTGCGCGCCGGCGACGTCGCCGCGCGCGGCAACCTGGCCACCCTCGATGCCGACGGCGCGATCACCGACCGGCGCGCCGGGCGCATCCCCGACCCCGAGGCCCGCGTCGTCGTCGATCGCCTCCAGTCCGCGGTCGACGTGCCCGACGTGGAGGTCTACTTCGGCCACGAACGCGAGCACCGGGTGCTGGTGGTGCTGCGCGGCGCTGGGCTCGACCCGCGCCTCGGTGACACCGACCCCCAGCACACCGGCGTGGCGCCGCTCGCCGCCGAACACCTCGACCCCGAGGCCAAGCGCACCGCCGACCTCGTCGCCGAGGTCGACGCGCAGGTGCGAAGGGTGCTCGCCGACGATCCCAAGGCGAACGTCGTGCTCCTCCGTGGGTTCGACACCCACCGGGAGCTCCCGGGCTTCGACACCCGCTTCGGGCTCCGCGCCGCCGCGGTCGCGATCTACCCGATGTACCGCGGCATCGCCCGGCTCCTGGGCATGGACGTGCTCGGGCAGCCCGCCGACCTCGCCGAACAGCTCGACATCCTGCGCGGCGCATGGGACGACTACGACTACTTCTTCCTCCACCACAAGTACACCGACTCGGCCGGTGAGGACGGCGACCGCGCCCGCAAGATCCAGGCCATCGAGAACCTCGATGCGGTCGTACCCGACCTGCGCGCCCTGTCTCCCGACGTGATCGCGGTCAGCGGCGACCACTCGACGCCGTCACAGATGGCCGCGCACTCCTGGCACCCGGTGCCCACGCTCCTCTGGAGCGAGCGCTGCGGGCGCGACGAGGTCCAGCAGTTCGGCGAGAAGTGGTGCCGTCAGGGCGCGCTCGGGACCCGTCCGACCAAGGACCTGATGGCGTTGATGCTCGCCAACGCCGGCCGCCTCGCGAAATACGGCGCCTGACAATTCGCTCGCTCTCTGCGGCGCAGGGTACCTGCGCCGCGGCCGTTCGCTCGCTGGCGAGCGGCTCCGCTCGCTCCGCTCGGCTCCGCCGCCGCGTCGTTAAGCAGGCTTGATGTTCTGGTTGTGGCAGAAGACGTTGTCGGGGTCCCACTCGGCCTTGAGCGCCTGCAGGCGCGCGTACTTCTTCTCGCCGAACGACGACTCGATGCGGTGCAGACCTTCGTCGCCGATGAAGTTGAGGTAGGCGCGACCGGTGGTCCAGGGCTTCATCGCCGCCGCGATCGCACGCGTGTACTCGATGTTCTCGGCGTCGTTCTCCTCGCCCTCCCACATCGACAGGTAGTGCGTGTTGAACGGCGCGGTGCGCTCGCCGAAGGCAGTCGCGTCTTCCGGTACCCGGGCGATGGCGCCACCGCCGGCGATGATGAGCATCTGGCTGAACGGCGACACCGGGTTGGTGGCGTGCTGCACGAACGCGTCGATCGCCTCGTCGGGCAGCCCGGCGAGGAAGTCGGCCGACCAGTAGTTGCGGCGACCGTGCGGATTGGCCTCGGTGATGAGGTCCTGCACCGCGACGTACGGCATGGCGCCGAGCAGGTCGAGCCCGGGCGGACCGAACTCACGCAGCGGCTGGATGACCTTCTCGCCCTCTTCCGGGTCGCCCGCGTAGCAGACGATGCAACCCACCACCGGGTGGCCCCGCACCGGCTCGGGCACGAAGTCGGCCGGCGGCGCGGTGATGAACGCCAGCGCGCCGCCAACCTCGTCGGGTGCCGACGTCATGAAGTCGCGCCAGAACCGCACGACCTCGCCCGCCATCGGCGCCGGCCACGCGAGGAGCCCACCCAGCACGATCGGGCCGATCGGGTGGAGCTGGAGGTAGAACGCGGTGACGATCCCGAAATTGCCGCCCCCACCGCGCAGCCCCCAGAACAGCTCCGGGTTCTCGTCCGCCGACGCCTTGACCACGCGCCCGTCGGCGGTCACGACCTCGGCTCCGATCAGGTTGTCGCAGGTGAAGCCGAGCTTGCGCTCGAGCCAGCCGCTGCCGCTCCCGAGGGCGAGGCCGGCGATGCCGGTGTCGGGCACCCGGCCGCCGGTGACCGCGAGCCCGTGCTCCTGGGTGGCGGCGTCGAACTCTCCCCAGTTGAGCCCACCCTCGGCGCGCGCCGTGCGCGCCGCGGGGTCGACCTGGATGCCCTTCATGCCACGCATGTCGACGACCAGCCCGCCGTCGACCACCGCGGCGCCGGTCACGCCGTGCCCGCCCCCGTACACCGAGATGGGCAGACCCTGCTCCCGGGCGAAGTTCACCGCCGCGACCACGTCGTCGGTGGTGCGGCACACCGCGATCAGCGTCGGCGTGCGGTCGATCATGCCGTTGAACACGGCCCTGGCTTCGTCGTACCCACCGTCGCCGGGCGTGAGGAGGTCCCCGCCGAACCCCGGAATGCCCAAGCTGGTCGTGCTCGTCGCCATGCCCTGTCCCCTCTCACGCTCCTGCGGTCGTCGCGCGCCTCTTTAGTCGACCCGGCCCCGGGATCACAACGAGTGCGACGGAAATCACCGTCCTGCGGCGCGGCCCGATGATCCGGACGGGCTCCGGCTCCGTACCTTGGTGGAGTGGCCGACGATCCCGACCCGAGTCCCGTCCCCGAGGCGACCGGCGCGCCCGTCGGCCGGCGGGTCTTCCTGGGCCTGCTCGGCGTCGGCGCGGCGGGCGTGCTCCTGGGCGCCCGCATCCAGGACTGGCTCGAGCGCGAGGTCGGCCCGCTCATCGCCAAGGACGGGACCGGGCTGGCGTCGCTGCTCCCGATCGGCCGGTTCCGGATCTACACCGTCACCGGCGGCCTCCCGTCGCGGAGCCGAGCGGACTACCGGCTGAAGGTCGACGGCCTCGTCGACCAGCCGTTCACGCTGACCTACGACGAGCTCGTCGCCATGCCACCGACCAAGCTGACGCGCGACTTCCAGTGCGTCACCGGGTGGCGGGTGCCCGAGGTCGAGTGGAAGGGTGTGCGCCTGGCCGACCTCCTCGACCGTGCCAGCGTGCAGGCGCGGGCCACCGCGCTGCGGTTCCACTCCTTCGACGGTGCGTACACCGAGAGCCTCACGCTCTCGCAGGCGCGTCGCAACGACGTGATCATCGCCTACCAGCTCGAGGGCTCGCCGCTCTCGGATGAGCACGGTGGCCCCGTCCGGCTCTACGTCGCGCCGATGTACGGCTACAAGTCGTGCAAGTGGCTCGACCACATCGAGCTCACCAAGTCGGTCGAGGAGGGCTACTGGGAGGAGCGCGGCTACGACGTCGACGGATGGGTCGGCCGTTCCAACGGGAGGGACGACCGTGCCACCTGAACGGCGCATGACCATCGCCGAGGAGCGCGCGGCCCGCAGCGCGGCCCGGCGCGACCGGCCCAAGCCCGAGCCGCCCCTCCTCCGGTTCGACCGCCGCGAGCGCGCGCTGCACTGGGTGAACGCCACGCTGTTCGGCATCCTGATGCTCACCGGCGCCGCCCTCTACGCGGGCCCGGTCTCGGCCATCGTGGGCAACCGGGAGGTGGTCCGCACGATCCACGTGTACTCGGGCATCCTCCTCCCGGTCCCGTTGCTGCTCGCCGTCCTCGGGCGCCGGGGCGCGCGCCTGCGCACCGACCTCGGGCGCCTCAACCGCTGGTCCCGCGACGACGCGCGGTGGTTCCGCCGGCGCCACCGCGCGCACGTGACGCTCGGCAAGTTCAACCCGGGCCAGAAGCTCAACGCCACGTTCATCGCCGCGGCGGCGATCGTCATGCTGGGGACGGGGTCCATCATGAAGTGGTTCGACCTGTTCCCGCTCGACTGGCGAACGGGCGCGACGTTCGTCCACGACTGGTTCGCGCTCGGCATCTGGGCCGCGGTCATCGGCCACATCCTCTTCGCGGTGAGGGACGGCGATGCGCTCGACGGCATGATCGGCGGCAGCGTGCCCGCGGCATGGGCGCGCACGAAGGCACCACTCTGGTACGAGGAGCTGCGGTCCTAACCTCGGCCGCATGGACACCGACACCGCGGTCGCCGCCGCCCGCGACGACCTCGCCCGTTCCCGACACGAGCTCGAGGATCTCGTCCGCATCCCGAGCATCAGCGCCGATCCGGAGCACGACGACGACGTCGACGCGTCCGCGGACGCGGTCGCCCACCTCATGCGCGACGCCGGGCTCGACGACGTGCGCGAGCTGCGGGTCGACGGCGGTCACCCGTACGTGGTCGGGGAATGGACGCACCGACCCGACGCTCCGACCGTGCTGCTGTATGCCCACCACGACGTCCAGCCCGCGGGGTACGTCGACCGGTGGTCCTCCGCGCCTTTCGAGCCGGTCGAGCGCGACGGCCGGCTCTTCGGCCGCGGCAGCGCCGACGACAAGGCGGGTGCGGTCGCGCACGTCGCCGCGGTGCGCGCCTGGCTCGACACCGCCGGCGAGCTCCCCTGCAACGTCAAGGTCCTGGTCGAGGGCGAGGAGGAGATCGGCTCCCCCGGGCTCGCGGGCTTCCTCACCGCGCACGCCGACGCCCTCCGCGCCGACGTCCTGCTCCTGGCCGACGCCGGCAACTGGTCGGTGGGCACGCCCGGGCTCACCTATTCCTTGCGCGGCCTGGCGGGCGTCGACGTGCACGTCCGCGCGCTCGACGGGCCGGTGCACAGCGGCATGGCGGGTGGCGTCGTCCCCGACCCCGTGCTCGGGCTGGCGCGGATGCTCGCCACCCTGGTCGACGAGCACGGCGACGCCGCGTTCGACGGTTGCTGGGACGACTACGCCGCGCCCGACGCCGCCGAGCGCGCCCGCATCGCCGCCCTCCCCGAGCACGTCGACGGTCTCCGGCGGGCGTGGGGCGTGCGCGACGGCGTGCAGCTCGCGGGCGACCCGTCGATCCCGGTGTTCGAGCGCCTCTGGTTGCGGCCCGCGGTGACCGTGATCGGCATCGACGGCCACCCCATCGCCGGGTCGTCGAACCAGATCGTCGCCGAGGCGGCGGCGCGGGTGAGCGTCCGGGTGGGGCGGGGCCAGGACCCGGCGCGCCTCAACGACGCGCTCCGCCGCCACCTCGAACGCCGGGTGCCGTTCGGGCTGGAGGTCACCGTCGAGACCCTCGACGAGGTGCCCGCCTGGCACACCGACCCGACCGGCTGGGCGTTCGACGCCGCGACCGAGGCGTTGCGCGCCGGCTTCGGCGTCGACCCGGTGTGCATGGGTGTCGGCGGCACCATCCCGTTCGTGGGCCCGTTCGCCGAGGCGTTCGGCGGCATCCCGGCCCTGCTGCTGGGCCCCGCCGACCCCGGCAGCCGCATCCACGGGGAGGACGAGAGCCTCCACCTCGGCGACTGGCACAAGCTGATCGTCAGCGAGGTGCTGCTGCTCGCCCAACTCTCGGAGCACTCCTAGGAGCCGCCGGTAACCTCCCCCCCGATGGCCGTCGATCCCACCACCGTCACCCTGCCCGCCGAGCTGATCCCCGGCGACGGGCGCTTCGGCTCGGGACCGTCGAAGGTGCGGCCCGAGGCGGCGCGTGCGCTCGCCGACGTGGCCGACACGTACCTGGGGACTTCGCACCGCCAGCCTGGGGTGCGGTCGGTCGTCGGCAGCATCCGGTCCGGGCTCGCCGAGCTGTTCGCGCTGCCCGACGGCTACGAGGTGCTGATCGGCAACGGGGGAAGCACCGCGTTCTGGGATGCCGCCGCGTTCGGTCTCGTCGACCGGCGGGCCGAGCACCTCGTCTTCGGCGAGTTCTCCTCCAAGTTCGCGGCCGTGACCACCGCCGCGCCGTTCCTCGACGACCCGGTCGTGCTGCGATCGGAACCGGGCACGCACCCCGAGCTGGTCGCAGATGCGACCGTCGACGCGTACGCCTACCCGCACAACGAGACGTCGACCGGGGTCATGACCGACGTGCACCGGCCGGGCGACGACGGCCTCGTGCTGGTCGACGCGACCTCGGGCGCCGGTGGCCTCCCGGTGGAGCCGACCCACTTCGACGTCTACTACTTCGCGCCCCAGAAGTGCTTCGCCGGCGACGGCGGGCTCTGGCTCGCCCTCTGCTCCCCCGCGGCCATCGAGCGCATCGAACGACTCGGCGGGGGTGACCGCTGGGTACCGCCCTCGCTCAGCCTCCCGATCGCGCTGGAGAACTCGCGCCTCGACCAGACGTACAACACGCCCGCGCTGGCGTCGCTGTTCCTGCTCGAGAACAGCGTGCGCTGGATGCTCGACCAGGGCGGCCTCGACTTCACCGTCGGCCGGTGCGACCGCTCGGCCGAGCTGCTCTACGGCTGGGCCGAGGCGAGCACGTTCGCGCAACCGTTCGTGGCCAAGCCGTCCGAGCGCAGCCACGTGAGCGGCACCATCGACTTCGTCGACGACGTCGACGCCGCCGCCATCGCCACCGCCTTGCGCGCCAACGGCATCGTCGACACCGAGCCGTACCGCAAGCTGGGCCGCAACCAGCTGCGCATCGCGATGTTCCCCGCGATCGAGCCCGACGACGTCGCCACCCTCACCCACGCCATCGACTACCTCGCCGAAGCGCTGCGCTGACCTCCGCCCGCCGTTCATGCCGCGTTCGGTCCGGCGCGTGGTGGTGGGAGGCCGATCTGTTCTCGTTGTTGGGGGGTGAGGTCGTCGAGGTGGATCTTGCGCAGGTCTCCGGGCAGGTTGGGGTTGCCGACCAGGGCGTAGGGGCCGTGGGGGACGAGGTCGGGGTGGCAGGTGGTGCACACCGCGGCCAGGTCGGAGATCTCGTCGGTGCCGCCCCAGGAGCGGGGTCGGAGGTGGTGGATCTGGAGTCGGTGGCGACGGCTGCAGATCTGGCAGCCGTGGTCGCGTAGCAGCACCGCTCGCACGATCTTGGGGGACAACACGCTGAAGCGTTTCCCGATCGCGAGCGGGGTGCCGTCGTCGTCGACCAGCACCGGTTCGATGCTGGCGTTGGCTCGCAGCTGTTCGAGACGCGAGTCGGCGATGGGGACGCCGGCGATC
>DATBBL010000026.1:0-5351 GCA_036271015.1 Acidimicrobiia bacterium
TGTCGCTCTATGCGACCCTCTTCCTTCCCGACGTGCTCGACCAGCTGCGGGGCGAGGTGATCGCCGCGCTGCTCTACGTCGAGAACTGGTTCCTCATCTTCCGGAACCTCTCCTACTTCCAGAGCGCGGGCCGCCCACCGCTGCTCCAGCACGTGTGGTCGCTGGCGGTGGAAGAGCAGTTCTATCTCTTCTGGCCGTTGATCCTGGTGCTGGTGTTGACGGTGTGGGGGAAGAGCCGCAAGGCGCTGCTCGTCGGCGTGCTCACGGGCGTCGCCATCTCCACCATCGAGATGGCGATCCTCTACCACCCCTACGCCGATCCGTCGCGCGTCTACTACGGCACCGACACCCGCGTGGCCACGCTGCTGATGGGCGCGGCGTTGGCGTTCGTGTGGGCGCCGTGGCGACTGGTGGGCCGAACCGGTCGCAACGCGGCGATCCTCCTCGACCTCGGCGCGTTCGCGAGCGGTGTCGCGCTCATCTGGATGTTCCTCAACGTCGGCTACCTCGACCAGAGCCTCTACCGCGGCGGGTTCCTCCTCGTCGCGCTGGTGTCGGCCGTGCTCATCGCGGCGACGGTGCACCCCGCGTCGCGTTTGGTGCCGCGACTCCTCTCGGTCGACGTGTTGCTCTGGATCGGGGTGCGCTCGTACGGCATCTACCTGTGGCACTGGCCGATCTACATGGTCACGCGCCCGCACGCCGACGTCCCCCTGACCGGTATCCCGCTCCTCGTGCTCCGCCTGGCGCTGACGCTCGTGGCCGCCGCGCTGTCGTACCGCTTCGTGGAGGAGCCGATCCGCCACGGCGCGCTCGAGCGGTGGTGGGGCCGGTTCCGCAGCTCGTCGGGGGAGACCCGACGCAAGCTCGCGGCCCGCTTCGGGCTCGCCGCGAGCGGGATCACCCTGGGCCTGGTGGTGATCGTCGTCGGTCTCGGCGACGGGGGGAGCGCGGCCGCCCCAGCCGGGTTGGGCAACAAGACCTCGGTGGTCATCCGGCCCGGGCAGACGACCACCACCACCGCCGCCGTCGGTGTCACGACGCCGACCACCGTCCCACCCACCACCGTGGCGCCGGTCACCACCCTGCCGCCGACGACGGTGACCGCCATCGGCGACTCGGTGATGCTCGGCGCCGCCAACCAGCTGGCGGCCACGGTCAACGCCATGTTCGGCAACCAGCCGGTGACCGGCGTCAACGCGGCGGAGAGCCGGCAGTTCTCGGCCGGCGTCGACCTGATCGAGCAGCTGAAGAACGCCGGCCAGCTGGGACAGGACGTCGTCGTCCAGCTCGGCACCAACGGCACGGTCGACCCGGGTGACTTCGACCGAATGATGTCGCTCCTCAGCGACCGCAAGAAGGTGGTGATCATCAACGCCAAGGTGCCGCGGCTCTGGGAGCAGCAGGTGAACGACACCCTGGCGGCCGGGGTCAAGAAGTACAAGAACGCGGTGCTGCTCGACTGGCACGGGTTTGGCGGCCAGCACCCCGAGTTCTTCTACGACGACGGCATCCACCTGCGGCCCGAGGGTGCCGCCGCCTACGCCCAGTTCGTCGCCCAGGCGCTCGGCCAGGGTTCGCCCTAGGAGATGCAGCGGAGCCGTGCCCGGACGGGCGGGACGGCGGAGCGGAATCGACCCGAGCCCAGGTACAAGGGCGCCTGACCCCCCGACCGGGGGTCGCTGTGCCAAGCTGGAAGACCCTCATGCGCAGTTTCCGCCGAACGCTCATCACCTTCCTGCTCACGATCGTCATCGGCGGCATTGCGGTGGGCGCCTGCCTGGCGGCGCTGATCCCGGGCACGGTCGAGATCGCCACTGCGCACCACTACACGGCCAAGCAGGTCGGTGAGCTGAGCGCGCTCGCCCAGCCGTCGGTCGCGTACTACGCCGACGGCACCACCGAGCTGGCCAACTTCGCCGCCCAGGCGCGCGATCCGATCACCAACATCAGCGAGGTGCCGAAGTCGGTGATCAACGCGGTGATCGCGACCGAGGACCGGACGTTCTGGAGCAACGACGGCATCGACCTCGGCGCGGTGTTCCGGGCGTTCCTCGCCAACGTCACCTCGGGGCGGATCGAGCAGGGTGGTTCGACCATCACCCAGCAGCTGGTGAAGAACCGGCTGCTCACGTCGAAGCGTGACGTGAACCGCAAGATCAAGGAGATCGAGGACGCCCTCCGCCTGAACAAGAAGTTCTCGAAGGACAAGATCCTCGTCGAGTACCTGAACACCGTGTACCTGGGTTCGAACTCGTACGGCTTCAAGGCCGCCGCGGCGCGCTTCTTCCTGGTCTGCGACAACGGGTGCCCGTTCGGGCCGCGAGGCAAGACACTGAACGAGCTGACGGTGGGCGAGACCGCGCTCCTCGCCGGGCTCATCTCGAACCCCGAGGGCAACAGCCCCTTCACCCATCCCGACCGCGCCATCCGCCGCCGCGCCGACGTGCTGCGGGGCGAGGTGGAGCAGGGCTACATCACCCAGGCCCAGGCCGACGCGGCCAACAAGGAGGCGCTGCCGACGGTGCCCCCACCGGCCGAGACCCGCCCGACCGACTTCCTCACCGCCGAGGTGCAGAACAGCCTGCTGAACGACCCCCGCATGGGGAACACCGAGAAGGAGCGCCTCGACAAGCTCTACAAGGGCGGGCTCAAGATCTACACCACGTTCGACCCCACCCTGCAGCGGATGGCGATCAACGCGACCACCAACGCCAAGCCGCAGAAGGGTGACGACTGGGCATCGTCGCTGGTGTCGATCGATCCCAGCACCGGGGCGGTCAAAGCGATGGTCTCGGGGCAGAGCTTCGCCCAGAGCCAGACCAACATCGCCACTTCATCGGACGGTCGCCAGACGGGCTCCACGTTCAAGGTGATCACCCTCGCCACCGCCCTTTCCAACGGCTACTCGCCCAACGACAGCGTCGACGGCTCGAGCCCCTGCACGGTGCCCGGCTTCGAAGGACAGGCGGTGAACGACGAACCCGGCGGCGGCTACAACGACATCTGGACGTCCACCGCCAATTCGATCAACTGCGCGTTCGTCCGCATCGCGACGAGCGTCGGCGAGGACAAGGTCATCGCCATGGCCCACAAGATGGGCATCGCCAAGCAGAACCTCCAGCCCTACCTCGGTCTCACCCTCGGGATCTTCGAGCAGAACACCGAGACCATGGCGACGGTCATGGCCACCGTCGCCAACCTCGGCGTCCACCACGCCCCCTATGTCGTGCAGAAGGTCGTCGGGGCCGACGGCACCGTGCTCTTCGACCAGAGCAACAACCCGGGCGACCAGGCGCTCGACCCTCAGGTCGCGGCATGCGAGCAGAACGTGTTGCGGGGCGTGGTGACCGGCGGCACGGGGACCAAGGCCGCCGTCGACGGCCACGAGATCTTCGGCAAGACCGGCACGACCGACGATCTCGCCGACGCCTGGTTCATCGGCGGTACGCCGCAGCTCGCGACCGCGGTCTGGTACGGGAACTGGCGCAGCCGGGTGCCCGGCGCCGGGTTCGGTGGCGACTCGGCGGCCCCGGTGTTCGCCGCGTTCATGAGCCAGGCCCTGGCCGATCAGCCCGACATCCCGTTGCCCGACCCCGGTCCCGTGTGCGCGCGGTCCGGGGCCCTGGTGAACCCGACCGGCGGCCACGGCGGCTCGGTCGCGCCGAACGACTCCGGGCCGAGGCAGCAACAGCTCCCGACGGTGCAGCAGCAACCGACCGCCCCGGCACCGACGACGCCGCCGGCGACGACCGCGCCGCCGGCGACCGCGCCCCCCGCCACCGCGCCGCCGACCGCTGCCCCGGGGGGCACCGGCCAGTGAGCGAGGAGCTCGAACAGCTCCTCGCGCTCCAGGAGCGCGACGGCGCGCTCGACCGGCTCCTGCACCGTCACCAGACCCTTCCCGAACGAGAGGCCCTGGGGCGGGTGGAGACCGACACCGCTGCGCTCGACGGCCGGATCGCCACCACACGGGCCGAGCGTGACGCCATCGCCCGCGACGAGCAGCACCTCGACGACGAGGCGCGCGGCCTCGCGGAGAAGGCCACCGAGGTCGAAGCCAAGATGTACTCGGGCGAGATCAGCTCGCCGCGCGAGCTGCAGGCGATGCAGTCCGACGTCGAGCAGCTCCGGCGCCACCAGCGGGGGGTCGAGAACCGCGAGCTCGAGCTGATGGAGGCCCGTGAGCCCCTCGACGCGACGTTGCAGGACCTCGACACGCGGCGCGCCGTCCTCGGCGCGGAGCTCGACCGCATCCGGCAGGCGCTCGCCGACGCGGAGAGCGTGATCATCGCCGAGATGCGCGAGCAACGAGCGGCGCGCGACGCGATCGCCGCCGGCATCGACCGGCGGCTGGTCGACGACTACGAACGGTCGCGCGCCAACCCGCAGCGCGTCGGCGTGGCCCGGCTCGTGGGCACCACCTGCCAGAGCTGTCACCTGTCCGTCCCCGCCATCGAGGCGGAGCAGATCAAGAAGTCGGCGGGCGAGCCGCTGGCGCACTGCGACAACTGCGGCGCGATCCTGGTCCCCTGATGCCCGACGCCCTGCTCATCTACTTCGACGGTGGCGCGCGCGGCAACCCCGGACCGGCTGCGATCGGGGCGGTCGTGTACGACGCGTCCGCGAGCCCTCCACAGCGCCTGGCCACGGTCAGCGAGCGGATCGGGGAGACCACCAACAACGTCGCCGAGTACCGGGCGCTCATCGCCGGCCTCGAGGCCGCGGCGCGCACGCCGGCCCGCGCGGCCCGGATCCGGGGCGACTCCAAGCTGGTGATCGAGCAGGTGGCGGGGCGGTGGAAGGTGAAGCAGGCGCACCTCGCGCCGCTGCGCGCCGAGGTGCGCGCGCTGCTCGAGCGCTACGAGGAGGTCGATCTCGCGCACGTCCCCCGCGCCCGGAACGCCGAAGCCGACGCGTTGGTGAATGCCGCGCTCGACCTGCCCTGAGCCCGTGTTCTTCTGGTACATCGGCCTGTCGGTCTTCGGGGTGGCGACGATCTTCCGCAGCGTCGGCATCGACTACCGCCTCATCGCGGCCGGGTCGCTACTACCCCTGGTGCTCGACCTGCCGTTCGGGTACCGGGCCTACGGCTACACCTTGCTCTTCGCAGTGGTGCTGCTCGCGGTCGTGATGCTCGCCACCATCGGCCGCCCCCGGCTCGTGCGCCGCCGCTGGTTGTGCCTGCCGATCGGCGTCTTCTGCGCCCTGATCCTGTCCGGCGCGTTCACCAACGACCACCTCTTCTGGTGGCCGTTCCTCGGCACGTCGTTCCCCCACGACTCGCTGCTCCCCGCGTGGTGGGTCGTCGTCATCGAGGAGGTCATCGGCCTCTTCGTCTGCTGGGTGCT
>DATBBL010000027.1:0-4526 GCA_036271015.1 Acidimicrobiia bacterium
CGCCTCCGCTCCATCTCCATCACATCGGGTCGATTCCGCTACGGCGTCCCGGCCTCCGGCCACGCCTCCGCTCCATCTCCATCACGCAGCTACCTCCTGGAGCGACGCGCGCAGCGCGTCGAGGAACGCGTCGTTCTCCTCCGGTGTGCCGATGGTGACGCGCAGGCAGTCGTCGAGGCGCGGCCAGCGCGAGAAGTCGCGCACGAGCACCCCCTGCCCGACCAGCCGCTCCCAGAGCACGTGACCGTCACCGGCCGGGCGGAACAGGAGGAAGTTCGCGCCCGACGGGAACACGGTGACGCCGTCGATCGCGGCGAGGCGCACGGCGACCCGCTCACGTTCGGCGACCAGCCGGTGCACGCGATCGTCCATCTCGGCGCCCAGCTCGAGCGCGAGCCGACCTGCGATCTGGGTCGCCGACGCGAGGTGGTACGGCAGCACGACCTTCTCGAGCTCGGCGACGACCCACGGTGGCGCCACCGCGAACCCGAGCCGCAGCGCGGCCATGGACCACACCTTCGAGTAGGTGCGCACGACGACCAGGCGCCGGTCGTCGCGAACGAGCTCGAGCGCGCTCCGTGGCGCGAACTCGCCGTAAGCCTCGTCGACGACCACGAGACCCTGGAACGCGTCGAGCAGACCCTGCACGGTGGCGGCGGGCTCGACCGTGCCGGTCGGGTTGTTCGGGCTGCACACGAACACGATCGTGGGCGCGTGCCGGCGGATCAGGTCGCGCGCGGCGTCCGGATCGATGGAGAAGTCCGCCCGACGCTCCCCCACCACGACCTCGGTACCGGTGACGCGGGCGATGTGCGAGTGCAGCGCGTACGTGGGCTCGAACATCGCCGCCCGTCGTCCGGGGCCGCCGTAGGTGAGCAGGAGCGTCTGCAACACCTCGTTCGACCCGTTGGCGCAGAAGAGACGGTCGACGGGCTGCCCGAGGTGCGCACCCAGCGCCGCGCGCAACGCCCGGGCTCCCCGGTCCGGGTACCGGTTGAGTGGCGCCTCCCGCAGCTCGGCGATCCAGCGGTCGACGAACGCGGACGGCGGGGGGTACGGGCTCTCGTTGGTGTTCAGCCGGACCGCGACGTCGAGCTGGGGCGAGTGGTAGCCCTCGAGCGCGCGCAGGTCGTCGCGCGGCGCGACCGGCGCGTTCACGAGGACTCCCCGGGGACCGTGAGCGGGGAGCGGGCGTCGACCGAGCGGGCGTGGGCGTCCAGGCCCTCGGCGGCGGCGATGGCGTCGATGTGGGGGGCGAGCGCGGCGAGGCCCTCCTCGGTGGCCCGCACGATGTGGATGTGCTTCCGGAACGTGTCGACGCGCAGCGCGCTGGCGAACCGGGCGCTGCGGTCGGTCGGGAGCACGTGGTTCACCCCGGCGACGTAGTCACCGAGCGCGGCGGGCGACCACGGGCCGAGGAACACCGCGCCCGCGTTGCGCACGAGCGGGAGGAGCGCGTCAGGGTCGTCGATCAGCAGCTCGAGGTGCTCGGGTGCGATCACGTTCACCGCGTCGAGCGCGGCGAGCGCGTCGTCGACCAGGACCGCGCGTCCCCCGCTGCGCAAGGTCGCGGTGATGTCGTCGCGCCGGGGCGCGTCGGCGAGGAGACGGTCGATCGCCTCCTCGGTGGCATCGACCACCGCCGGGTCCCAGGTCACCAGCACGGCCGCGCCGCCGGGGCCGTGCTCGGCCTGCGCGAGGAGGTCGGCGGCGGCGAACATCGCGGGAACGGTGCCGTCCGCCACGACCACCACCTCGGACGGCCCCGCGAACGACTCGATGCCGACCCGGCCCGCGACCTCGCGCTTGGCCAGCGCGACGTACCGGTTCCCGGGCCCGACGATCACGTCGACCGGCCGCACGGTCTCGGTGCCGTACGCCAGCGCCGCGATCGCCTGGGCACCGCCGATCCGCACGACCTCGGTGATCCCGATCAGCGCGGCGGCCGCCAGCGTGGCGTCGGGCACCCGGCCGTCGGCTGCCGGTGGCACGCTGAGCACGAGGTCGTCGACCCCGGCGAGCTGCGCGGGGATGGCGGTCATCAGCACGGTGGACGGGTAGGTGGCCCGACCGCCGGGCACGTACAGACCGGCGCGCCCGATCGGGACCGCGACCTCGCGGAGCGACACGCCGTCACGGTCGAGCACCGGCTCGGCGACGTCGGTCTGGAGCGCGTGGTACTCGCGGATGCGCGCGGCGGCGAGCTCGAGCGCGGTCCGCAGGGCGACCGGGATCGCCTGCAGCGCGGCCTGCAGGTCGGCGGCAGGCACCCGGGGGTCGGCGAGGTCGCAGCCGTCGAACCGGAGGGTGAGCTCGCGCACGGCCGCGTCACCCCCGCGACGGACGGCGGCGAGGATCTCCCTGACCGCGGCGAGGGCCTGGTCACGGTCCTCGGTGGCGTCGGCGTCGTCGTCCGGGCGCGCGAGCGCGCCGGCCACGTCGGCGGTGCCGCGGAGGTCGAGTCGGGTGAGCACGGTGGAGTCATCGTAAACCGTGCCCTGTCCGGGACCGCCCCCATTGGCCGCTCCTAGTCTGCAGCGATGGCTGCGGCATCCGACTTCGCCGAGCTCTCGACCTTGCGCGCGCAACTCGAGGAGCTCACCGCCCGGGTCGTCGCGGTGGGCGATCGCTACCGCGACACCGATGACTCCGCCATCGCCGCCGAGCTCGATCAGGCCGAGCGCGCCCTGCGCGGTGCGGTGCGCGCCCTCGACCGCGCCGGGGGGATGCTCTCGGGCTAGGAGATGGAGCGGAGCCGTGCGCGGAGCGCGGGACGGCGGAGCGGAATCGACCCGCGGGCTAGGAGATGGAGCGGGCCGTCAGCGTGCGTGGGCTTGGCGCGCGGCCGGGTCGGCCGACGGGCAGATGTCGACGAGCACGCACCCGCCGCAGTTCGGGTTGCGCGCGAAGCAGACCTGTCGCCCGTGCAGGATCATCCGCAGCGAGAACCGGCCGCGCTCCTCGGGCGGGATCAACGCGTTCAGGTCGAGCTCGGCCTTCACCGGGTCGGTCTCTGTCGTGAGCTTGAGGCGACGGGAGAGCCGACCGACATGGGTGTCGACCGGGAGGCCCGGGAGACCGAAGGCGACCGAGCGCACCACGTTGCCGGTCTTGCGCCCGACCCCCGGCAGCTTCACGAGATCCTCGAGCTCGGTGGGCACCTCGCCGCCGAAGTCGTCCTCGAGCGCGCGCGCCATGCCGAGGAGGTTCTTGGTCTTCGAGCGATAGAAGCCGGTGGCGAACACGAGCTGCTCGACGTCGGCCGGATCGGCGTCGGCGAGGTCGGCGGGCGTCGGGTATCGCGCGAACAGCGCCGGCGTCACCTTGTTGACGTTCTCGTCGGTCGTCTGCGCCGAGAGGATCGTCGCGACCAGGAGCTGGAACGGATTCTCCCGCACCAGCGCGCTGTCGGCGTCCGGGTACTCGTGCGCCAGGCGCGTCCGCACCTCGTCGGCGCGCGCCCTCGCTCCGCGCGGTCGGGCCATGCGCCGAACCTACTCGCGAGGTTGCGTCGCTCCTACCCGTCGGCGACCCCTGCCCGACGCAACTTCACGCCCGGCCTCGGCGGTCAGCCGGCGAGCTCGGGCTTGAGCGCGATGAGGTTGAAGACGGCACCGGTGGGATCGGTCACGGGCGCGAACCGGCCCGGCTCGATGTCCATGGGCGGCATCAGCACCGTGCCTCCGAGCTCGGCGACGCGGGCGACGGCGGCGTCGGTGTCGGACACCGCGAAGTAGACGGCCCAGTGCGGGGGCACCTCCGCCGGGAGCATCGGCGGCTTCTGCATCATCCCGGCGACGGAGCGGCCGTGGACCTGCCATTCGACGTACTGGCCCATCGGGCCGGCGTCCTGCACGTTGGTGCCCCACCCGAACACCGCGCCGTAGAACGCCTTCGACGCCTCGAGGTCGGTGGTGAGCAGCTCGCTCCACGACCACGTACCCGGCTCGTTCACCAGCTGCGAGCCGGGGTGGTCACCGGGTTGCCAGACCGAGACGAACGCCCCCACCGGATCGACGAAGACGGCCATCCGGCCGTGCTCGAACACGTCCATCGCCGGGACGATGACCTGTCCGCCCGCCGCGCTCACCTTCTCCGCCGTCTCGTCGGCGTTCTCCACGTCGACGTAGGTGGTCCACACCGGCGGCCCGGGGTTCTGCGCCGGACCGATCCCGGCGACGGGGAGCCCGCCCACGGTGGCGATGCGGTAGCCGCCCGCCTCTTCCGGTCCCTCGGGCACGTCCCAGCCGAAGAGCGCGCCGTAGAAGTCGGCCGCCCCCTGGGGATCGGGGCTCCCGAGATCGACCCAGCACGGCACGCCGGGCTCGTACGCGTCGATCTGCATGCCCCGCTCCTGACCCTCGGTGATGTGACGCGACGCTACCCTCCGCCGCGTGCAATCGTTCCAGGTGCTGCGCAGCTTCGCGGCCGCCGACGTCGAGCGCGTGCGGGCGCTCACCGACGCGGTGGAGGCGGCGACCGGCATCGAGCCGCTCGGCGACGACGCCTGGACCGGGATGCACACC
>DATBBL010000028.1:0-8633 GCA_036271015.1 Acidimicrobiia bacterium
TCTCGTGGGGCACCGGGGCCGTCCTGGTCGACCGCACCGTGTACGTGTACGGCGCGGCAGCAGGGAACGGGTACGTCGCGCGCGTGGAGTTCGCGCGCGCGACGACCGGGCCATGGCGGTTCTGGACCGGACGCACGTGGAGTCGGCGTCCCGCGCTCGGCGCGATGACGTTCCGCGGCGGTCCGCCGACGCGCCCCCCGTTCGTCACGCGATCGGGCGCAGGATTCATGGCGGTCGCGTTCCCGCGACCATCCCCCGATCCGGAGATCGCGGGCTGGACGACCACCCGGCCCCAGGGCCCCTGGCACGCACGGGGCCCGCTCACCACCGCCGTCCTCTCCCCTGCCCAGTTCGCGTACGACGCGCGCGCGGTCGACCTCCGCGGCGCAGGATGGACGATCGTCTACAACGTGAACGACCCGGTCGCAGTGGCCACCGACCCGACGGTGTACGGCGGGCGCTTCGTCCGCCCCGCCCGCCGCGGTCAGGGAGCGCGGAATTGGTGGAGGACGGGATGAGCGCCTTCGCTCACCGTCACGTACCCCCGGCCGTCGCGGGTGAAGCCGATCGCCTCACCCTGGGGCTCCGAGGCGGGTGTCGCGCTGCCGAAGGGCGGGGCGCTCCCCGGGCACGACGCCTGGGTGAACGCCTGCGCCAGCGGTTGCCCGGCCGGTCGCGGGTAGAGCACGACGGACAGGTACGTGCGCAGTGCGACCACGTCACCGGCCGGCGTCACGTCGGCGCCGGTGACACCCTGACCGGTGCCCAACGAGACCGTGGCCACCTGCGTGAGCGCGGTCGTGCTGCCGCCGGCGAGGTTCGCCGGCGCCCGGAACACCTGCGCGACCCCTCCGACCAGATCCTTCGTCACCACGAACAGCTCGCCGGTCGTCGGGTCGACCAGCAGCGCCTCGGCGTCGTGGGGGCCGTCCGGATAGGTGAGGTTCAGGGTGGCAACTCCGCCGAGGTTCTGCGGCGGCCCGGGCGTGGCAGCCGGATCCACGAGCGGCTCGGCCACGCGGTACACCTGCACCGAGCTCCGCGACTTCGCGTTGTCGCCGATGTCGGCCAGGTAGAGGAACGAGGTGCCCTCTAACGGGCCCGGGCCCACTGCGATGTCCTCCCAGTCGACCGCCACCGCGCCCGCGAGGTCGAACTCGCCGAGGTCGCGTCCGTCGTCACCGATCGCGAACACGCGCGCGCGATCGCCGGAGTCGTTGTGCACCCACCAGACGCCGGACGTGCGGCGGCTGGCCACGATGCCCGAGGTCTCGGTGAGCGCGTTCGAGGCGATGGTGCCGACGGTCGACGCGCTCAACGTGTGCGCGCAGGCGGCTTGGAGCACCGGCGGTTTCGGAGGGGGTGAAGACGGGGGCTGGCACGCGCCGACCGCCGCCGCGACCGCGACCGCGGCCGCGACGAGCGCGAGCGGAGCGGACGCCGCACGCCGCCGGCGCGCCCTCACGACCGTCGCTCCGCGCCGACCACCAGCCCTGCGCATGCGGTGAGAGCCTACCGAGGTGTCAGACTGCGGCCATGCGCGCACCCGACGAGCTGCTGGACGAAGACCAGACCCTCATCGCCGACGCCATCCGCGAGCTGTGCACCGGTTACGACGACGACTACTGGGCCCGCTGCGACCGGGAGCACGAATTCCCCTGGGACTTCTACGCCCGGCTGGCCGAGGGTGGCTGGCTCGGGCTCACCATCCCCGAGGAGTACGGCGGCGGGGGACGAGGGATCTCCGACGCGGCGGTGATGCTCCACGAGATCGCCGCGAGCGGGGCGGCCATGAACGGCTGCTCCGCGGTGCACCTCACCGTCTTCGGGCTGAATCCGGTCGTGAAGTTCGGAAACGACCGGTTGAAGGAGACGTTCCTGCCGCGGGCGGCGGCCGGTGAGCTCCACGTCGCGTTCGGTGTCACCGAGCCCGACGCCGGCACCGACACCGGTCGGATCAGCACTCGCGCCGAGCCCGACGGCACGGGCGGCTGGCGCATCCACGGCCGCAAGATCTGGACGACCAAGGCGCTGGAGTCGGAGGTGGTGCTCCTCATCGCGCGCACCGGCGACAAGGACAGCGGCCTGCGCGGCCTGAGCCTCTTCCTCGCCGACCTCGATCGCGACTACGTCGACATCCGGGCGATCCCGAAGGTCGGCCGCAACGCGGTGGCGTCGTGCGAAGTGGCGTACGACGGTCTCCCGGTCGAGGGCTGGCGACTGCTCGGGGAGGAGAACAACGGCTTCAAGCTCCTCCTCCACGGTTTGAACCCCGAGCGGGTGCTGCTGGCGTCCGAGGCCTGCGGCATCGGCGAGGTCGCGCTCGACCGCGCCGTCACCTACGCCAAGGATCGCATCGTGTTCGACCGGCCCATCGGCGCCAACCAGGCGATCAGCCATCCCCTCGCGCATGCGCACGCGCAGCTGAAGGCGGCGTGGATGATGGCGTTGCACGCCGGGCGCCGGTACGACGCCGGCCTGGAGTGCGGCGAGGCCGCGAACACCGCGAAGTACCTCGCCGCCGAAGCCTCCTTCTACGCCGCCGACCGAGCCGTGCAGACCCTCGGGGGCATGGGATACGCCTCGGAGTACCACGTGGAGCGATACTGGCGCGAGGCACGCCTGCAACGCATCGCGCCGGTGACCCAGGAGATGACGCTGAATTACCTGGCGCAGAATGTGCTGGGCCTGCCCCGCAGCTACTGACCGTGCAGCGCGTCCAGGGGGGACGATGACGACCGACGAACCGACCATCTCGACGCCGTGGCGCAGCGATCCGGCCGCCATGACCGAACGCATCGAGAAGTGGTGGACGGAGCACATGGAAGCCGGCGCCACGGTCTCCGACGTGACCGCGCCCGAGGGCAGCGGCATGTCGAGTGAGACGCTGCTGTTCACCGTCGAGCCGGCCGACGGCCCCGCGGCGCGCTACGTCGCCCGGTTGGCGCCACTCGCATCGCAGCAGTTCCAGGTGTTCCCCGAGTACGACCTCGAGCTGCAACGGAAGGTCATGCAGACCGTCGCCGAGCACACCGACGTGCCGGTGCCGGAGGTCCTCGTCCACGAGACCGACCCCGAGTGGCTCGGGTCGCCGTTCCTCCTCATGCGCCGCGTCGACGGCATCGTCCCGTCCGACATCCCGCCGTACACGATGGCCGGCTGGTTGTTCGACGCCGCGCCCGACGACCAGCGCAAGCTCGAGCGCGAAGCGGTGCGCGTGCTCGCCCGACTGCACGAGCTCACGCCGGAGCGCCACGATCTCGCGTTCCTCGACCGGCCACAGTTCGCCGAGGGCGCGCTCGACCAGCACCTCGAGTACCAGCGGTGGTACTACGACTGGGCGCGCGAAGGCCAGCGGGTGCCGCTGATCGAGCGGACCTTCGCCGCGCTCGACAAGACCCGACCGCACGAAGGACCGACCGTCCTGAACTGGGGCGACAGCCGCATCGGCAACATGATGTTCCGCGACTTCGCGCCGGTCGCGGTGCTCGATTGGGAGATGGCCGCCCTCGGGCCCGCCGAGATCGACGTGGGCTGGATGATCTTCCTCAACCGCTTCTTCGAGGACCTCACCCGCAAGTACGGCATGCCGTGCCTCGACGGGTTCCTCCAGCGGGAGCGCGTCGCCGAGATCTACGCCGAGGAGTCGGGCCGCGAGGTGCACGACCTCGAGTGGTTCGAGATGTTCGCGGCGCAGCGATTCGCCATCGTGTCGATCCGTACGACGTGGCGGACCGTGGCGTACGGCGACGCGGAGCCGCCCGACGACCTCGACGACGTCATCATGTTCCGCAGCCTGCTCGAGGAGATGGTCGAGCGAGCCGAGGCACAGTGAGCGCTGGATGAGCGGAGCGTCCGCGGAGCGTGGCCCGAGCGGCCCGGTGCGAAGCACCGAGAGCGGGAAATGAGCGGAGCGTGACCTGGGAGCCGCCGCCGCGACCGGAGTGGGTGCGCGCGGTCAACGACGGTTGCATCCTCCCCATCGCCGAGGTGGCGGAGATGCCCCTGGCGCGCGACGCCCTGTTGGCCGAGGCGCGCGCCACGTTCGGCCTCGCCGACGGCGGCATCGCCGACTTCGGCAGCGACGACTTCCTCGAGCCCCTCGACGTGCTGCTGCCGGCGCTCGAGGAGGAGGCCGACCTCACCGTCATCGGCCGCTGGATGACGCGGCGCTTCCTCCTGCGCTTCCTCGAGGTGCGGATCCAGCTGGCGCAGTACGTGCGCGACGACCCGGGGGTGGTCGACGAGGAGATCCCCGAGCCCTGGTTCGTGACCGGCGCGCCGCGCACTGGGACGACCATCCTGCACGCCTTGCTCGCGCAGGACCCGACCTCGCGCGTGCCCGAGGGCTGGGAGCTGCTGCGCCCGCTGCCGCCGCCCGATCCCGACCCCGACGAGTTCGCGGCCGACGCCCGCATCCCGTTGGCGGATCGCGAGCTGCGGCTCCCCGGCCAGGTCGCCGGCGAGCTCGACGCCATCCACGTGTACCGGGGCCGCATGCACAAGGAATGCCTGTCGGCGATGTCGTTCGCCTTCCGGTCCGAGGAGTTCACCGCCCGATACCACGTGCCGTCGTACGTCGACTGGTACGAGCGCTGCGACATGCGGCCCGCGTACGACGCGCACCGGCTCGTGCTGCAGATCCTCCAGCGGCGTTTCCGCAACGTGCACTGGGTGCTGAAGTCGCCCGTGCACCTGAGCGCGCTGCCCACGCTCTTCGCCGTCTACCCCGACGCCCGGCTCGCGATCACCCACCGCGATCCCCTCACCGTGCTCGCCTCGCTCACCAGCCTGGTCGCCACGTTGCGGTGGGCGCACAGCGACAGGGTCGACTTCGCCGAGGTCGGCCGGTACCACGAGCGCATGTGGACGAACACCCTCGACGGCCTGGTCAGCGAGTCGACCGACGGCACCCTCGACCCGGCACGCGTGCACCACGTGCACTACGCCGACTTCATGCGGGACCAGATCGGCGTGATCGGCGAGCTGTACGCCGCGCTCGGCCGGCCGTTGCCGCCCGACACCGCGCAGGCGATGCGCGACTACCTCGCCGGCCGGCCCAAGGACAAGCACGGCGCGCACGAGTACTCGTTCGCCGATCTCGCACTCGACCCGGCCGTGGAACGTGAGCGATTCGCGCGCTACCAGCGCCACTTCTCGGTCCCCGAGGAGCCGCTCCGATGACCGACGACCTGGCGCGCTGGCAGCAATTCGTCGGCCGGCTCGACGAGCTCGGCGCCGCGATCACGCGGCCGCCGTTCCCCACGAGCGACGCCGACCACACCGAGGGGCTCCGTCACCTCGCGCTGCAGGCCGCCAACTGGTTGGCGTGGTCGATCGGCCACCAAGACCCGCGAGCACCCGCGTTCCAGCGGCAGAACGACCTCGTCCTGCAGTGGGGCGGCCCGAACGCCGACAACGTGTATCGCCACGCGCGCGTCGCCCCGTCGCTCCGCTACCGCATCGTCGGCCGGATGCACTCGTGCGAGGACTTCATCCTCGCCATCCGCCGCAACTTCATGCACATGGAGGGCTCGGGCACGATCGCCGAGCTCAGCGCCCACGATCTCGGCCTCGGTCCCGGCGACGAGTTCGAGATCCTCCTGGGCGGCGACGGCGACGAGCCCAACCGCGTGCCCCTCCCCGACGGCGCCCTGTCCGTGTCGATACGCGAGTACTACTTCGACTGGCAGCCGCGGGAGCCGGCCGTCTTCACCATCGAATGCCTCGACGCCGACGGCCCCCCCGACCGGTTCTCGGCCGCGGACCTCGCCTTCGGGCTCGACGAGGCGGCCACCCACCTGCACCGTTCGCTCACGTACTGGAACCAGTACATGCTCGACGCGCGCGCCGGCCAGCGGGACAACGAGTTCGGCGGCGGCTACGACGTCAAGCGCGGGCTCAAGGCGGCGAAGTACGCGTTCTGCTTCTTCGACCTCGCGCCCGACGAAGCGCTCGTCGTCGAGTGCGACATCCCGCAGAGTCGCTACTGGAGCTTCCACCTCTACAACCTCGCGTGGTGGGAGGCGTTGGAGTACGCGACGCGCATCACCAGTCGCAACCAGACGCAGACCCGCATCTCGGACGACGGCCGCATCCGCATCGTCGTCGCGCACGACGAGCCCGGTGTGCCGAACTGGCTCGACACCGAGGGCCGTCGGGAGGCCCTGCTCACGCTCCGCTGGTTCTGGCCGACGGGTGATCCGCCGTCACCGTCGACCCGCGTCGTGAAGCTGGCCGCCGTGCGCGACGCGCTGCCGCCCGACACGCCGACCGTCGATGCCGAGCAACGCCGGGCCGAGATCAGGGCCCGCCGCGACCACCTCGCGTGGCGCTTCCGCACCTGAGGGTGCGTCGACCGCTCGACGGGCGCCGAGCCCCGGTTCTTGGCATTGTGGGCGCATGGACCAGCCGAAGGCGCCCGGACCACTGGCCGACATCACCGTCCTCGAGCTCGGCGGCATCGGGCCTCTGCCCCTGCTCGCGATGTTGTTCGCCGACCTCGGTGCCCGCATCATCCGCATCGACCCCGTCGCACGATCAGCGACGCGGATCGGCCCCCACCTCTGGATCTTCCGTGGCCAGGAGTCGTTGACCCTCGACCTGCGCCAAGCGGCCGGTCGCGAGGTGCTCTTCCGCCTGGTCGAGTCGGCGGACGTCCTGGTCGAGGGCTACCGCGCCGGGGTCGCCGAGCGCCTCGGCGTCGGTCCCGACGAGTGCCTCGCCCGCAATCCGAGGCTCGTCTACGGCCGCATGACCGGCTGGGGGTCGTCAGGACCGCTGGCCGAGAAGGGCGGCCACGACCTCAACTACATCTCGATCAGCGGCGCGCTCGAGGCGATGGGCACGAAGGGCACCCCACCGCCGGTGCCGCTGAACCTCGTCGGCGACTTCGGTGGCGGGGCGATGATGCTGGCGATGGGTGTGCTCGCGGCGCTGAACGAGCGACACCGCAGCGGACGCGGTCAGGTGGTCGAGTCGGCGATGTCCGACGGTGCGCTCGCGTTGATGGCGCTCTTCTACGCCATGCGCGACGCGGACCACTGGATCGACGAGCGGGGCGCCAACCAGCCGCAGGGCGGAGCACCCTTCTACCGGTGCTACGAGACCCTCGAGGGCGGCTACATGGCGGTCGGCGCGGTCGAGAACAAGTTCTACGCCGAGCTGATCGACGGGCTCGGTCTCGATCCCGCGCTGGTCGCGACGCAGAACGACCAGTCGCAGTGGAAGGAGCTGCAGGTCGTCTTCGAGGAGGTCTTCCGGACGAAGTCCCGGAGCCAGTGGGAGGACATCTTCGCGACGCGCGACGCGTGCGTCACGCCCGTCCTCAGCATGGTGGAGGCACCGTCGTACCCGCACAACGCGACGCGGGACTGCTTCGTCGACGCGCACGGCTACCACCAGGTCGCGCCGCCGGTGCGGTTCAGCCGGACGCCCGGCGCGCTCGGCCGTTCGGCGCCGGAGCCGGGCACCGACAACGATCAGATCCTGTCCGAGCACGGGTTCGACGCCGACGAGATCGAGAAGCTCCGCGCCACCGGCGCCATCGGCTGACGCCAGATGGTCGCCGAGCTGCTGTTCGTCACGCAGGTCGCGCCCTATCGCGACGGTCCCGCCGGCGTGCACCGAGTGCTCGACCAGGCCGCCGTCGGGGTGGCGCAGATCGGCGAGCTACACGGCCTGGCAACCCGTCGAGTCGTCGACGTGCGCGCGCTCGACGTCGACGTGCTGCGGCGAGCGCGTGCCCTTGCGCTGTTCACGATCGGTGAGACCCCATGGAGCGCCGAGCAGCGGGACACCATCCGCCGCCGCGTGCGCGACGGCGCGCTCGCGTTGCTCGCCATCCACTCCGCCACCGACTCGTGCTACGGATGGGCTGACTACGGTGAGCTCGTCGGCGCACGCTTCGACGGGCACCCGTGGACGCAGACGTTCACCGCCGACGTGCTGGATGCCGCCCATCCCGCGGTCGCCCATCTGGGCGACACCTGGGAGTGGCACGACGAGGTGTACCAGTTCCGCGACCTCCGACCTGACGCCCGGGTCTTGCTGCAGGTTCGTGACGGTCAGCTCGATCAGACTGCGACCGGCGCGCGCCGGCCGTCCTTCGGCTATCCGCTCGCCTGGTGCTTCGACGAAGGCGCGGGTCGCGTCTTCTCGACCAGCCTCGGTCACTTCCCGACCGCATGGGAGAGTCCCACCTACCTCCGTCATCTGGCCGGAGGTCTGCGCTGGGCATTGGCCGCGCCCGCTCCGCACGGATCGTCACGCCCCTGAACCTCGTGCACGACCCACGCAAGAGTGCGCGAACCGGACGACTCGCGACGGCACGGGACCCGGGGACCGGATCGCCGAAACCCCGGCTACAGTCGGAGCACGCCACCCGTTCCCGGGTGGTCCGTCCTCACTGCTCTGGTCCTCGGCGGTGCGATCACCCCGCCTCGAGGTGCAGATGCAAACGCTCTCCGCTCCCCCGGCTCCCGCCGTCGACGCGCCCATCGACGCGCCCGACGACGGGCCCGCACGCTGGCGCTGCGTCCGCGCTCCCCTCTTCCGCCGAGCGCTCTCGCTGCTCGCCCTGCTCGGGCCGCTGCTGGCGGCCGTCTTCGTGACCCTGCGCGCGATCGGCGAGC
>DATBBL010000029.1:0-19285 GCA_036271015.1 Acidimicrobiia bacterium
TCCCTCGGGAGGTCTCGGTGTTCCTCGGTCTCGGCATCTTCTTCTTCGTCGCCCTCTTCGGCGCTCGCACGCAGCGCCGTCGCTACGAGGAGACCGGCTCGCTCGACCTCAACGAATAGCGGCGCCCCGCGATGGGGAGCGCACTCACTTCCGTCTTGGCGGTGAACCCAGTGCCGTGGGCGCGTTCGCAGATGGCGTTCACGCTCGCGTTCCACATCGTGCTCGTGCCGCTGGGTGTCGCGTGGGGCTTCATCACGCTCGTCGCCAATTACCGCGCGCTCAAGCACGACGACGCCGACGCCCTGTTGCTGGCGCAGCGATGGTCGAAGTACATGGCGGTGACCTTCGCGGTGGGCGCGGTGACCGGCACCGTGCTCACGTTCGAGTTCGGCCTGCTCTGGCCTCGGTTCATGGGCCGCTTCGGTGACGCGTTCGGCATCCCGTTCGCGATCGAGGGACTGTTCTTCTTCCTCGAGGCCATCTTCCTCGCCGTCTACATCTACGGCTGGAAGCGACTGAAGCCGTGGCCGCACTTCTGGGCCGGCGTGCCGATCGTGATCGCCGGGATCGGCGGCACCGCGTCGGTCGTGGCCGCGAACGCGTGGATGAACGAGCCTTCCGGGTTCACGATGAACGCCGCCGGCAAGATCGTCGACGTCGATCCCTGGGGTGTCATCTTCAACAAGGCGATGCCGCTCCAGACGATCCACATGCTCATCGCCGCCTATCTCGTCGGCGGGTTTCTCGTCGCGTCGGTGTACGCCGCGGCGATGCTCCGCGGTCGCCGTGACCGCTACCACCGCATCGGGTTCCTGATCCCGTTCACCGTCGCCGCGGTGGCGATGCCGTTCCAGATGCTCGTGGGCGACGAGCTCGCCCGCTGGGTCTACAACAACGAGCCGGTGAAGTTCGCGGCCATCGAGATGGTGCCGAAGACCTCGAGCGACGTGCCGGAAACGCTGTTCGGCTACCTCAATTCGTCCGGCCAGGTGGAGGGCGGCATCCCGATCCCCGGTCTGGCGTCGTGGCTGTCGGACCCGGCCGACGGCACGAGCACGGTGATCCAGGGTCTCGACACGGTGCCGGCGAGCCAGCGGCCGACCAACGCCGAGGTCTCGGTCGTCCACCTGGCGTGGGACGTGATGATCGGCCTGGCGACGCTCCTGTTCCTGCTCTCGCTCTGGTACTTCGCCGCCTGGGTGTTCAAGCGGCGGATGCCGAAGAGCCGCATCTTCCTCGCGGTCGCGGCCGCCGCCGGCGTCCTCTCCGTGGGGGCGCTCGAGGCCGGCTGGGTCGTGACCGAGGTCGGTCGCCAGCCGTGGATCGTGCGCAACCTCATGAAGGTCGAGCAGGGTGCCACCGCCAACACCGAGGTCTGGATCACGTTCGTCGCGGTGTTGCTGATCTACGCGGTGGTGGGCGTCACGTTGGTCCTCGTCCTGCGGCTGATGAGCCGCCGGTGGCGGGAGGGCGAGCTCGACGACCGCGGCGGTCCCTACGAGCCGCGTGGCGGTGTGCCCCCTCGCGAACCGGCGGGGATCTCGTGAGCGACGTCGTCGCGGTCATCCTGATGACCGGCGTCACCGCGTATGCGCTCTTCGGCGGTGCCGACTTCGGCGCCGGGTTCTGGGACCTCACCGCCGGTGGCGCGCGGAGGGGCGCCGCGCCTCGGCAGGTCGTCAGCCACGCGATCGGGCCGGTGTGGGAGGCGAACCACGTCTGGCTCATCTTCTGCCTGGTCGTGCTGTGGACCGGATTTCCGGAGGCGTTCGCGTCGATCACGCTCACGCTGTTCGTCCCGCTCACGCTCGCCGCGTTCGGCATCGTGTTGCGGGGCGCGAGCTTCGCCTTCCGCAAGGAGGTGACCCGCACGTCGAGCCAACGGAACTTCGGCGCGGCGTTCGCGGCGTCGTCGGTGCTGGTGCCCTACTGCATGGGTGCGGTCGCCGGCGCCATCGCGTCCGGACGCGTGCCGCCGAACGGCACCGCGGGCGACGCGTGGAGCAGCTGGGTCAATCCCACGTCGGTCCTCGGCGGTGTGCTCGCGATCACCGTCTGTGCGTACCTGGCCGCGGTCTACATGGTGTGGGACGCCCGACGGCTGGGGGAGCAGGAGATGGTCGATTACTTCCGCCGCCGCGCCGTCACCACCGCGATCGTGACGGGGATCATCGCGTTCGCCGGCATCTTCGTGCTCCACGGCGACGCCCGGTACGTGTTCGACGGGCTGATGTCGCGCGCGCTCCCGCTCGTGATCATCTCCGGGATCTGCGGCATCGCCTCGCTCGTCTTGCTTCTACGGCAGGACAACCGTGGTGCGCGCCTGCTGGCGATGGGCGCGGTCGCCACCGTCGTGTTCGGGTGGGGGGTCGCGCAGTACCCCTACATCCTCCCGACCAGCATGAAGCTGTCGGCGGCGGCCGCGCCGGACGCCACGTTGTGGGCGATCGTGGTGGTCTTCGTGATCGCCGCGGTCGTCATCCTGCCGTCGCTGGGCCTCCTCTACTACCTGGACCAGCGCGACATGCTCGGCGTCGCGGCCGAGCCCGAGACGAGGGCGGGCACCACGTCGTCCTGACGATCACGAGGCGGTCTCGCTGGCCTCCGGCGACGCGTCGACCGGTGGAGGGGTCGGGATGGAGCTCCCGCTGAGTCGGCTGACCAGCACCGCGATGATCGTCACCAGGTACAACTGGCCGGTGAGCGCCTCGAGCACGGCCAGCGCGCGCCCGAGGTCGCCCGAGGCGGTGAAGTCGCCGTACCCGACGGTGGTCTGGGTGATGTAGCTGAAGTACAGGAAGTCGGGCGTCGTCGCGTGATGGGTCTGCACGAAGAAGTCGTCGTTGCCCAGCCCGTTGATGGCCGCGTAGACGAAGGCGAACATCATGCCGAGCAACACGTAGATGCAGACCGCGCCGAGCACGGTGCGTACGTCGATGACTTGGCGCTGCCAGAGGGAGCGGGCGATGATCCAGGGCACCGTCGCCACGAGGAGGATGTTGAGCAGGAAGAACACGCTGGTCGGCTGGGTCGAGCTGCTCGCGACCACCGATCCGAGCGCGGTGACGAGAGAGAACAGCGCGACGATGGCGGCGAGACGGAACAAGCGCCGGCTCACACGCGATGCGAGCAGCGCCGCCATCAAGGTGAGACCCTGCAGGAACACGGTGACGACGCGCGTCCACGCGTCCGGCGGCCCGGCGGCCATCACGATGAACGTCGCCCCCAGCAGCAGCAGCACCCAGCCGTACTGGTAGCCCGGCGAGTGCCGCTCCAACCAGGCTTCGACACTGGTCGCCTTGGTCTTGTCGCCGTACGCCACGAGTCCCCCGATCGGCCGGTCTCGCCGTCATCCTCGTCGGGACTGCGCGCACATGTCGAGTGACGGTGCGCCGAGGCGAGTCCACGTCGCGGATCGTGCGCGTCGTGCACCGCGTTCGCCGGTTGGCTGGCAGCCGCGCGAGCTCGCGACGATCCGTGCCCGGGTGGCGGGAGATCCTGATAGACATCAGGTGATCCGGGGGCGTCACGCGTTTCGGCCCCCTGACGGACGTCGGCAGCGTGGTCGGCGACGGAGAGGGGAGAGGGCCATGGGATTGATGTTTCGGCGTCGGCGTCCGCTGATGCGGGTCGCGGGCGCGGCGGCCGTCGGGACGGTCGCGTACCAGTCAGGCAAACGCCACGAGGAGCAGGCGCAGGTGAACGAACAGGCGCAGCAGGCCTATGCGGCGACCCAGCCGCCGCCTCAGCAGGCCGCGGCGCCCGCGGCGGCGCCGGCCGACGACACCACCGCGGAGCTCGAGCGCCTGGCGCAGCTCCACCAGTCCGGCGCGCTCACCGACGACGAGTTCGCCGCCGCCAAGTCCAAGCTCCTGGGCATCTGAGCAGCAGGGCAGGAGGAGACCATGGCCACCAATGCAGAACGCGCCGCGACGCTCGTCCGCGCCCTCGAGGCGAGCATCACCGGCGACAGCTCGCACGTCGCCGAGCTCTACGTCGACGACGTGAAGGGTTGGGCGCCGGCGATGTCGGTGTCGTCCGCCGCCGAGCTCGCGGTCGAGCTCGAGGACCGGGACGGCGCCTTCTCCGACATCGAGCTGGACGTCTCGCCGTTCGACGTCTCGGGCGAGCGGGCCTGTGTCGAGTGGGTCGTGAGCCTCACGCACTCCGGGCCGCTCGAGATCGACGACGACACCGTGATCGACCCCACCGGTTTGCGGGTCACTTTGCACGGTGTGACCGTCGCCGAGTTCGCGGGCGACAAGATCGCAGCCTTCCGCCAGTACTGGGACGAGGTCGAGCTCATCGAGCAGCTGGCGCTGCTGCCCGGGGAGTAGCGAGCGCACCGCGCGCGTGACGGAGGGTCCGCTCCGGTGGGAGCTCACCGCAGGGGTGGCCGAGGTGGTCATCGACCACCCGCCCACCAACCTCGTCGACGGCGCCTTCGTCGTGGCGCTGCGTGACCTCTTGGACGCGCTCGAGCACGACGGGGCCGCGCGCGTTCTGGTGTTCTCGAGCGCCGATCCCGACTTCTTCCTGATGCACGGTGACGTGCACGGAATCCTCGCCATCCCGCCGGGTCCGCCGCCGCGCGCGTCCGGGCCCAACGTCGCCGCCGCCCTGTTCGAGCGGCTGCACCGCAGTCACCTGGTGTCGATCGCCGCGATCGATGGTGCGGCGCGTGGTGGCGGTGCCGAGTTCCTCGCCGCGGTCGACCTGCGGTTCGGCTCCGAACGCGCGGTGTTGGGCCAGCCCGAGGTGGCGATGGGCATCCTGCCCGGGGCCGGCGGGACCGCCCGCCTCCCGCACCTGCTCGGGCGCAGTCGCGCCCTCGACGTGATCCTCACCGGTCGCGACGTCGGTGCCGAGGAGGCGGTGCGCATCGGTTGGCTCGACCGGGTCTTCCCGCACGACGCATTGGGGCGCGAGGCACGCTCAGTCGCCCACCACATCGCCGCGATGCCGTCGGCGTCGATCGCGGCGGTCAAGCGCGTCGTCGACACCACCTCGTCGTCGTTCGAGCAGGCCCTCGTCGACGAGACCGATGCGTTCGGCGTGCTCACGGCCGCCGGCGAGCACGTCGCGCCGATGCAGCGCTTCCTGCAGTCCGGCGGGCAGACGCGCGAAGGCGAGACCACGCGCTGGGACGAGATCATGCGCGCGACGCGCGGCGACGATTCAGGTTGAGCGTCAACTGCGGGCAGGGTGCTCCCGGTGGGCGTCCCCGTCGGTGAGGATGCGATGGAGCGCCATGAGTGCGTCGACGCGCCCGACCTCCGACGCGGTGAACCGCAGCGAGCCCGGGCGCGCGAGGAAGGCGATGCTCCGGGTCTGGGGCCGGCCGTCGGGCACCGCGAGGAGCCACATCGGCGACGCCGGCGGTCCGCCGAGCGGCGCGGGCAGATCGTGCGACCGTTGGACCAGCGGCGCGCCGCGAGCCAGCGCGAGGCGGCCGGTGGGCACCTCACGCGCCTCGTCGATCGGTGCCACCCAGACCTTCGTCGAGTGACAGGCCGTCGCCAGGACCCGCCCGACGGTGGCGGCGTCACCCGCCGTGGCCAGGTCGCGGGCCCAGCCGAGGGCGTCCAGCACCGGCTCCGGTCGGGCTGCGGCCGGCGTGCAGGACAGCAGCACGCCGGCGCCGGCGCCGGCGAGCGCGGACGCGAGCACCCGGCCGTCGAGCTCGGTGAGCACCTCGACCACCAGCTCGTCGACGGCCTGGTGGCCATCGAGCTCGTGGATGTCGATCGACACCACGTCGCCGTCGAGCGCGGAGATGACCGTGGCGACCTTGGCGAGCGCCCCGGGGAGATCGGGCAGCTCCACGCGGAGGCGGTATCTGCTCATCCGTGCACCCTGCCCGATCCCCGTTTCCGGACCGTTGCGGCCGCGGGAACTCGGGGTGAACCCCGGAACTTCCGAAGCGCGGCGGTACGGTCCTCGGCCAGTGGAGATCCCCGACCCGCCCGGCCCGCTCCCGTTCACGCCGCGGCGCGACCGGTTGTACACGCAGCGCGAGCTGAACGCGCGGACGCCCGACGGGCGCACCGTCGACCAGGCGATCGGCGACTGGTTCCACGCCAGCGGGCACGCGCTCGACGTCGCGCTGGCCCGCGCCGTCCACGACGCGTCCATCGACGCCGCCCTCGCCCGGCACCTGTTCGGGCGGTCGGTCGTGGGCGTGATGGGTGGCCACAGCGACGCCCGCGGGAGCGGCCGGTACGTGGCGATCGCGGCGCTGGGTCGGGCGTTGACCCGGTCGGGATACCTGGTGGCGACCGGTGGCGGCCCGGGACTAATGGAGGCCGCGAACCTCGGTGCGTGGTTCGCGGCATACCCCGACGACGACCTCGATGCTGCGCTCGACCTGCTCACCGATGCACCCAGCTACCCCACCGACCGGGACCGGTTCGTGTCGGTGGCGGGCTCCGTGCGCGAACGCTGGCCGGCCGGCGCCGACAGCCTCGGGGTGCCGACCTGGGTGTACGCCGACGAGCCGACCAGTGCCTTCTCCACCCACGTGGCGAAGTACTTCACCAACAGCATCCGCGAGGACGGGCTGCTCGCGCTCGCCCGCGCCGGCGTCGTGTACGCGGCCGGAGGCGCCGGCACCGCGCAGGAGATCTTCACCGACGCCGCGCAGAACACCAACACGCTGTACGAGGTGCGCAGCCCGATGGTGTTCTTCGAGCGCGCGTTCTACGAGGAGGCCGAGCCGGAGCTGCTCGCCGCGGTTCGGCGCCAGGCCGCCGCGTTCGGATGGGCCGAGCTCGTCACCGCGGTCGACGACGCGCCCGACGTGCTGGCATTCCTGGGCGCGCACGATCCCGACGGCCGCGGCAGCACCGTCGCCCGCGGGCGCCGGCGCCCCGACGCGCGTTGACCGACGCTCCGCTGCGGCTGGCCGCGTCGGCGGCGGAGCTCGCGGACGACTTCGCCCGTGTCCGTCACGATCTCGCGGTGCCGGCCGGCTTCGATGCCGACGTGATCGCCGAGGCGGCGCGCGCCGCGCGCGACGGCCCGCAGCCGCCACTGGGGGCCACGGGTGCGCGGCTGGACGCGCGCGACCTCGAGCTGGTGACCGTCGACCCGCCCGGCACACGCGACCTGGATCAGGCGTTCCACGCCGAACGCCGCGGCACCGGCTACCGCGTCCACTACGCGATCGCCGACGTCGCCGCGTTCGTCGCTCCCGGTGGCGCGCTCGACCGCGAAGCCTTCGCGCGCGGGGTGACGCTCTATCTGCCCGACGGTCGGGCACCGCTCTACCCCGACGACCTCGGCGAGGACGCGGCCAGCTTGCTGCCCGGGGTCGACCGTCCGGTGCTGCTCTGGACCTTCGACCTGGATACCGGCGCCAGCGCCTCCGCGACGCGATGCGTCCGGGCCACCGTGCGGAGTCGCGCCGCGCTCGCCTACGCCGAGGTCCAGCACTCGCTCGAGTCGGGTGACGCGCTCCCGTCGCTCGCCCTGCTGCGCGAGATCGGCGGGCACCTGCTCGACCGCGAGCGGGAGCGGGGTGGCGTGAGCATCGCGGCGCCGGACCAGGAGGTGGTCAGGCAGGCCGACGGCTCCTACGCGCTCGAGTTCGAGGCACCCCTGCCGGTGGAGGCGTGGAACGCGCAGATCTCCCTGCTCACCGGCCGTGAGGCGGCGCGCATCATGGCCGACGCCGGGGTCGGTCTCGTGCGCACGCTGCCCGCGCCGGCGCCCGCGGTCGTCGCCCGCCTGCGGGCGACCGCGGCCGCGCTCGGCATCTCGTGGGCGCGCGACGCGTCGTACGCCGACGTCGTGCGCGGCCTGCTCCCGACCTCGCGGGCCCGCTCCACGTTCCTGCTGCAGGCGCTCCACGTGCTGCGGGGCGCGGGCTACGAGCTCGTGACCCCGGGAGCGCCGGTGCCGAGCCACGCCGCCGTGGGGGCGCCGTACGCGCACGTGACCGCGCCGTTGCGGCGCCTCGCCGACCGTCACGCCAATGAGGTGGTGCTCGCGGCGTGCGCCGGCGTGGCGCCCCCCGAGTGGGCGGTCGCCGCCCTTCCCGACCTCGTCACCGTGATGCCGCGCGCCAACCAGCACGCGTCAGCGGTGAACCGGGCGTGCGTCGACGCGGTCGAGGTGGTGCTCCTCTCCGGCCACGAGGGTGAGACGTTCCGAGGCACTGTCGTCGACCGTCACCGGCGCGGCGTCGTGGTGATGCTCACCGAATTGCCGATCGTCGCGAGCGTGCCCGGATCGGGTGAGCTCGGCGACGCGGTGACGGTCAGGCTCGAGGCACTGGATGCGGTCGCCCGGACGGCGACGTTCGTGCGGCAGCCTCGTTGAGCCGCTCGGCCGCCTCGACGGGCGCGCCGAATCGCAGCAGCCGGCCTCCGAACGCGATCGAGCACACCGCGAACCACGCCCAGCCGAGCGCCAGCCCGCCGAGCACGTCGGTCAGCCAGTGCACGCCGAGCAGCACGCGGGACGCCGCGACCGCGCACGCGACGAACACTGCCGCCCCGGCGAGCAGTGCCTGCGTGTTGCGGGACCGTCCCCGCCCGAGCACGAGGGCGAACGCGGCGAAGCACGCGGCGGCGCCGGTCGTGTGGCCGCTCGGGAACGACGGCCCGAGCGTGTGCGCGATCGGGTTGGCGGTCGGGCGGATGCGGTCGACCAGCTCCTTGATCTGGGTGCTCAACAACGTCTGCCCGATGGTGACCGCGAGCAGGAACACCGGCAGCCATCGGCTCGGGCGGCGCACCATCTCCACCACGAACACCGCGACGGTGAAGCCGACGATGACCCCGGTGCTCCCGAAAGAGGTGACGAAGTCGAGCACGGAGCGCGCCAGTGAGGTCATGTGCTGTTCGCCCCAGGGTGCGATCGACCGGTCGATGCGCAGCAGATCCGAGTTCGTGCGGACGAGCAGGGCGAGTCCGCCCAGCACCACGCCGCCGACGACGAGGATGATCAGGCCGAGGGTCAGCAGCAGGCCGGCCTCGGTGCTCGTATCGAGGCGCGCCAACGCGCGTTGCCGACGCGTGTGCCGCTCCAGCCCGCGCGCGACGACCGTCGCGCTGCGCGCCGACGCAGGGTCGATCCCCGGGTGGCGGCGCACCGCGAACGCGAACAACGCACCGAGCAGCAGCGCGGGCACGAGCAGCACGACGGTGACGAGCAGGGTCGCCTCCTGGACGCGGGTTGACGTGGTTGTCCAGATGTTTACCGTGTGTCCACTCTGGTGAAACCCTTCCTATGGATATCAGGGGGGCGCGCACGAGGTCGGAGCATCATGTCCATCCGGTCCTGGTCACCGCTGCGGTGGCCGTCCTCGGCTATCTCGTCCTCGCCGCATGCGCGCTCGCGCTCGGCGCGTTGGTGACCAACCTCGTGGTGGGGCACTCTCTCGGCGGCGGCGACGCCGACGTGGCGCGGTGGTTCGCCGGCCGGCGGACGCCGACGTGGAACGATCTCTCGTTGGGCGGTTCATACGTCGCCGAGACGGTGACCGTGTTCGCGGTCGCGGGCATCGCGGTGGTCGTCCTGGCCTGGCACCGCTGTTGGCCGCAGTGCGCGCTGATCGTCGTGACCATGCTCGTCGAGGCGGGCGTGTATCTCGTCGCCACCTACTTCGTGAGCCGGAACCGGCCCGCGGTGCCCCGGCTCGAACACCTCATCAATTCCGACAGCTTCCCCTCGGGTCACACCGCCGCTTCGGTCGCGCTCTACGGATCGCTCGCGATCGTGGTCTGGTCGCTGACCCGGAGCGCGTGGTGGCGCGGGCTCTTCCTCGCCCTCGCGGTGCTCGCGCCGATCGTCGTCGCCACGTCCCGCTTGTACCGCGGGATGCACAACGTGACCGACGTCGTGTCCGGCGCGCTGCTGGGCGCGGGTTGTATCGCGGTCGGATACGTCGCCGTCCGGGCCGGCATGGAGAGCGCGCACGAACGTCGCGTCGAGCGCGCCGCGCCCCACGGCCTTCGACTCGAGGAGGCGGTGTGATGACTTCGGTCGCGGTGGTGGCGCACGCGGGCAAGACCCTCGGCGGTGGCCTGTCGGAGCTGCGTCGGGTGCTGGCCGACGCCGGCGTCGGCGACCCCATCTGGTACGAGGTGCCGAAGAGCAAGTACGCGCCGAAGTGTGTGCAGCGCGCGCTCGGTGACGGCGCCGACCTCCTGCTCGTGTGGGGCGGCGACGGCATGGTCCAGCGCAGCATCGACGCGATCGGCGAGGCGCCCGTCCCACTGGCGATCCTGCCTGCGGGTACCGGCAACCTGCTCGCCCGCAACCTCGGCATCCCGATCGACCTGGAGGCCGCGGTCGACGTGGCGTTGCACGGCGCCCGCCGCACCATAGACGTCGGCCGCGTCAACGGCGAGCGGTTCGCGGTCATGGCCGGCACCGGTCTGGACGCGCTGATGATCCGCGACGCCGACCGCGCGCTCAAGGGCCGGTTCGGCCGCGCCGCGTACGTGTGGACCGGCGCCAAGCATCTCCGGCTCCGTCCCTTCCGCGCCGAGATCGACGTCGACGGCACCCGCTGGTTCGACGGCGCGACCGGGTGCATCCTCGTCGGAAACGTGGCCAAGGTGTTCGGCGGCATCGAGGCGTTCGACGACGCCAGCCCCGAAGACGGCCGGCTCGAGCTCGGCGTGGTCACCGCCAAGGGGATCACCCAATGGACGCGCGCGCTGGTCCGCACCGCGGCGGACAGCGCCGACCGGTCGAAGTTCGTGCGTACCACGAAGGCCCGCAAGATCAGGGTCAAGCTCGACCGGAAGATGCCGTACGAGCTCGACGGTGGTGACGAGAAGCCGGTCGACCGCCTGAAGTTCCGGGTGGAACCGGCGGCCATCACCGTCTGCGTTCCAGAGAGGGAGGACTCATGAGCGCAGCAACATCGGTGCCCGAGACGTGGGAGCTCAGCGGGGACGACGCCCGCGAGACGCTGAAGCGCACGGGACGCATGCGTCTCGTCCGCGACGCCTTCGTGCGGTTCCGCGCGTCGGACGGCTTCAGCCACGCGCGCTCGTTGGCCTTCGTGACGTCGCTGCTGCTGGTGCAGGGCGTGATCGTGCTCGTGGGGGTCGCGGCCGCGCTCGGTGACACCGACCTGAGCGCGTCGATCGTGCGCGCCATCATCGAGGCGGTACCCGGACCGGCGGGGAAGGCGCTGACCAATGCGGTCTTCCATGCCTATCGCACCGGCGCGTCCGGTCAGTACGTCGTCCTCGTCGTCATCGGGGTGACCTCCCTCATCACCGGGACCACGTTGATGGGCCAGATCGAGCGGGCGCTGAACCGCCTCTACGGGATCGAGCAGGACCGCCCCACGACCGAGAAGTACGGCCGGGCGTTTCTCCTCGCGCTGACCGCCGGCGTGCTCGCGACCGCGGCATTCGCGATGTTCGCGCTCGGGCACGGCATCGGTGCGGGGATCGGCGACGACACCGTCACGCAGATCTGGGACGTCGTCCGCTGGCCGATCGCCCTCGTGCTCATGGCGGCGGCGATCGCGTTGTTGTTCCGGTGGTCGCCCCGTCGCCACCAGCCCACGTGGTCCTGGCTGGCCTTCGGCTCCACGGTGTCGGTGCTGCTGTGGTCGCTGGTCACGCTCGGTCTCGGGGTGTTCTTCCAGTCGAGCACGACGTTCAGCCGGACCTACGGGCCGCTCGCGGGGATGATCGCGATCCTGCTCTGGGCTCTGCTCTCGTCGATCGCCGTCCTCTTCGGGGCCGCGCTCGCCGCCCAGCTCGAGGCTGTGCGGGCCGGGGTGCCGTCGCCCCGGGACGAGCGGAAGGTCGAGGCGCCCACCGCGGAGGCACCCGTGCTCGCCGGTTCCCGGTAGCGTCCGGCGCGTGCCGCTGGACGACTGGTTCCTCGACGCGTCGGAGCGGGGCAACCGGGCCACCGAGATCGACCGCCGACACGGGGGCGGAACCGCCTGGACCGAGGGCAACGACGGCCGGGTGCTCGTCGACGGAACGGAGTACTTCGCCCGCCTGTACGACGTGTTGTGCGCGACCCGGCCCGGCGACTGGTTGTACTTCACCGACTGGCAGGGTGATCCCGACGAGGAGCTCGCCGGTCCCGGCACCGCGGTGGGCGACGTCATCGCGCAGCTGGCCGGTCGCGGCGTGCACGTGCGCGGACTGCTGTGGCGCTCGCACCCGGAGGCGATGAACTTCGGCGAGGGGAAGAACCTGTCGTTCTCGCGCGTCGTGAACGAGGCCGGCGGCCAGGTGCTGCTCGACCAGCGCGTCCGCCGGGGCGGCAGCCACCACCAGAAGCTCCTGGTCGTGCGGGGCGCCGAGCCGTCCGCCGATGTCGCGTTCGTCGGCGGGATCGACCTGTGCCACGGTCGCCGTGACGACGCCCGCCACCTCGGCGACCCGCAGGTCGTCGACCTCGACGACGAGCACTACGGCGAACGGCCGCCATGGCACGACCTGCAGCTCGAGCTCCACGGACCGGCGGTCGACGACGTCGCGTACTCGTTCGCCGAGCGCTGGACCGATCCCACGCCGATCGACTCCCGCAACCCGGCGCGCGCCGCGCTCCACCGGTTCGCCCGCCATCCCGACGACGCCGGCCCGCTCGCCCCCGAGCGGCCCGCGCCCGGCGACGGCCCGCTGGCGGTCCAGGTGCTGCGCACCTACCCGGCGCGCCGGCAGCCCTACCCGTTCGCGCCCGACGGTGAGCGCAGCATCGCCCGCGCCTACCTGAAGGCGTTCCAACGCGCGCGACGGCTCATCTACCTCGAGGACCAGTACCTCTGGTCGGTCGACGCCACGCGGGTGCTGTGCGAGTCGTTGGCCGCGCACCCCGACCTGCACATCGTCGCGGTGATCCCGCGCTACCCCGACCCGGACGGCGCGGTCGCCGGCGAGGCCAGCCGCATCGGGCGCGAGCGGGTGCTCGACGCGTTGCACGGCGCGGGTCACGAGCGCGTCGCGGTCTACGACCTCGAGAACGACGCCGGCACCCCGATCTACGTGCACTCGAAGGTGTGCATCGTCGACGACGTCTGGATGGCCATCGGCTCGGACAACCTCAACCGCCGGTCGTGGACGCACGACTCCGAGCTCTCGTGCGCGGTGATCGACACCCGGCTCGACGATCGCGAGCCCTCGGACCCCGGTGGTCTCGGCGACGGCGCCCGGGTGCTCGCTCGCGACACCCGGATCCGGCTGGCGGCCGAGCACCTGGGACGCGGAGCCGACGACGCCGAGCTCGTCGACCCGAAGTCGTGGTTCGAGGCGCTCCGGGCCGGGGCCGACGCGCTCGACGCCTGGCACCGGTTCGGGGCGGGGCCCCGGCCCCCCGGGCACCTGCGCGAGCACCCCCGGGAGCGCGTGACGGGCATGCGCCGGTGGGGCCGCGGCCTCGCCCACCAGCTCCTGCTGGATCCCGACGGGCGCCCGCGGTCCTTGCGGCGCCGCGACGAGTTCTGACCCTCAGTCGAGGAGGGCGGCGAGCTCGGCCAGCGCCGGGCGGGGGTCGGGTCCGACGAGGATGCCGTGCATTCCGATCTCGCGGGCGGCCGCCAGGTTGCCCTCGAAGTCGTCGAGGAAGACGGCGCGCCCGGGATCGTCGACTCCGAGCCGGTCGAGCGCGGTGTGGAAGATCGCGGGGTCGGGCTTGCGCACACCCTCCTCGCAGGAGTCGACCACCAGGTCGAACAGCTCGTCGATCGCCAGGCGGGCGCGCCATGCGTCGCCGTACTCGCGGATGTTGTTGGTGACGATGGCGGTACGGAGACCCCGTGCGCGCACGGCACGTACGGCCTCGATCACCACGGTGCGGTCGATGTCGTCGACGACCATGCCGCTGAACATCTCACCGGTGTCGAAGCGCATGCCCGCAGCCTGTGCGTCGGCGCTGATGACCGCGAGCGCGTCCGCGAACGTGAGCTCGCCGCGCTCCAGCCGGTGCCACGCATGATCCGAGTCGGTGTCGTAGGAGCCGAAGACGATCTGCACCATGACCTCGGGGTCGGCGTCCTGCGCGCGCGCGTACGCGTGCGCAGCGGCGAAGGGCGACGGAGTGAACACGCCGCCGTAGTCCCACAGGACCGCGTCGAAGTCGCTCACGAGGCGTGGCGGCCGGCGGCCCGCGCGTAGGCCGCGGCGATGTCGGGTCCCAGGTGGTCGGAGGAGTAGCGCACCTCGTCCATCATGTCCGACGGGATCTCCCAACCTTCGACGCTGAGCAGGTCCTCGACCCGGCCGGCGAAGGCCTCCGGGGTCCCGTCGCCCACGACGCCCGGGCACTCGGCCAGGAAGACGCGGGCGGCGCGATCGGCGCCCACCGAGAAGGTCTCGCCGTTGAGGCGCGTGCTCTCGTGGGCGAGGAACACCACGAACGGGGCCACCTTCTCCGGGGGGAACCAGGCCTCGAGAAACGACCGGAACCCGTTGTCGTCGGGGAGCTGCGCGGTCATCCTCGTGTAGGCCGCCGGCATCACTGCGTTCACGCCGATGCCGGAGTACGCGCCCTCGGCCGCGAGCGCCCGGGTCAGGCCGAAGATGCCGGCCTTGCTCGAGACGTAGGGGCTGGTGAACGGGGTGCCGAACACCGAGGCCGACGACATGTTCACGATGCGGCCCGCGCCCGAGTGCTTGAGGTGCGGCCACGCGGCGCGGCTCACCCGCACCGCGCCGCCGTAGTGCGTGTCGACGAGGAGATCGAAGTCGGCGGCCGGCATCTCGTCGAACGCGCCGCCGCCGGTGATGCCGGCGTTGTTGATCACGACGTCGACACGCCCGAACTCGTCGAGCGCGTGCTCGACGACGACCTCGGCGCCGCCGACCACGCTGTTGCGGTCGGCGACCGCGAGCCCCCCGCCGGCGCGGATCTCCTCGGCCACCTGCTCGGCCGCGCCCTCGGATTCGGGAGCGCCGCGCGTGGTGACGCCGGGGTCGTTCACCAGCACCTGGCACCCCCGCGCCCCCAGGAGGCGGGCATAGGCGCGGCCGAGCCCCCGCCCGCCGCCGGTGACGATCGCCGCCTTGCCGTCGAACCGCAGCTCGGCCATGGTGTCGCTCCTCCCGAGGATTCAAACAGTGTTTGAACCTTGGCACGGGCCGCCGGTAGGGTGCAACCGTGGCCAGCCTGGAGACCGATCGGCCGGCGCCCTCGGGCACGAAGGCGCAGCTCCTCGACGTCGCCGAGCAGCTGTTCCTGGCCCACGGCCTCGGGGTGTCGGTGCGTGACGTCACCGACGCCGCGGGCCAGAACGGCGCCGCCATCCACTACCACTTCGGCTCGCGCGCCGGGCTGGTGGGCGCGGTGATCGCGCGCCGGGCCGGCGACCTCGCCGCCCGTCGCCGCGCCGCGCTGGAGACCCTGCGGCGCGCCCCGGAACCGCCGACGGTGCGCGACGTCGTGCGCGGGCTGGTGTTCGCCTACGTCGGCCTGGTGGAGGCGGAAGGGCCCGACGCCCAGCGCTGGGTCGACCTCATGCACTCGCTCTGGCTCGACCGGTCACCGGCCCTCGCCTTCATGGCCGAGTACGCCGACGAGGAGCGCGACTGGGAGCACCTCGCCCGGCAGGCGCTGCCGGGCCTGTCCGCCGCGGTGTTCGAGGCCCGCTTCAGCCTCGCCATCGAGACCATCATCGTGGGGCTGCGCACCCCGTCGCCCGCGCCGGGAAGCGCCGCGGTCAAGCTCCCGGGCGCGCTGCGCGCCCGGGCCGAACTGCTCGTCGACTTCGTCGCCGGCGCATTGGAAGGGGAACGCTGATGTCACTGGTGCTCACCGAGGAGCTCGAGCCGGGGATCCTCCTCGTCACCATGAACCGCCCCGAGCGCCTCAACGCCCTGAGCCAAGGGTTGATCGCCGAGCTCCACGCGACGTTCGAGCGCGTCAACACCGACCGCTCGGTGCGGGTGGTGATCCTCACCGGGGCCGGCCGAGGGTTCTGCTCCGGTGACGACCTGAAGGGCGTCGAGGGCGAGCACGGCGCGCCCGGCACCGAGGGGATGGGGCAGATCCCGCTCATCCTGCTCACCCAGGAGCACCTCGCTTCGCTGCACGAGCGCATCCACCGTCTCCGCCAGCCGGTGATCGCGGCGGTGAACGGCGCCGCGGTGGGCGGCGGGTTCGCCATGGCGCTCTCGTGCGACGTGCGCTACGCGGCCGAGTCGGCGCGCTTCGGCTCCGTGTTCGTCACGCTGGGCGTCTCGTCGTGCGACATGGGCACCAGCTACCTGCTGCCGCGTCTGGTCGGCGCGTCGCGCGCCGCCGAGCTGATGCTCACGGGCCGCATCTTCGACGCGCGCGAGGCGCGTGCGATGGACCTCGTGCTCGACGTCGTCCCCGACGGCACGGTGGTCGACCGCGCGCTGGAGACCGCGCGCCAGATCGTCGCCAACGCACCACTGGCGGTGTGGATGACGAAGGAGACGATGTGGCAGACGATCGACGCGCCGAGCTTCCGCCACGCGCTCGACATGGAGAACCGCACCCAGGTCATGTGCACGCAGACGGGCGAGCTCGCCGACGCTTCCGCCGCGTTCCGCGAGGGACGCGCACCCGAATGGAGACCCCTGTGAACCGCGAGCAGTACGAGCAGCTCTTCGACCTCACCGACCGCGTGGCCATCGTCACCGGCGGCACCCGCGGCATCGGCCGCTCACTCGCCGAGGGGCTGGTGTGCGCCGGCGCCAAGGTGGTGGTCGCCAGCCGCAAGGCCGACGCCTGCAAGGAGACCCAGGCGCACCTGGAAGCCATGGGCGGCGAGGCGCTCGGGGTGGCCACCCACATGGGCGACCTCGATGCGCTCGCCGCGCTGGTCGATGCCACCGTCGACCGCTTCGGGCAGCTCGACATCGTGATCAACAACGCCGCCAACGCGCTGACCCAGCCCCTCGGCGAGTTCACGCTCGACGCCTGGAACAAGTCGTACGACGTCAACCTGCGCGGTCCGGTGTTCCTGGTGCAGTACGCCCTGCCGCACCTCGTGGCGAGCCCGCACGCCGCGGTCGTCAACGTGCTCTCCGCCGGTGCCTTCCTCGCGTCGTCCGCCCAGTCGATGTACTCGGGCGCCAAGGCGGCGCTGATGGCGTTCACCCGCGCGCAGGCGCGGGAGTGGGCACCGCTCGGGATCCGCGTCAACGCGCTCGCGCCCGGCACCGTCGACACCGACATGGTGCGCAACAATCCGCCGGAGGCCCAGGCGCGCATGGCCGCGGCCAGTCCCATGAACCGCGCCGCGCACCCCGACGAGATGATCGGACCGGTGCTGTTCCTGGTGTCCGACGCCGGCAGCTTCATGACCGGCCAGGTCGTGCTGGCCGACGGCGGGATGGTGCCGCACTGAGCAGGAGCGCCCGGGCCGCCGCGCCCTCGTACGATCATCGAAGTGGACGGGCAACCGGAGGGTGAGGCAGCCGACGCACCACCGCCCCTCACGCCGCGTCAGGTGCGGGCGAGGAGGCGTCGTCGCCGTCGCATCCTCGGCACCCTGCTGTTCCTCGCGGTGGCCGCCGGCGTCTTCGCCGCCGTGTACTTCGTGCTCGTGGCCGACGACTCCTCCGACCGCGCGGCCACCCCGACGAGCGCGGCCGTCACGATCACCACCGCGCCCAAGCCCGCCGGTCCCTATCGGGTGACGACCGGGGTGAACATCCGCCAGGGGCCGGGCACGACGTTCCCGGCGGTCGGCGCCATCGAGACCGGGCACCAGGTGTTCGTCTCGTGCGTGATCGACGGCCAACCGGTCGACGCCCCGAGCGGCCCGACCACGAAGTGGCTGCGCCTCACCGGGTTCGGGCCGGCCGGCTACCTCACCGTCGCCTATGTCGACGTCGGCGACGACCTGAACGTCCCGGGCAGGATCCCGGCCTGCACGACCTGACCGTCGACGCGCTCAGGCGTCGAGATGTGGGAGCGTCACCCGTGACGGATGGTCGGGGTCGTGGTGCACGGTCACGTCGGCCACGCGCATGTCGACCGCGGTCGTGTACGGCTCGCCGGTTCCGAGGTTGCGCGCATACACGGGGTGCGATCCGCTCGACACCTGCACGCGCACCCGATGGCCGGCCGCGAAGCGGTGGCCGATGGGCCACACCGCGATGCGGGCGACGAACACGCCGTCGGCGTCGCGCGTGATGGTCGCGGGGTCGAAGCGTTGCAGGCCGTCGCACACGTTGTACGAACCGCCGTCGGGGTGCACGTCGCAGACGCGGACGAAGAAGTCGACATGGTCGAGCGTGGACGTCACGTGCAGCTCCGCCGACACCGGCCCGACGAGCTCGAGCGGCTCCGCCAACGCGTCTCCGGTGAACACGAGCACGTCGGCACGCGCTTCGAGGCCGCGGTTGTCGATCGCACCGCCGGTGAGCATCCCGATGCCGCCGGCCGACGGCGTCGGGTCCTCGGGGTCGTACCGGTACCGGTCGGGTTCCGACGGGGTGGTCGGCGCCGCGGGCGCGAGCCGGCCGTCGGGGTGGAGGTGCCAGGTGGTCGGTGTGGCCGGGGGCGGCCAGTCGACGAAGTCGCGCCAGCCGCCTCCTGCTCCCTGGACCTGGACGGTCACCGGGCGCTCGGGCAGCAGGCCGGGCTCGTCGCGCAGGTAGGTGTCGAACCAGGCGAGGGGGGCGTCGGTCATCCCGCCCTCGCCACCGCCGCCGAGGTGGCCGCCGGCGCCGATGCGCAGGTGCACCGGCGCGGGCGCGTCGCGCAGGATCGCGTAGTCCTCGAGCACGCCCGGCAGCGGATAGTCGTGCCAGCCGTCGACCAGGAGGGTCGGGACCTGCCAGTCGTGCAACAGGCCGCGGAAGTCGAGCGGCGCCCAGAACGGGTCGTCGGCTCGCGCGTGCGCGAGCTGGTCCTGGTACAGCGGGAGGTCCTCGCCGGTGAGGTAGCGGATGACGTCACCGAGCGGCAGGTGGTCGAACCCGGCGCGCAGCTCGTTCATCCGTCGCTCGACCGCTTCCGGTGTGATGTCGTCGACGATCGGCTTGTCGGTGGGCTTGTTGAACATGACCGCGCCGAGGTCCCACGGGATGATCACCTCGAGCGCCAGCGAGTCGCCTGGGTACCACGAGAACTTGCGCACCGACGTCGACAGCGCGACCGCCATCGCCTGCAGGTGCGGCGGGCGCGTCGACGCCAGCGCCCACTGCGTGAACCCCATGTAGCTCGCGCCGTAGCTGCCGAACCGCCCGTCGAACCACGGCTGCTCGGCGATCCAGTCGGCGGTGGCCCGGCCGTCGGGCGCCTCGGCGAAGTAGCTGTGCGAGCCCCCCGAGCCGTCGGTGCCGCGACACGCCTGGAGCACGTACCGGTAACCGCGGGCCGC
>DATBBL010000030.1:0-14174 GCA_036271015.1 Acidimicrobiia bacterium
TGGGCCAGGTTCGAGAGGCGTTGCGACGAGTCGCGGGTGGGCACACCCGCGGCAAGGTCGTGGTCCAGATCGGGCCATAGCGCCAACCGCGCCGCGCCGCGGAGTTTCCACCGCGTGACCGCGTCTCCGACGTGCCGGGCGGGGACGCGCCGGAGCGCATGGACCGGGACAACGCGCTTGCGGAGGGAGAGGGATTCGAACCCTCGGAGACTTGCGCCTCAACGGTTTTCAAGACCGTCCCATTCGGCCGCTCTGGCACCCCTCCGCCCCTCAGGCTACGGGGTCTCGACGTCCGGCGATGTTGCGCGCCATTGACCGCCGGCGGCGAAGAACGCGCAGGATCAGCGGTGTTCGACGGGGTCGACGCGGTCGAAGTTGGTGTAGGGGCGGAGCACCTCGGGGACGGTGAACCCTCCGTCGGCGTCCTGGTAGTGCTCGAACAGGAACACCAGCGTGCGGCCGACGGCGCACGCGGTGCCGTTGAGCGTGTGCACCAATTGGTTGCCGCCGTCGCCCTTCACCCGCGCCGACAATCGGCGGGCCGAGAAGTCGAGGTAGTTCGAGCACGACGTCAGCTCGCGGTACGCGCCCTCCGACGGCAGCCACACCTCCACGTCGTACTTCTTCGCCGCCGCCGCACCGAGATCCCCGGCCGCGATGTTCACGACGCGGTAAGGCAGCCCGAGCCCCCCGACGATCGACTCCTCGATCGCGAGCAGCGCCTCGTGCTCGTCCCACGAGGTGGCGGGATCCGCGTAGGAGAACATCTCGACCTTGTCGAACTGGTGCACGCGGAAGATGCCACGCGTGTCCTTGCCGTAGGTGCCCGCCTCGCGCCGGAAGCACGACGAGATGCCCAGGTACCGTCGCGGGAGGTCGGCGGCGAGGAGGATCTCCTGGCGATGAAGCGCCGACAACGGCACCTCGCTGGTGCCCACCAGGAACAGCTCGTCGTCGTCGACCTCGTAAACCTGCGAGCGGTCGGTGGGGAAGAACCCGGCCTGCTCCATCGCCTCCCCGCGCACCAGGACCGGTGGCACGACGGGCGTGAACCCTTCGCCGACCAACTTCGTGGTGACCCACTGGACCAGGGCCAACTCGAGCAGGACCGCCTCGCGCATGAGGTAGGCGAAGCGGGAGCCGCTCATCCGGACGGCCTGCTCGGTCTCCACCCAGCCCATGGCCTCACCGAAGGCGGCGTGGTCGAGCGCGGGCGCGGCGGCGCGGTCGCCGACCTCCCGGACCACCACCCCGTCGTCCTCGCCGCCATCGGGCACGGACGCGTCGGCCGGGTTCGGCACCTGCAGCGCGAGCTCGCGCGCGGCGGCCTCCGCGGTGGTGAGCATCGCCTCTGCCTCGGTCAGCTCGACCTTCAGCGCGCCGGCCGCCTCGACCAACGCGGGGCGCTCCTCGGGCGCGGCCTTGCCGATCGCCTTCGACGCCGCGTTCTGCCGGGTGCGGAGGTCCTCGACCAGTCTCAGCGCATCCCGGCGAGCGGCGTCGGCCGCGAGCAGGTCGTCGATCAGACCGGGCGCGACCCGCTTGCGCTCGATGCCCGCCCGATACTCCGGTTCGTCGCGCAACCGACGCAGATCGATCATGCGGTGTCGCCGCCGCGGATCTGGTCGCGCAGGCCGTCGAGCCACGAGGTCGCGTCGCGCCAGGCGCGGGTGACGGCCTTCCGGCGCACGTGGCCCTCGTCGCCGGCGACGGGATAGGAGCCGAGGAACTTCACCCTCGCCTGCTTTGCCGCCAGGTTGCGGAGGCAGTCGGCGACGAGCTCGTCGTCGAGATGGCCCTCGAAGTCGATGAAGAAGCAGTAGTCGCCGAGGTCGCGCTTGGTGGGGCGCGACTCGAGCTTGGTGATGTTGATGGCCCGCGCCGCGAACTCCTGCAGGATGGCGAGCAGCGAGCCCGGGCGGTCCTGGCGCTGGAAGCACACGATCGAGGTCTTGTCGTGCCCGCTGGGCGCCGGGATGCCGTAGCCGACGATCACGAACCGGGTCTGGTTCTCCGGGTGGTCCTCGATCTCGCTGGCGAGGATCTCGAGGCCCTCGTTCAGTGCTCCCTGCCGGGTGCCGATCGACGCCATGCCCTTCTTGCGTGACTTCGCCACCTGCCGGGCCGCCTCGGCGGTGGAGTTGGCGGCGACCGCGGTGGCGTCGGGCAGGTGCTTCGCCATCCACATCCGGGTCTGGCCCAGCGGGTTCGGGTGGGAGACCACGGTGGTGATGTCGGACAGCTTCGTGCCGGGCGCGACGCAGAGGTGGAGCGACACCGGCAGGTCGACCTCCTGCTGGACGAGCAGCTCGGTGTCGAAGGCGAGGGTGTCGAGGGTGACGGTGATCGAGCCCTCGATCGAGTTCTCGATGGGTACGATCCCGACGTCGACGTCGCCGTTCTCCACCGCGGTGATGACGTGCGGGACGTCGCGGTAGGGGACCGCCTCGCCCGCGGCGAGATCGGGCTGCGTGCGCAGCGCCTCTTCCGCGAACGTGCCGTGGGGCCCGAGGAACCCGACCCTGGTCATCGGCGGGAAGCGTAGTGGGGGCCTTCGCGCGCACCTATGGTCTTTGGCGTGCGTCACTGGACCCATGACGAGGCGACCGCCGCGTTGCCCGGCGTGCGCGACAAGGTGCAGCGGATCCGCGAGCTCCTCTCGGCGCGGCCGACCGCGAACGGGTCCGGCGCGCGTCTCGACTCCGAGATCGCGCGCCTCGTCGGCGAGCTCCAGGCCGACGGCGTCATCGTGCGCGATCCCGAGCGCGGGCTCATCGATTTCCCGGCGCTCGCGCCGTCGGGCGAGACCTACCTCCTGTGCTGGCTCGACGGCGAGGACACGATCGAGTGGTGGCACTGGCCCGACGCCGGGTTCGCCGGGCGCACGCCGATGGCCACGCCACCGGAGTAGCGCATCGGCGTCAGTCGGTGTGCGGCACCGGGGCGCGCTGGGCGTGCGCGAGCGCGGCGCCGACGATCCCGGCCTCGTTCAGGAGCTGGGCGGGCACGATCTCGGTGTGGAGGTCGAGCCGGGGGAGGAACTTGTCCGCCTTCTTGCTGATCCCCCCGCCGACGATGAAGAGGTCGGGAGAGAACAGCACCTCGACCATCTGCAGGTACTCCTCGAGGCGGCCCGACCACTCCCTCCACGACAGGTTCTCGCCCTCTCGTACGCTGTCGGACGCCAGCTTCTCGGCGTCCTTCTTCCCCATCCTCAGGTGCCCGAGCTCGGTGTTGGGCACCAGCGTGCCGTCGACGAACAACGCACTGCCGATGCCGGTCCCGAGGGTGACCATGATCACGACGCCCCCGCGGCCCTTCCCCGCGCCGAAGACGAGCTCGGCGATCCCGGCGGCGTCGGCGTCGTTGATCACGGTGACATCACCGCCGAACGCCTCCGTGAACAGCTGCGCGGCGTTGGTGCCGATCCACGACGGGTCGACGTTCGCCGCGCTGTAGGCGATGCCGCCCTTGACGACGGCGGGGAACGTGGCGCCGGTGGGGCCGGTCCACTCGAAGAAGCGGGCGACCTCCGCGACCACGCCCGCGACCGCGTCGGGGGTGGCCGGATGGGGCGTGAGGATGCGGTGGCGGTCGGCGAGCAGTTGACCGCTACGGGTGTCGACGGGCGCACCCTTGATGCCGGTCCCGCCGATGTCGATGCCGAGCACTGTCGTCATGAGGTCATCATCGCCGAAGATCGTGCCGACCCGGCGTCATCGCGCTCTGGGTCTGGGAGACTGACCGCGATGGACGAGCGCGAGCAGTTCGACGTGATCGTGATCGGTGGCGGTTCCGCGGGTGAGAACGTCGCCGGGCGGTGCGTCGAATGCGGCGCGAGCATCGCGGTGGTCGAGGCCGAGCTGGTCGGCGGCGAGTGCTCGTACTGGGCGTGCATGCCGAGCAAGGCGTTGCTCCGCCCGGGTGAGGCGCTGGCCGAGGTGCGGCGCGTGCCCGGTGCCGCGGAGGCCGTGACCGGGGAGCTCGATGTCGACGCCGTGCTCGCCCGGCGTGACGACCTCGCCGGCCACTGGAAGGACGACGGCCAGGTCGAATGGCTCGAGGGTGCCGGCGGCGTCCTGGTCCGCGGGCGGGGTCGGTTGGCGGGCGAGCGCCTCGTCGACGTCGCGACGCCGGGGGGTGGTGTGCGCCGGCTCGAGGCCCGCAAGGCGGTCGTGCTCGCCACCGGTTCCGCGCCGGTGATCCCGCCCGTCGACGGTCTCCGCGACATCCGGATCTGGGACAGCCGCGACGCCACCAGCGCCAAGGCGGTGCCCGAGCGGCTGCTCGTGTTGGGTGGCGGCGTCGTGGGCGTGGAGATGGCCCAGGCGTGGAAGCGACTCGGCGCACGTGAGGTGACGATCGTCGCCCGCAGCGAGCGGCTGGTGCGCACCCTCGAACCGTTCGCGGGCGACGAGCTGCGCGCCGCGTTCGAGCACGAGGGCATCACCGTGCTCCTCGGCACCGAGGTCACCCGGGCCGCCCGCGCGGTCGACGACGCGCCAGTGGAGCTCACGCTCGCCGATGGGCGCACGCTGGTCGGCGACGAGCTCCTCGTGGCCGCCGGCCGCTGCGCCAACACCGACGACCTCGGGGTCGACGCGGTCGGCCTGCAACCGGGCGAGCCGGTCGAGGTCGACGACCAGCTGCGCGCCACCGGCATCGACGGCGGCTGGCTCTACGCCATCGGCGACGTCAACGGCCGCGTGCTCCTCACGCACATGGGGAAGTACCAGGCGCGGGTCGCGGCCGACGCGATCCTCTACGGCTCGTCGATCGAGGCGTGGGCCGACCACCGGGCCGTGCCCGCGGTGATCTTCACCGATCCCCAGCTCGCGTCGGTCGGGCTCACCGAGGCCGCCGCGCGCGAACGCGGCATCGACGTACGGGTCGTGAGCTACGGCACCGGCGACGTCGCCGGCGCGTCCGTGCACGGCAAGGGCATCACCGGCACCAGCCAGCTGGTGGTCGACGAGCGGCGGCGGGTGATCGTGGGCGCCACCTTCACCGGGCCCGGTGTCGGCGAGATGCTCCACGCGGCCACGATCGCGGTCGCCGGTGAGGTGCCGCTCGACACGCTGTGGCACGCGGTGCCGTCGTTCCCGACCGTCAGTGAGGTCTGGCTCCGGCTCCTCGAGGCCTACGGCCTCTGAGTCACCGTAGAGTCTGACGGCATGGCGCCGATCACGGAATCCCCCGAGTGGCGCGCGCTCGACGCCCATTTCGCCGAGCAGCGCGACGTTCACCTCCGCGACCTCTTCGCTTCCGACCCGACGAGGGGTGAGCGGCTGACCGTGGATGCCAACGGCATCTACCTCGACTACTCGAAGAACCGGATCACCGACGAGACGCTCCGACTCCTGGTCGCGTTGGCGCATCGCGCCGGCCTGCGCGAGCGGATCGACGCGATGTTCCGCGGCGAGAAGATCAACGTCACCGAAGGTCGCGCCGTGCTCCACACCGCGCTGCGGGCACCCGAGGGCGCGGTCGTCGAGGTCGACGGCGTGAACGTCGTGCCGCAGGTCCACGCGGTGCTCCGCAAGATGGCCGAGTTCTCCGAGCGGGTGCGCTCGGGTGCGTGGGTCGGCCACACCGGCCGGCGAGTCCGCAACGTCGTCAACATCGGGATCGGCGGCTCCGATCTCGGACCCCACATGGCGTACGACGCCCTCGTCGACTTCTCACAGCGCGACATGACCTTCCGATTCGTGAGCAACGTCGACGGCACCGACTTCTGGGAGGCCACCCACGACCTCGACCCGGCCGAGACGCTGTTCATCGTCTCGTCCAAGACGTTCACCACCCTGGAGACCCTCACCAACGCCCGGACGGCACGCGAGTGGCTGGTGCACGCGTTCGGGGGCGACGAGTCGGCGGTGGCCAAGCACTTCGTCGCCGTCTCCACGAACGCGGAGGAGGTGGCGAAGTTCGGCATCGACACCGCCAACATGTTCGAGTTCTGGGACTGGGTCGGCGGCCGGTACTCGTACGACTCCGCCATCGGCCTGTCGCTGATGGTCGCCATCGGCCACGAGCAGTTCGACGAGATGCTCGCCGGCTTCCGGTCGATCGACGAGCACTTCCGCACCGCGCCGTTCGAGTCGAACCTCCCGGTGCTGCTCGGCCTCGTGGGCATCTGGTACGACGACTTCTTCGAGGCCCAGACGCAGGCCGTCCTGCCGTACAGCCAATATCTCGCCCGCTTCCCGGCGTACCTCCAGCAGCTCGACATGGAAAGCAACGGCAAGTCGGTGGACCTCGAGGGCAGGCCGGTCACGATGCAGACCGGACCGATCGTGTGGGGCCAACCCGGCACCAATGGCCAGCACGCGTTCTACCAACTCATCCACCAGGGGACCAAGCTCATCCCGTGCGACTTCATCGGGTTCGTGCACGCCAACCACGAGGTGGGGGAGCACCAGAACCTGCTCACCGCCAACCTGCTCGCGCAGACCGAGGCGCTCGCGTTCGGGAAGACCGCGGCCGAGGTCGAGGCGGAAGGTGTGCCCCCGTTCCAGGTGCCCCACCGCACCTTCCCGGGGAACCGCCCGACCAACACCATGATGGTGGAGCGGCTGACGCCGCACTCATTGGGGCAACTGGTCGCGATCTACGAGCACAAGGTGTTCACCCAGGGCACGATCTGGAACATCAACTCCTTCGACCAGTGGGGCGTCGAGCTGGGCAAGAAGCTGGCGACCGCGATCATCCCGGAGTTGTCGGGCCCGGAGCCCGACCTGCAGCACGACAGCAGCACCACCGCGCTCATCCGCCGGTACCGCCGACTCCGGAGCTGACCGGGTGGCTGAGGTCGTGCGTCCACCGGGCGGGTGACGCTTCGCGGCGCCGGACAATTCGGGCCGGGGTCGGCGCCTGGCAAGCTGGCGGGTGACGAAGGGAGCAAGCAGATGCAGCTCGGGATGATCGGCCTCGGCCGGATGGGTGCCAACCTCGTCCGGCGACTCATGCGCGACGGCCACGAGTGCGTGGCCTACGACGTCAGCAAGCCGCCGATCGACGAGCTGGTGGGCGAAGGGGCGACGGGGGCCTACTCGGTCGAGGAGTTCGTGGCGAAGCTCGAAACGCCCCGGGCGGTGTGGATCATGGTCCCGGCCGCATTCGTCGACGACACCATCCAGAAGCTGCTCGAGCACCTGGAGCCGGGCGACATCATCATCGACGGCGGGAACTCGTACTACCGCGACGACGTCGACCGGGCCGAGCGTCTGCGGCCTCGCGGCATCCACTACGTCGACGTCGGCACGAGCGGTGGGGTCTTCGGTCTCGACCGGGGTTTCTGTCTGATGATCGGCGGGGAGGACGACGTGGTGTCCCACCTCGACCCGGTGTTCCGGTCGATCGCCCCCGGGGTCGACAGCGCCGCCCGCACCCCGGGCCGCACCGGTGAGCCGTCGACCGCGGAGAACGGCTACCTCCACTGCGGACCCAACGGTGCCGGGCACTTCGTGAAGATGGTGCACAACGGGATCGAGTACGGGATGATGGCCTCGTACGCCGAGGGCCTCAACATCCTGCACAACGCCGACGTGGGCAAGCAGCATCGCCAGGCCGATGCGGAGACCGCGCCGCTGCGCGACGCGAAGTACTACCAGTACGACCTCGACATCCCCGAGGTCGCCGAGGTGTGGCGGCGCGGGAGCGTCGTCGCCAGCTGGCTGCTCGATCTCACCGCGCACGCGCTCTCGGAGAACCACGATCTCACCGACTTCGCCGGGCGGGTCTCCGACAGCGGCGAAGGTCGCTGGACCATCCATGCCGCGGTCGACGAAGGTGTCCCCGCCGACGTCCTCAGCGCGGCGCTGTTCGCGCGCTTCACGTCGCGTGACGGCGCCGACTTCGCGGACCGGCTGTTGTCGGCGATGCGCAAGGAGTTCGGGGGCCACGACGAGAAGCTCGATCAAACCATCGGAGAGACCAAATGAGAGCGAACGATCCGTCCGATGCGCTCGTCTTCTTCGGCATGACGGGCGATCTCGCCCGGAAGAAGATCTTCCCCGCGCTCTACGCGATGGTGAAGAAGGGCGTGCTCGACGTCCCCGTCATCGGCGTCGCCTCGTCGCAGTGGACGGTCGACGACCTGCGCCAGCGTGCCCGCGACAGCATCACGCAGTACGGCGGTGGTGTCGACGACGAGGACGTCTACGAGAAGCTCACGTCGCTGCTTCGCTACATCGACGGCAACTACAACGAGAAGACGACGTACCGCCGGCTGAAGAAGGAGCTCACGGGCTGCAGGCGCCCGGCGCACTACCTCGCCATCCCGCCGAGCATGTTCGAGAAGGTCGTCGAGGGTCTCGGGTCGTCGAGCTGCGCCGAGAACGCGCGCGTCATCGTCGAGAAGCCCTTCGGGCGCGACCTCAAGTCGGCGCAGGAGCTCAACCAGGTGCTCCACTCGGTGTTCCCCGAGAAGGACATCTTCCGGATCGACCACTACCTGGGCAAAGAGGCGATCCAGAACCTCATCTACTTTCGCTTCGCCAACTCGTTCCTCGAACCGATCTGGAACCGCAACTACGTCCGCTCGGTCCAGGTCACGATGGCGGAGAACTTCGGCGTGCAGGGGCGGGGGAAGTTCTACGAAGAGGTCGGCGCGCTGCGCGACGTCATCGAGAACCACCTGTTCCAGACGGTCGCGTTGCTTGCCATGGAGCCGCCCGTCGGACCCGGCGTGGAGGAGCTGCGCGACAGCAAGGAGGGCGTGTTCGACGCCATCGAGACCCTGAAGCCCGACGACCTCGTGCGCGGCCAGTACGAGGGCTACCGCGACGAGGCCGGCGTGGCGCCGGATTCCGACGTCGAGACGTTCGCCGCCGTCCGCCTGCACATCGACTCGTGGCGCTGGGGGGGCGTGCCGTTCTACATCCGGGCCGGCAAGTACCTGCCGAGCACGTGCACCGAGGTGCGGGTCGAGCTGCACCGGCCCCCGACCAACGTGTTCGCCGAGTTCGAGCAACTGCCCTACGAGACGAACTACTTCCGCTTCCAGCTCAACCCGCGCATCACCATCGCCGCCGGCGTCCGGGTCAAGGCCTCGGGCGAGGGCTTCCACGGCGAGAACGTGGAGCTGTACCTCTGCAACGATCATCCGGGCGAGGCGTCGGCGTACGAGCGGCTCCTCACCGACGCGCTGCACGGCGAGACCCTGCTGTTCGCCCGCGAAGACGGCGTCGAGTCGTCGTGGCGGGTCGTCGACAACGTCCTCGTCGACCACGGCCCCGCGTACCCGTACCACCGCCAGACCTGGGGCCCCGAGGAGCAGAGCCGGCTGCTCGAGGACCCGGCCGAGGCCTGGCACGCGCCGATGATCGACCCGTGACGGTCGAGCCCGTGCGCACGCCGAGTGCGCCGCCGGTCGCAGGCCCGTACTCGCCCGCGGTGCGGGCCGGCGACTTCGTGGCGCTGGCGGGGCAGGTGGGCATCGGCGCGGACGGGAAGCTCGTTGCCGGTGGGATCGAAGCCGAGACCGAGCAGGTCCTGGCCAACATTCGGGCCGTGCTGGCCGACTGCGGCGGGTCGTGGGGCGACGTCGCCCGCGCCACCATCTTTCTCACCGATCTGGGGAACTTTGCGACGGTGAATGCGTTGTACGAGGGCGCGATCGGGGCCCATCGGCCCGCGCGCACCACCGTCGGCGTCGCAGGTCTGCCCGCCGGCGCGCAAGTGGAGATCGAATGTTGGGCGTACCTGCCCGAGGAGACGACATGACGGACCGCATCGAGAAGACCGACGACCAGTGGCGGACGGAGCTCAGCCCCGAGCAGTACCAGGTGCTGCGGCAGGCGGGCACCGAGCGGGCGTTCACCGGCAAGTACTGGGACTGCCACGACGACGGCGTTTACCGGTGTGCCGGGTGCGGCGCCGAGCTCTTCGACGCGTCGACCAAGTTCGAGTCGGGGACGGGCTGGCCGAGCTTCACCGAGCCGCTGGTGGCCGACGCGGTGGAGATCAAGGTCGATCGCAGCCATGGCATGGTGCGAGAGGAGGTCGTCTGCCGCCGCTGCGGTGGTCACCTCGGCCACGTGTTCCCCGACGGTCCCGGGCCGACCGGCCAGCGCTACTGCATGAACTCCTGCAGCCTGGAGCTCGACCCGCGGTAGCGCGAGCGAACCCCTCGCCGAGCGGCTACTTCTTCTTCGGCCTGGTGGTCGTGGGCGGGGTCGTGGTCGTCGTCGGGAGCGGCGCGACGACCTTGGCGTCGGCGGTGAACGCGAAGAAGTCGCGCGAGCTCTGCTGGAGGTATTGGCTGCCGTCGTGCGTCATGCCGTCGAGCAGCTTGCTCCCGACGATGGGTGAGTTGAACGTGTTCGGGTCCTGCGGCACGTAGGTGAACGCGCTCACCCAGTCGGTGTTGATGTCCATCTCCATGGCGCGTACCGCGCCCGCCGCCTGCAAGGTGCGTGCCAGGGAGACGATCGACATCGCCGGACCCCCGGCGTAGACGAGCGCGCCGTCGGCGGTGACCCCGACGCCGGAACGCCACACGAACACGTTGTTGCCCAGGGTGGCGCCCCAGAGGCTGGTGTCGTTCTCCTGCAGCGCGGGGTTCAGCTGCCCGTTGTCGACGATCAGCGCGAGGTTCTGGCGCACCGCCTTGATGTCGGGTGACATGGCGAAGTCGCGGCCCCACACACCCACGTTCGCCGAGCCGTCCTGGTTGATGACGAGCGACGCCGCGTCGCCCCGGAGCGGGACGATCTCCTGGCCGTCGAGGTAGGCACCGCCGTTGGCGGAGTCCATCTTGAACCCGGAGTTGAACGAGGCGATCGCGATGTCGCGTTGCGATTCCGGGATCTCCGATCCCCAGGGGTTCGGTCCGCCGCCGGGTTGCTCGGTCCCGATGACGTAGTTGGCCCGTAGCAACTTGGTGTCGAGCCACATCAAGCCGGTGTAGTACGAGGTGTGCGCCGCGTCGGGACGCACGTACGTGGTGTAGACGGCAGGCTGCCCCGACACCAGGCGCCCGGTGGGTTGCCACACACCCTCGTTGGGCTCCACCACGGGCGCGGGGGTGGCGACGCGCGCGATCGGTGGCGGGATGCGCTGGATCTGCGGGTAGGTCGGCGGCGCGGTGTCGGCCTTGGTCGTGGTGTCGGTGACGGTGTCCTGCACCTTGATCGCGCTCGGCTTGCCGCCGGTGGGCGGCGGGTTGTTCGTGTACCACCAGCGTTCGACGGTGTTCACGATGCCGTTGCCGCCGTGGTCGCGGATCCACTCGACGGTACGCACCGAGAGTGTGTCGCTGCCGGGCCGTTGCAGGTAGTTGACGTACGACACTGCGACCGGGACGAGCAGGAGCACCACCGCGATCGCGATCCCGCGGCGGATCCACTTGGCGCGCTTCGAACGCGGTGGCCGGGTGGTCTTGGTCGTCTTCTCCGCCGCCTGGGCGCGTTCGCGTTGCTCACGCAACTCACGGCGTGACAGTGGCTGCTCGGTCGTCGGAGGTCGAGGACGTGCTCCCTCGCTCTGACCGTTCGCGGTGACCGGCATCGTCGCGGCGACGGGCGCAACGGGCGCGACGGGCGCGACGGCCGCGGTCGCCGCGCTCCCGGCCGTCCCGACTGTCGTCGGCGCGTCGCGCTCGTGCAACGTCACCGCCGGGGTGTCGTCGTCGTAGAGGTCGTCGTCGTTCCCCAGCGGCGGGCGAGCGGGGCCGTACTCGTTCGGGAGCGTGTACCGCTGACGCTCGCCCTCCGGAGGTTCCGGCGTGCGGTCGGGCAAGTGGTCCTCCGGGGCGGCGTCGCGCTTCCTGCCGGCGCGGCCAGGGCGGACCAAGAAATTACTGCACTACGGGGTCCGCGTCCGATCAGGCGCAGATGCTCAGAGATAGGCCTCGCCCGGTTGACGGTTCCGGGCCACGCGGGCGGGCACGCCGTAGGCCACGACCCGGTCGGGCACGTCGTCCACCACGACCGCGCCCGCCCCGATCACCGTGTCGTCGCCGATGGTGACGCCGTGGATGACGCTGGCGCCGAGCCCGACGGCGGTCGCCCGCCCCAGGTGGACGTGCCCGCCGGTGGTGGCGCCGGGGCCGAGGCTGGCGTGGTCGGCGACCACCCCGTCGTGGTCGACCGAGGACCGGATGCCGAGCAGCACACCCCGGCCGAGCCGGCAAGCGTTGCCCACGACCGCGCCGGCCAGGACGATGGAGCCGGCACCGATGGTGGCGTCGTCACTCAGCACCGCGGCCGGGTGCACGATCGTTGCCGGCGTCAGGTGGGGCGCGGCGGCGGCCGAGTGCTCGAGGAGGCGGCCGCGCGTCGCGTTGTCGCCGATGGCGACGACGAAGTGGTCGGCGCCCGTGTGCGCCGCGCACGCGGGGAGATCGGCGTCGGTGCCGAGGACGGGCACACCGGCGACGTCGTCGCCGCGCGCGAGCGAGCGGTCCAGCACACCGACCGGCTCGTGCGCGCCTTCGGCGACGATGGCGTCGAGCACCTGCCGGCCCTGGTCCGACCCGCCGATCACGATGAGGCGACTCACCGCCTGCTCCCGCGGAACGGCTCCATCGTCGCGTGACCGGGCGCGCTGACGCCCTGCCCGCCGAGCACCTGCGACACCGTCCGCCCCAGGATCTCGAGGTCGAGCCGGGTCGAGCGGTGGTCCACGTACCACACGTCGAGCGCGAACTTCTCGTCCCACGTCAGCTCGTTGCGGCCGTTCACCTGCGTCCACCCGGTCACGCCGGGCCGCACCTCGTGCCGCCGCGCCTGCTCGGCGGAGTAGCGCGGCAGGTACTCCATGAGGAGAGGACGGGGACCGACGAGGCTCATGTCGCCGCGCACCACGTTGACCAGCTCGGGCAGCTCGTCGATGCTCGTGCGCCGGAGGAAGCGGCCGAGCGCGGTGAGCCGTTGCGCGTCGGGGAGGAGCGTGCCGTCGGGGCCTCGCTGGTCGGTCATGGTGCGGAACTTCGTCAGCTCGAACGGTCGCCCTTCCCGCCCCGGGCGGAGCTGCCGGAACAACACCGGCGGTCCCATGCGGACGCGCACGAGCACCGCGACGACGGCCAGCAGCGGCGAGAGGACGACGAGCGCGGTGGATGCGCCGAGGACGTCGATGACGCGCTTCAGCGCGTCGTCACTGCGCACGGAACCAGTCGACGGTGGCGCGCAGCGCGTCGGCGAGCGGGGCGGGCTCGACGTCGGGAAAGAGCTCCTGCAGACGGCTGGAGTCGGCCTGGGAGTGGCGCACGTCGCCGGCGCGGCTCTCCACGTGGTCGACGGCGAGGCGCGTGCCCAACACCGACTCGAGCTCGCCGATCAGGCTCAGCAGGTCGGTACGGGTCCCGAACGCCAAGTTCAGCGGCGCCGGGCACGTGACCCGGCGGGTGATGGCGTCGGCGATGACATGGGTGACGGTGTCGACGAAGGTGAAGTCGCGGGTCTGCTTCCCGTCGCCGTGCACCACGAGCGGCTCGCCCGCGAGCGCGGCCGACACGAAGGCGGGGACCACCGCGGCGTAGGCGTGTCCGGCCGGCTGCAACGGCCCGAACACGTTGAAGAACCGGAACGCCAGCGCCGGCAGCCCGAACGACTCCTGATAGGCGAGGGCGTAGCCCTCGGTGGCGAGCTTGCTGGCGCCGTACGGGCTCAGCGGGACGGTGGCGAGGTCCTCGTGCTTGGGCAGCGTCGGGTTCGCGCCGTAGACCGACGAGGACGACGCGACGATCACGTGCACGTTCCCGGCGCGCCGCGCCGCTTCCAGCACCTCCACGGTGCCGGTCGCGTTGACGAGGTGCGACGCCATCGGATCGGCGATCGAGCGCGGCACCGACGGCCGCGCTGCGAGGTGGACGATCGCGGTCGCGTCGCGCACCACGCGGTCGAGGGCGTCGGCGTCGAGGATGGTGCCCTCCACCAACGTCACGTCGAGGTCGCGCAGGTTGTCGCGGTCACCGGAGGAGAGGTCGTCGAACGCCACGACGGTCTCACCGCTCCCGCTCAGGCGACGGCAGAGGTTTGCGCCGATGAAACCTGCGCCACCCGTCACGACGATGCTCACGGCCGCCAAGGCTACCGACCGCTCCCGTGCCTCCTGTTCGGGTCGCTCCGCGACAGCGTCCGCACGCCTCCGCTACGTTCCTGACCGTGCCCCGGCTGTTCCTGTCTCCACCCGACGTCGGCGCGCGCGAGCGGGCGCGGCTGCTCGAG
>DATBBL010000031.1:0-2784 GCA_036271015.1 Acidimicrobiia bacterium
TCGCATAGTTGAAGTCGCCCCACGTCGCGCCACCACCGGCGCGCGCCGTACGGGCCTGCGGGTCGATGTGCACGTGCCGCAGCAGCGACAGGTCGATCACCATCCCGTTGTCGTTGGTGCCGAAACCCGGTGCGCTGTGCCCGCCTCCCCGTACCGACAGGTCCACGCTGGCGTCGCGCGCATAGTTCACCGCGGCGATCACATCCGCGACCTGCTCGGCGCGCACGACCACTGCAGGATGCTTGTCGAACATCCCGTTGTGCACCGCACGCGCCTCGTCATAGCCCGGATCACCCGCCGTGATCACCGGAGCCCGCACGTGCTCGCGCAACTCATCAATCGTCGGAGCGCCCATCGCGTACCCCCAGTCCGAGTGTCGAAGCGCCGCCCATCATGCCGCCGCAGCGCCCGCTCGTCGAGACCCAACCATCACCTGAAGCTTTATGGCGTGACACGGCAGGGATCCGTCACGCGTTCCCCCTTCTGCAGGCTTGCCGAGCGGCAATCACCGGGTCGGGCGCGAAGCGGTACGACGATGTCGTGAGCGCGTCCTCGAAGTCCCGCATGGCGTCGGTGAGGTTGAAGCGGCGTGTCGGATCGTCCTCCAAGCTCCGCAAGGGTTCACACCCCAACGCGCGGCGGGCCGCGGCGACCTCGCGGGGGTTGACGCCGTCGGGTATGCGGTCACGAGGGTCCGCGTACTCGGCGACGAACCAGGCGTCGGAGAGGATCTTCTCGTGCCCGGGTCGTCCTCGTGCGTGGAGTCGCTGGTGCGCCGCGAGCGGGCTGGCCAGACCGTGGTCGTCGACGACGTCGACACGGTCTCCCGCCGCGTACGCGAGTAGCCCGAGCGCCGGTTCCGTCACGACGATCTGCGCATCCACGCCCGCTCGGAGCGGAACCAGAGATCGCGCGCTGTCGCCTGGGTGGAGCAGGAGGCCCCGATGTCCGTCGGCGGCGAGACGCGCAACGCGTGCACCTTCGCGGGCGAACATGTTGCGCGGGAGATAGTCGTCGAGGGTGACGGGATGCGCAGTGCCCGACGACCGCACCCAGAAGAGTCGTTCGTCGGCGATCCCGGTGCCAGGATCGTATGGGTCCGGCGCGGCCGCAGCCGAGACCCCCGTCGGGAGCGCGGTCGAGTACGGCGGCCGCATCCATCCTGCGCACACCACGGCCCACACCAGCACGATGGCGGCCAGCCACCACCCGCGAGCGCGCACGGCGACCACCGACACCGGGAGGAGCACCATGAAGGTCGTCGGCAACAACATGCGTGCGTGCATGAAGTCGCCGCCGACGCGGACGACGTAGAGCGCGTGCAGCAGGCCGCCCGCGACCACGACGAGTCCGACGACCAGGTCAGGTCGTGCTCCGATGCCTCCCGACCACCGGGTGGCGACGAGCCACCAGACGATCAGCAGCACGATCGGGACGACGAGCGCGTAGGGCGTCACGTAGTCGCGCAGGTACGCCCAGCCCTGACCCCAGTTCGACGACATCCCCTCCTTGGCGATCGCGGTGTTGGGCACGATGTCGCCGTAGTACGCCATCCGCGCGAGCTCGGTCACGACGGGGACCACGGCCGCGAGCGCGGTCACCCGCCCAATCGTGACGAACCGTCGCTCGCACAGCACGAGCAGCGCGACGATGAACGCGACGCTGAACAACGCCAGGTCGGGACGCACGAGGGGACCGAGCGACAACACGACCGGCACCCACCAGCGCGGTGCGGGTTCGAGACGCCCGGTCGCGATGCGCGTGCAGAGCAGCCACCAGCAGACTGCGATCCAGAGCAATCCCAACCCGTTCTCGAGCCCCGACGTTGCGAAGTCCCATACCGGCGGCAGCGCCGCGTAGACGATCGCACCCAGTGGGAGCAGCACTGCTCCCTTCGGCACTGCCGGCCACGAGGCGCGTCGGGTGCCGAACACCGCGAGGGCGACCGCGCCACCTGTCGCCGCCAGTGAAGTGATGGCGGCGATCCACTCGAGCCGGAACGGCAGCAGCAAGTCGAGCACGCTCAGCACCGCGAGCCACAGCGGGCTGGTGCCGACCTCGACGCGCTGGCCCGTGTTGAAGACCGGTCCGTGACCGTCGACGATGTGCCGCACGATCCGGAAGTTGATGAAGCCGTCGTCGGCGGTCCACCGATGGCGCCACCCCATCCAGACAATGAACGCGGCCGGAACGGCGAGAAGCGCGACCGGGAGCACGCGTCCCACCCGGGTCCAGGTGGGATGGCCTTCGGCCGTGGCCGACGCGGGCGCGTGCGTCGGAGGCGCGTCTGGTCGCGCGGGGTCGAGGACCGAAGCCGCCATGCCCGTCGCAACGACCGCTCTCAGGGCCGACTTGAGCGTTCAGTGCGCCGGGAAGTCGACGATGCTCCACTTGCCCTTGTCGGCGATGAGCGTCTGCCCGCTCGGACGTGCGTATGCGGTCGAACAAGTCGCCGAAGCGGCGCGGCTGTACGAGGCAGGCTGGTCAACAATCCCGATCGGTCAACGCCTCGGCGTGCATCCCCAACGCGTGCGCTGTCGCCTCCTACGAGCTGGAGTGGAACTCAGGCCGCGACCCGGCTGGCGCGCCGGTGACCTCAACCCGGCGTTCTGGGAGACCTTCCACCGCGTGGTTTCCAACTCTCGACGAACGTGTGTTCGGTCTACACTGTCTCGGTGTGCAGCATGCCCTTCGTGCGTCGCGATCCCACCGAACGGGGCTGGACTGAGCACCTTGCCACGAACGTAGGGGCGCGAGCTCTGCTCGAGGCCGTACGTCAAGCGC
>DATBBL010000032.1:0-2615 GCA_036271015.1 Acidimicrobiia bacterium
GCGCGCGACGTGTACCCGGCCCCGGTGGAGCGGGCGCGGGTCCGCCTGCGTGCGAGCCGCGTGAACGCGGTCCTCGGCACCGAGCTCGACGCCGAGGACGTGTGGGACTCGCTGGCGCCACTCGGCATCGAATTGGAACCCGCGGCAGACGGTGACGACGACACCTCCGGTCCCGAGCCCGCGATGGTGGCGCTGGTCCCGACCTTCCGGCCCGACCTCGAGCGCGAGATCGACCTGGTGGAGGAGGTCGCCCGCCGCGTCGGCTTCGACCGCATCGGCCGGACCCTGCCCGACACCCACGGTCAGGTCGGCATGCTCACCGCCCGCCAGCAGGAGCGTCGTCTGGTCGCCGACGCGCTGGTCGGCGCCGGACTCTCCGAGGCGATCACCCTGTCGCTGGTCGCGCCGAGCGACCTCGAGCGCGCCGGGGCGCCGCTCGACCGGGTGGTGCGCGCCACCAACCCGCTACGGGCGGAGGAGTCGGTCCTCCGCACCGCGGTGCTGCCCGGGCTGCTGCGGGCGGTGGCCGGCAACCGCGCCCAGGGCCTGGCCGACGTCGCGCTGTTCGAGATGGGCCGGGTGTTCCTGACCCCGCTCGGCCCCCCGACGGCCGACGATCCCCTCCCCGACGAGCCCGAGCACGTCGCGCTGGCGCTGGCGGGCGCCGTGGTCCGCCGCCCGGTCGAGGACGACCGACCGGTCGACGTGTACGACGCGGTCGATGCCGTCACCGCGGTGATCGACGCCCTGGGGATCGACGACATGACCTTGGAGCCCGCCGACCTGGCCGGCCATCGCGCCGGGCGCGCGGCCCGGGTCGTGGTCGACGGCCACGAGGCCGGCACGGTGGGGGAGGTCGCCCCCGAGGTGCTGGCCGCGCTCGGGCTCGACGCGCCGGTCGTGACCGCGGAGCTGGTCCTCGACACCCTCCTCGACGCCGCTCGCCGCGACCGCACGTTCCGGGCACCGTCCCGCTACCCGGCGTCGACCGTCGACCTGGCGTTCGTGTTCGACGAGCGCGTCGCGGCTGCCGACGTCGCGCGCACGGTCCGGGCCGCGGTCGGCGACGTGCTCGAGGACGTGCGAGCGTTCGACGTGTTCCGTTCGGACGCGCTCGGCGCCGGGAAGCGGAGCCTGGCGTTCGCGCTGCGCTTCCGGGCCCCGGACCGGACGCTCACCGACGCCGACGTGGGCGCGTTCCGCCAGCGCGCCATCGACGCGGTGACGACCGCGCACGGCGGCGAACTGCGCGGGTGAGCTTCGTCCACCACGTCCGGCCCCGCTACGCCGAGGTCGACGCCCAGGGCGTGGTGTTCAACGCCCACTGGCTCACCTACTTCGACGAGGCGTCGACCCGCTTCTTCGAGTCACTCGGCTTCGAGCCCGCGACCGCGTTCTTCCGCGAGTTCGACGTGATGGTGGTGAAGGCGGTGGTCGAGTGGCAGGGCCCGGCCGGGTTCGACGACCACGTGGCGATCGCGGTGGCGCCGGGCCGGATCGGCACCAAGTCGTTCGACCTCGTCTACACCGCGACGGTGGCGGGTCGTCCGGCCTGCCTCGGGACCATCACCTACGTGTCGGTGACGCCCGGGACCCGCGAATCCGCGCTCATCCCTTCCACGTTGCGGGTCGCGTTGGCCTCGGTGGCGACCATCTGACCCGGGAGCACCGGCGCCCGGGTCAGCCTCGGCTGCTGGGTGCTCGGCAGCAGGTCGCCGAGCTCGCGGCCGGCGCGCGCGGTGCCGCCGGACGGTACGTGGACGGTGAGCCGATCGACGATCGAGCAGTGGCCGCGGCAGGGGTCGGCGTTCCGCCGACGTTCGCTCGTTGCTCCTTGCGCTTCCGGTGTCGCTCGATGAGGTGGTCGACCCCGAGCGCGGCGACGAAGAGGATCGTCGCCACGACCGCGTCGAGCCAGTAGTGGTTCGCAGTGAGCACGATGGCGGCGAGCGTGATCACCGGATGCGCCAGCACCGCGAACCGCCACTTGCTCGACGTCGCGATCAACACCGCCCACGCGATCACCAGCGCCCACCCGAAATGCAGCGACGGCATCGCCGCGAACTGGTTGGCGAAACCCTTGTACGGGCTCCCCGCACCGTAGGACGCGGGTCCGAAGACCCGCGCGGTGTCGACGAACCCCAGGTTCGGGAACATGCGGGGCGGCGCGAGCGGGAGCACGAGGTGCACGACCATGCCCCAGAGCGTGATCACGACCATCACGTTGCGGAAGCGACGGTAGGTCGGTGGGTGCCGCGCGTAGAGCCAGAGGAACGCGGCCGCGGTCACCGCGACGTGCGCGACGAGGTAGTACACGTTGAGGAAGCGGATCAGCGTGGTGTCGCGCAGCACCAGATCCTGCAGCCGCGCCTCGCTGAAGACCCCGAGCGACCGCTCCAGGCTGATCACGTCGCGCGCGTTGTGCAGCGCGGTGTCGACGTGGCCCTTGGTGAGGAACCGGCCGTACTTGTAGAGCAGCAACAAGGCGACGACCAGCACCAGCTCGCGGAGGAACGATCCCCCGTAGCGGGAGTGCCACCAACGAGCCGCCATACCACGTTTCTACCCCGTGCGGGCCCCCTTCGACCACGGGCTTTCTGCGCTACTGGCGGCGG